>NZ_JBFBFU010000014.1:79035-226431 GCF_040684355.1 Kitasatospora sp. NPDC091276 | reverse complement strand
CGCCTGATCAACAAGCTGAAGGCCTGGCGAGGCATCGCGACCCGGTATGACAAGACCCCGGACAGCTACCTCGCAGGCCTCCACCTCCGTGGCGCAATGATCTGGATCAAGGACCTCACCCGAACCCATTGATCACGACCGAATACGCGGCCTAGCGCCAGCAGTGGCGTAAGCGAGGTCAGACCGGGGTCACGACAGCCCGGGCGCGGCCACGAGGGACACGAAGGAGCCCAGCCAGATCGCCTGGCGGGGCTCCTCGGCCGGTCGTTCACGAAGACGGTGGGAAGCGCCCGGTCCGGAAGGTCCGAACCGGGCGTGCCCGGCTTATCGACCGTCCGAAGCCGACTCGCGTCGAAGGTCTCTTTCCGCGCCGTCAGCCGTGGTCGGAGGAGGCGGTGAACTCACCGAGAGCGGTAGATCTCCCACTGCCTCATGACGTCGGCATAGAGGTGGGAACATGCTTCCTCCTCCGATTCGAAGCTCGCCTTTACCCAGTGCTCGCCACGCTCCCAGACATCGATCGACCACCGGCCGTCGGTGCCCTCTACGAGGATGGGGACGGCCTCCAGCAGGTGGTCGAACGTCGACAGATCCCGAGTGCTGATCCCATAGAAGCGATTGCTCACCCCCGCCTCGTTCAGGCGTTCCAGGAGCTGGTGACGATTCATGCGCATTTCATTCCGTTCTCGAAGACGAGGTACCCCTCGATGCAGAGTTCCTGGACGGACTTCTGCAGCTTGAACTGGGTGGCGCCTCCCGGCTGTTCGAACCACCCCGCCACCTTGCTCCGCTCGACCGCACCCGCAGCCTCATCGAGATCCTTGGCCCACTTGTAGCGATAGTACTGCAGCGACATACTGTCGGGCGGAATCGCCCGTTGGGCGAACGAAGCATTCTCGGAGGCCGGGGACAGCCACCTACCGTTGCTCTCACCGAATCGGTCCCAGACCTCACCCGCCTTGATCTCACCCTTGGCGAGCAGGCGCTTCGTTCCTTCGATGGCATATTCCTTCGGGTAGTTCCATCCAGCGTGGACCTTACCAGCCGCGTCGGTCCAGGCCTGCGGGTTCCAGTATTTCCCGACGAACTGCTCCCTCGTCAGGCCTCCATAGCGCTTCCAGCCATCGGCCATGCGCGCCACTGCGCTCGGGATAGCACTAGGGCCGAGCTTTCCCGCGGCTGCGAGCTCGTCGGCGAGGGGCCTGAACCTGACGTAGGCCGATACCAGATCGTCTATTTGAGTCTGAGTCAGTTTGAGCACGGCCTGGTAACGCGGGCTGAGCAGAGACAGCTCGCGCAGGGTCATGCTCGTCCTGATGCCGAGTTGCCTGAGGAGGGGCTTGAGGAAGGACTTCGGGACGCTGGCTTCCTGCATCTGCAAGGTGACGAACCCGCCGTCGGCCTTCAGCTTCTTCACCATGTCGTCGCCGCACATGGCGCGGTACGGCTTCATACCGAAACCGAGACTGTGCTCGCAGTACGTCATGAGAAGGTTAGGCATCATCACCGAGTCAGGCCTCAACTCGATCATCCGCCAGTCGACGTCACCACCGTTCTCCAGCAGCCACTTGTCGAAACTCGACGCGATTCCCCCGCAGTCCCACAACGGATTGTTCAGCGCGTACCCGTTGACGTAACAGACGCCACCGAGTTCGATGACGTTGGTGCCCGCCGGATAGGCAGAGATGAAACCGATGCCCGAGCCTACAGGGGGAGAGTCGTTCGGAGGATTGGTGCCCGGCTGGGCTCCGTTCTGCTCCTGCTTGCGGCGCTCCTCCTGCTCCTTCTTGACGAGAGCGTTCGCAGACTCCCACGCCTCGCGCCCCACGGCCATGGCCTCGAGTGCACTCTGGTTGGCCGCGAGAGCGGACTGTCGTGCTTGCTCTGCAGAGACACGGGCCATCTGCGCGTAGACCTTGGCGTGCGCGGCCGAAGTACTGGCCCAACTCGCAGACTTCTGTGCTGCTGTCGCCGAGTTGCTCGCCGAGGTGGCCGCGGCCTTGGCCCGCTTTACGGAGTCGACGGCACTCTTAGCGGACTGCTCGGCGTCGACTGCGGACTTCTTCGCGTCGGCAGCAGCCTTTTGCGCAGCGGTTGCGGCATCGGAGGCCTGCTGGGCATAGCCGGCAGCCTCGGCCGCCGCGCCACGGGCGGTGGCGGCCGCACTTGCGGCTTCCGCCGCATCCTGACGGGCGTTGGCGGCCAGCACCTTTCCGTCGGCCACCATGCGGCGCACTTCGGCGATGTGGACAGCGTCCTGGTAGTCCTGTTTAGCGATCTCGTACTGGCCGTGGGCGATGAAGTCCCGCAGCATGGCGTTGGGCGCGGCCATCGCCGCCTGAGAAGCAGCCTGGACGCGAGGTGAACTGGCGTAGATCAACTTCAGTGCTTCGGCCCGGTCGTCCTCCCGACGGGCCGTGTACTGACCGGCGGCCAGGAAGGCACGCAGGGCCTCCGGGGTTCCGGCGTCCAAGGCGGCACTGCCCTGCTTCTGCACGGCCGGACCGCCCGCGTTCATCAAGACAAGGACCTGCGCCCGGTACTCGTCCCGCATGGCGCTGTACTGGCCGGACTCCAGGAACGCGGCCTGAACCTCCGCTGTATCGGACAACGCCTTCTCAGCGGCGGTTCGGAGCGCGGTGACCTGGCTGGTGGCCAGATGCGAGATCTTGCTGTGGTCGTCCTGAGCGGCAGCCTGCCTGCGCCCGGTGCTCAGCCACTGCTTAACGTCGACATCTCCACCGACCAGTGCATACTCGGCGGCCGCAGAGGTCCACGGCGCTCCGGTGCTCAACAGCCGGACCGCGGCCTGCCGCCCCTTCAGTACAGCTGTAGCCGAAGCGGTTCCCGACGCGGTGGCCTCGGCCAGCAGGCGCTTGGTGTCCTCATCCTGCCGTGCTGTCTCGGCTCGCTCCCATTCGACCTTCGCCTGCGACGCGGCCTCCTGGCGGGCTTCCTCCTCGGCGGCCAGCACGGCGAGCGCGGTGCTGGCTTCCCGCGTGCTCGTCTCGGTGACCCTGGCTGTGGCCTCGACCGACTCTGCCTGGTTGGCCGCAGTGGTCGCATTGTCGGCCGCAGTGAGGGCAGCCTCGGCGTGCTTGGTCGCCAGACCGGCCCAATCGCCGGCCTGTCCGGCCTGCGCTGCCGCGTCCTCGGCCGCCGCCGCGGCGGCGTTCGCGTGAGCCGCGGACTTCTCGGCTGCGGTCTTGGCCTCGTCGGCAGCGGTCATCGCCTGCTGCGCGGCGGCCTGGGCCGACGTTGCGGCGCTCCGAGCGGTTGCCGCCGCACGCTTGGCCCGGTCGGCCGCGATCTTCGCGTGGCGGGACTCGGCAGCCGAGACGTTGGCCATCGAGCCGGCCTCGGACGCCGCTTGTGAGGCGGCGGCAGCGTGGTCACTCGCGCTGAAAGCCGCGGCGCCGGCGTTCAGCGCCTCCTTCATCGCCGTCAAAGCGGAGAACACGGCCTTTGCCGCGTTGGTTGCACCGAGCGCCGCGTCCCGGGCATCCTTCGCAGCCTGTTTGGCCGCATTCGCCTGGTTCTTGTCCTTGGCGGCAGCGCTCGCCTGATCGTAGGCGCGTGCGGCGGCGCGCCCAGCCGCAGCCGAGGCGGCAGCCGCGGAAGACGCCGCTGCGGCTGCGGTGCGAGCGGCGTTGCTGGCGTTGTTGGCGGCAGTGACGGCAGTGCTCGCCGCAGTGGCGGCGCTCTCCGCGGCCGAAGCGGCCCGTCCGGCCGCAGCGGACGCGTCCTGGGTCGAACTCTGGGCCGCGGCTGTCTCGTCCTTGGCCCGCTGGGCCGCCTCCTTGGCCAGCCGGGCGGCGTCCACCGCCCGGCCTGACGCCTCCTTGGCGGACTCCGTTTCCGCCTTCGCCCGCTGGCTGGCTTGACGGGCGTCCTCGACCAGTTGGCTGATCGTCATGGACTCCTGGTCCTGGGCCCGGGCGACGTGTTGCTCGGTGTCCAGGAACTCCCGCACTGCGTCAGGGCCGCCGTCGAGCGCGGTGCTGCCCGCGGCCTGCAGCTTCGGTCCGCCCACGTGCATCAGCCGCAGGACCTGGACCCGGTCGTCCTCGAGCTGCGCCTTGCGCAGTCCCTCGCCGAGGAAGGCGGTGTAGGCCTCGGTGGTGTGGGCGTCGAGAGCCCTGTTGCCGGCCTCGTTCACGGCGACCCCGCCGCTGAACATGGCCTTCAGAATGGAGGCCCGCTGGTCCTCCACCCAGGGTGCCTTCCAGCCGGACTCCAGGAAGGCGTGTACATCCTTCTGTCCGGCGAGGGCGGGCTCGGCGGCCTTCCGAACGCCCGGACCACTGACACCGACCAGTTGAAGCAGCCTCAGCCGCTCGTCGTCCTGGAAGGCGCGTGGCAGCTCGGTTGCCAGAAACGCAGCGACCTGCTCATCGGTTCCGGCCAGGGCTCGCTCGGCGGCAGCCTTGACCGTCTCACCGCCGGAGCGCCACTCAGCCAGTGCCAGGGCGCGATTGTTCGCCGTCGGCCCGGCTGCCCCCGCTGTCCCGTTCTCCGCAAAGGCCGGGGTGCTCATGATGCCTGTGGTCAGTGCGAGGGCGGCGAGCCCCGTCGCAAGGCGCCGCCAAGGTGCAGGCCCCGGGCCAGTTTTCAAGCGTATCCCCATCCCGTGTCTTTTCATTTCCCCTCGAAGTCATCAATTCGACACCTGAGTGCGAGTACAGAAGATCTAGTCATGGCCAGGCATGATCGCACATAAACCAAGCAGGAGGGAAAGTCTACGGTCTTCATTTGGGCGGTCAGAGAGGTGGGCTGACGGGCACCCAAGGTCGTCGCTATTGTCCACATTTGGCGGTGTTCTCCTGCGGTCACCATCACCAGGAGGAGGCAATTCAAGCGCCAACAGTCAGTCAAGTGGTATCAATTACGCTTGCCGACCGAGGACAGGGCGGGGCCAGGTCGCCCTGCCTCAATGTCGTCTCACGGCGACAGAGGATAGCTTGTCCGTTTTAATCATGAATGAAAAGGTAAGGATAGGTGTGTGCTGAAATGAGATCCTCCAGGGTGCTGACCATGAGTGCCGCAACCGTCCTGGCGATGTCGCTGGGAATATCGGCGGTCTCTGCCACGGATGGTGGTAGCAGTGCTGGTGGTGCGGGCGCCGATCTGCCGCCGGTTGCCGTGGAGGACTTCACGCACCCGGGCGCCGACCGCGTGCTCGCCGACACCGGCGTCGTCCTGAAGCGCGGCGACGGGCACATCACCCTCGTTCCCTGCGATGGAACGCCCGGACTTCTCAGAGTATTCGCCCGCGACCTCCAGGACTTCTGCCTCCGCATGACCGGAGACAAGGGCTATCTGAGCTTGGAGGTCCCGCGGATCACCGGAGTCAGGGGTAATGACTACAACGTCTCCATCAACACGACGGCGGGCTCCAGTACGACCTCTTTCACGGTGAAGAAGAACACGTGGACGCCCGTTGGTTCGAGCACGGATCCGGAGGGGCGTGATTACACGCTGATGGAAGTCACGGCCACCAAGTAGCCCTCTCGAAGGCGGTGTTCACCGCCGAATCGGTGGCCGGGTGGGTGTCACGCCCCGTCCTCCGTAGTCGGCCGCCTGTCTCTGTCGGATCCCTTCTGTTCATCCGAGGAACGAACCATGTACTCCAAGACCGCCCTGGCTGGGCAACGAGCCGGTGTGGCCGCCACTGCCGCCTGTGTCATCGCGACCTTCTCAATCCCCGCGGCACAGGCCGTCACCGGTGAGCCGGCCGCCGACGGCGCGTAGCCCTACGCGGCCCGGATCGTCATAGGCGACAACCAGCGTGCCTGCACCGGCGCGCTCGTCGACCGCAACTGGATTCTGACCGCGACGTCCTGCTTCGCCGAGGACCCGGCGCAGCCGCAGGCCCTGGCCGCGGGGGCGCCACACCATCGGCGACACCATCCACCTGTTCGCCATCAGCGGCGACGACCGGATTTGGACCGCCGACAAGAAGGCCGACGGCAGCTGGACCAGCTTCTACCCCGTTGCCAGCAGCGCCATCCAGGGCATTACCGCCACCCCGGCCGACTGAGCCGAACCTGTAACCCGTTCCCGCCGGGCCGCCCCTCCCAGGTAGGCCCGCCCGGCGGGGTCCCATACCTTCAGGGGAGAACCTCTCCATGTCCCACACCACTACTGCGTCCCGCTCCCGGCGGGCGGGCGTGCTGATAACGGCCGCAGTCGCCGGCGCGCTGACTACCTTCTCCGCATCCCCGGCCGGCGCCGTCCCCGGCGACGCGGTCGCCGGCGGCACGTACGCCTACACTGCCCGCCTGGCGATCGGCGACAACGTGCGCGCCTGCACCGGCGCGTTGGTCGACCGGTACTGGGTGATCACCGCCGCGTCCTGCTTCGCTGACGACCCGGCACAGCCGGAGGCCCTGGCCACGGGCGCCCCTACGTGGAAGACCACCGCAACCGTCGGCGACAAGACGGTCGACGTGGCCGAACTCGTGACCCGTCAGGACCGCGACCTGGTCATGGCGCGCCTTGCCACCCCTGTCACCGGCGTCGCGACGCTCCCCGTCGCGACCACCGCGCCCACGACCGGTGAAAACCTGCGCGTGCCCGGCTACGGCCGGACCAAGGACGAGTGGGTGCCGAACAAGCTCCACTCGGGGGCCTTCACCCTCGACACCATCGCCGCAACCGCCATCGGCACCACCGGTACCGGCGGCGCCGCGATCTGCAAGGGCGACACCGGCGCCCCCGCGATCCGGGAGAAGAACGGCAAGGCCGAGCTCGTCGCGGTGGCCTCCCGTTCCTGGCAGGGCGGCTGCCTCGGCGAGACCGAGACCCGTACCGGCGCCTCCTCCAGCCGCGTCGACGACGTCGCCGGCTGGGTCCAGCAGACCGTCTCCACGTGGTCCAAGGCGGTCGACTACTCCTCCGCGGTCGTCAACTCCGTGTACAACCCGGATTCCAAGACCGCCGAGATCTTCGCCCTGGGCACCGACGGCGTCCTCGCCCACGCCTCCAACACCGAGGGCAAGGGTTGGAGCTCCTGGTCGACCCTGGAGAACTGGCAGTTCAGCGGCATCCCCGCCACGATCTACAACCCCGCCACCAAGGCTCTCGAGCTGTTCGCCATCGGCAAGACCGGCGAGCTCTGCCACAACTACTGGGACCCGGGCACCAGGAAGTGGGTCGGCTGGAGCGTCATCCCCAGCGCCCTCAAGCTCAAGGCCAACCCGGTCGCCGTGTTCAACCCCTCGAACCAGACCGCCGAGGTGTTCACCCTGGACACGAACGGCTACATGACCCACACCTACAGCACCAACGGCTCCCGCTGGGACGACGTCCGGGGCCTGGGCAACTGGCAGTTCACCGGCACCCCCACCACCCTCTACAACCCCGCCACCGACGCCGTCGAACTCTTCGCCACCAGCAACCGCAACGAACTCGGCCACAACTACTGGGACAACAAGGCCAAGACCTGGAGCGACTGGAGCACCATCGGCGGCCAGGCCGTGACCGGCAGCCCCACCGCCGTCGTGAACCCGGCCAACAACAGCGCCGAGGTCTTCGCCACCACCACCAACAACACGATGGCCCACAGCTACAGCCTCAACGGCGCCCGCTGGTCCGACATCACCACCATGGGCGGCTGGCAGTTCAACGGCACCCCCACCGCCGTCTACAACCCCGCCGCAGGCGCCGTCGAACTCTTCGCCGTCCGCAACACCGGCGAACTCGGCCACAACTACTGGAACAACAACACCAGGACCTGGGCCGACTGGAGCACCATCAGCGATTGGAAGTTCTCCGGCACCCCCTCCGCCACCTACAACGCCTACACCAACACCCTCGAACTCTTCGCCACCGGCACCAACGGCACCATGTCCCGCGCCACCTACCAGAACAACCAGTGGCTCGCCTGGGAGAGCATGCCCGGCTGGACCTTCGCCATCACCGGCTGACCAAGCCACGACCGCACGGTGCGCCCGCACAGGCCACCCCCATCTCGGGCGCACCACATCTGACAACGGCCAGGCAGGGCGCGGGCGGGACCGGACGGTCGTCCGGTCCCGCCCGCGCCCGTCTCCCCCACACGCCACCGGCAGCAGCCAGACATGAGAGGAAGGAATGGGTTGCGGAAGGCAAATGCTGCCTTGACGGCCACTCAACCTGCGCGTTCGTCCCAAGTCCGAACATGGAAGCCGCCCAGTGTCACCCGGTCGGGGTGAGGCAGCCGCGCTTGGTCGGCGCCCATAGGCCGACAAGGAAGCCTCACGTGAGTCGCACACGAATGTCCACTGTCCTTGCGGCCCCTGCCCGCAAGCCGCGCGCGGCCTGCGGGTGAGTCGTAGGTTCACTGTGACGATCGGTGGCCGATGAGGCATGGGAGTGGTTGTAAGAAGCGGAAATGCCTTCGGTACGGACAGCGGTGTGGCATCGAGGATCGCCCCGTTGGAGGTGCGGCAGCCCGCCGTGCAGGATCGAACCCCTCGAACGGAGGCGGAACTGGCGGCGTTACCAAGGCGCTCGAAGGACTACGACTACTCGTCTGCGGCAGCCCTCGGAACGGCGCCGATGAGCCGCGCACCGGCGGGCTGCCTCCGGCACCGGGGTCGTGTCCCAATGAGGTGGTGTAGTGGTCGTTCGCCAACGGTCATGAAATGGGTGGGAGTTCGTTGTGGCCGGGCTCGTTGGGGTAGATCTTCTCCATGCTGGCCTCGGGCAGGTAGCGGCGGGGGAAGGCGGTCCAGAGGCTTCCCACCGAGGCACGGACTGTTTGTAGGCTTATGCGGCAAGTGTCATGCTACTTGACCGGCGCTCGTAGCTGATGAGGCTGAGCTGATCGTTGGCCGGGTGTCTGCGCCAGGTGTTGTACGTGGTCAACCAGCCGAACACGGCGAGTCGGCAGGAGCGGGCCCCGGACCAGCGCCGTGCGCCCTTGAGGGTCTCCCGCTTCAGCGACGCGTGGAAACTCTCGCATGCGGCGTTGTCCGCTGACGTGCCGGCAGCCCCCATGGACTGTGTGACACCCAATTCGCCGCAGAGATCGGCGAATTCACGACTCGTGTACTGAGATCCGTGATCCGAGTGGAAGATCGCGCCGTCGAGGTTGCCACGGGTGACGGCGCCGACTTCACCCACACCGCCGTCGGCCAGATCATCGACGCCACCGCCCGCAACATCGACGACTACGCCGCCGGCCGCACCAACGAGAACACCCTCGTACCGAGGAACTGACCCGTCGTCCACGAGGGCGGCCCGGGGATCGGGCGTGTTCAGCCGTGTTTCGACTCCGGCAGGCGGGCGCAGGGGGCGCCGTCCGGGGTGTCGGGGGCGGTGGTGTCCCAGGCCCGCAGGGCCGTGAGGGCGGCGGCGCGGGCGGGGGCCGTCGGCCGGACGCCCTCCGGGGCGAGCAGGAAGTCGGCGACCGGGGTGAGCAGCAGGGTGGCGGGTCCGGCCGGGAGGAGGCGGGCTTCGTCCCACTGGTGCCGGACGACGGTGCGGCGCAGCAGGGTGCCGTGCCGCGGCCGGAGCGGGCGGGCGAGGGATTCGCGGCGGCGGAGTTCGGGGGCGACCTCGGCCTCCAGGACGGTGCGCACGCCCCCCAGGGAGCCCAGCGGCACGTGTTCGGCGGCGAGGTCGAGCAGCGCGACGGCCTCCGGGGCGAGCCGGTAGGCGGCGACCACGGCGGCGGTCTCGACGGGCTCGAAGGACTGCCGGCCCAGGCGGGCCACGTCGATCACGTCACCCGCCCGGAAGGCGCGGCCGAGCCCCTCCTCCGCGAGGGCGATCAGGCACTCGACGTGGTCGTCGGCCGCCAGGTAGGGCCGGACCGGGACGGTGGCGAGGTCGCCGGTGAGCGCGGCGGTGCCGAGCCGGACCTGGTACCACGGGTCGAGCAGCGGGTCCTCGGCCGGCCAGCGCAGGGTGACGCAGGTGTGCCGGGGGCGCTCGCCGATCAGGGTGACCTCCACGGACTCCACCGGGTGTTCGGTGACCAGCCGGCTGACGGCCTGCCAGAGCGCGGCCTCGGTGGGGCTGACGAGGGTGAGCTCGCCCAGCGGCCGGGGCAGGTCGGACGGGTAGTAGCCGGCCAGCGGGAGGTCGCGGATCGGGCGCACCCCGGTGGCGTCGGCGAGGTCGCGGGCGATCCGGGCGTAACAGTCGGCCCGGTCCCGGGCGCGCTGAAGCTCGGCGCGGGCGTGCTCGCCCATCCGGACGTCCTCCCGGACGAGCGCGGCGAGCACCAGGTAGGGGAGGTCGCGGGCGCCGCGGGCGCGGTGGAGCAGTTCGACCGGTCCGGCGACCGGGTCGACGTCGAGCAACCGGTAGAGCAGGTCGGTGTTCACTGGCGTCGGCCTCCGAGAAACGTGGTGGTCGCCCGGGCGGCGGCACCCGGGGGATGTGGCGGGCCCGGCGGGTCGTACCGGGCCGACGGCTGGGGCCACACCAGTGATTGTGACGGTGGGCGATCAACACCGGATCACTACGGGGTCGATGATCTCTCGACAGCCCACCGGCTGGCGTGGGTTGATAGGGACTCATCAATCGGGGGGCAGACGCGTGCGTGGGCGGGGGCGGGCACATGAAGCGGGCAGGTGCACGAATGGGTGATTTCCGGTTCTCGGTGCTGGGGTTGATGAGAGCGCAGCGCGGCACGACCGTGCTGAAGGTCGGCAGTCCCCAGCAGCAGGCGATGCTGGCGGTGCTGCTGCTCCGGCCGGGGCACGGCGCGAGCGCCACGGACCTGATCGACGCCCTGTGGGGTGAGGAGCCGCCAAGCACCGCGGTGACGACGGTGCGGACGTACGCCTGGCGGTGGCGCAAGATCCTGCACGGCGACGAGCCGGACGCGCCGACCGTGCTGACCTCGGTCGGGGACGGCTACCGACTGGTGCTGCCCAAGCACTCGGTGGACGCGGCGCAGGTCGAGGAACTGGCGGCGCAGGCCGAGCGCACGGCGGCCTCCGGACAGCCGCAGCAGGCCCGTGACCTGCTGAACCAGGCGCTGGAGCTGTGGCAGGGCGAGCCGCTGGCCGGCATCCCCGGCCCGTTCGCGCAGCGGCAGCGCCAGCGGTTGCAGGAGCTCCGGCTGACCCTGTTGGAGGAACGGATCGCCCTGGATCTGACGCTGGGCCGCTTCTCCCGGTGCATCCCGGAGCTGACCGCGCTGACCACCGAGCACCCGCTGCACGAGCGGGCGTACGGGCTGCTGATGCGCGCGCTGTACCAGGCCGGGCGGCAGGCGGACGCGCTGGCGGTGTACCGGAACGCGCGTCAGTTGTTCCTGGACGAGCTGGGGGTGGAGCCCGGGGCCGACCTGGACCAGCTGCACCGGCGGATCCTGGAGGGCGACCTGTCGCTCGCCGCCCCGGCGCCGGCCGCGGCGCCGCTCTCCGGCCCGGTGAAGCCGGCCGGGCCCGGGCCCGAGGCGCAGGATCCGCCGGACGGCCCCGCGGCGGCCGGTGCGCCCGCCGCGCCCGCCGGCACCGGCACGGCGTCGCCCCGACCTGCCCAGCTGCCGCCCGACGCGGCGGACTTCACCGGCCGAACCGTCCTGGTCGAGCGGCTGGGCGCGGCCCTCGGCGCCCCGGACCAGCAGGCGCTGGTGATCGCGACCGTGGTCGGCATGGGAGGGGTCGGCAAGACCGCGCTGGCCCTGCACGTCGCCCACCGGGCCCGCGACGCCTACCCCGACGGGCAGCTCTACGTCGACCTGCGGGGCGCCGACACCACGCCGGCCGACCCGGAGGCGGTGCTCAGCAGCTTCCTGGTGGCGCTCGGCGTGCCGGCCGACGGGGTGCCCGAGGGGCTGGACGCCCGCTCGGCGCTGTTCCGCTCGGTGGTCGACGGCCGGCGGCTGCTGCTGGTGCTCGACAACGTCCACGACACCGCGCAGATCAGGCCGCTGCTGCCGGGCGCGGTCGGCTGCGCCGTGCTCACCACCAGCCGTACCCGGCTCTCGGGCCTGCCCGCGTCCGTCCAGGCCGACCTCGGCGTGTTCGAGCCGGCGGAGGCGCTCGAACTGCTGGGCCGCACGATCGGCGCCGAGCGGCTGGCCGCCGAACCGGAGGCCGCCCGGGAGCTGCTGCTCGTCTGCGGCCACCTGCCGCTCGCGGTGCGGATCGTGGCGGCCCGGCTGGCCGCCCGGCCGAGCTGGACCGTCCAGACGCTGGGCCGCCGGCTGGCGGTCGAACGGCGGCGGATCGACGAGCTGCGCATCGGCGACCTGGCGGTGGAGGCCGCCTTCGAACTGAGCTACCGCCAGTTGACGCCCGCCCAGGCCCGGGCGTTCCGGCTGGCCGCCTCGGTGGACGGCCGGGACATCGGGCTGCCCGCCGCGGCCGCCCTGCTGGACCTGGACGAGTACGACGCCGAGGACCTGCTGGAGTCCCTGGTGGACGTGGCGATGATGGAGTCGCCGTTCCCCGGCCGCTACCGGTACCACGACCTGCTGCGCGCCTTCGCCCGGCGGCGCCCGGACCACCCGGGCGCGGCCGTGGAGGCCCGTGACCGGCTGCTGGACCACCTGCTGGCCACCGCGTGCGCGGCCTTCCAGCACGCCGTCCCGGGAGATCCGGCCGCCGGTGCGCTCGGGCCGGCCCGCAGCGCGGGCGTGGACCTCGGCGGCCCGGACGGCGCCCGGGCCTGGGCCGAGGCGGAGGGTTCCGGGGCGATCGCGCTCGCCGCCCAGGTGGCGTGCTGGACCGTCGCGGACGACACCGCGCCGCCCCCGGCCGACGGCGCGGCACCGGACCCGTTGCGCGCCGCGATCGACCTGCTGATCGCGCTGACGCCGTTCGTCCTCGCCCCGCCCAGCCGCCAGCTCGCCAGTACGGCGGAGGCCCTGGCCGCCGCCGCGGACCACCACGCCGACCACCGGGCAGCTGGTCGGGCGCACTTCCTCCGCGGCAACGTCGCCCTGGCCGCCACCCGGTTGGAGGAGGCCGAGGCGGCCTCCCGGCTGGCGGTGGCCGCCTCCCGCTCGGCGGGCGACACGGTGATCCTGCGCCAGGCGCTGAACGACCTCGGCCTGGTCTGCCAGTTCCTCAGCCGCTACGACGAGGCCGTCGGGCACTACGACGAGGCGCTGCTGCTGGCCCGCGAACTCGGCCACCGCTCCGGGGCGCTGGTGACGACGGTGAACGCCGCGTTGGCCCGGGTGCGCAGCGGGCGGGCCGCCGAGGCCGTGCCGATCTGCCACGAGGCGCTGGCCGAGCTGCGGACCCGGCACGACGATCCCGGCCGGGCGTACACGCTGTACGTGCTGGGGCTGGCGCTGCACGGGCTGGGGCGGCACGAGGAGGCCGTCACCTGGTTCGGCGAGTGCCTGGCGGTGGCCTCGGCGGCCGGGCTGCGGGCCCGGGCCGCGCACGCCCGCTACCGGATGGCGGACAGTCTGCGCTCGCTGGGTCGGACGGACGAGGCGCTGGAGCACGCCGGGCAGGCGCTGACGCTGTGCGAGGAGCTGGGGGCCGAGCGGGACCAGGGCCAGGCGCTGGTGGTGCTGGGCCGGACGCTGGCGGACCTCGGGCGGGAGGCCGAGGCGTGGGGCCGGCTGCGGGAGGCGCATCGGATCTTCGTCCGGCTGGGGCTGCCGGAGGCGGAGGAGGTGGCGGGGCTGCTGCCCCGGGGGGAGGGTCCGAACGCTTCGGCCGCTACGGCTGCTTCGGCCTCTTCGGCTCCGTCGACGTCGTCGGCTCCGTCCGTCCCGGATGGGTGTCGGGGCGGTGGCCGGGGGGCGTCGGGCGCTCCGGTGACGAGCTGCGGGCCGGGCCGCTGACGAGCTGATGACCGGTCACTGAAGAATCGATCCTGCCGCTTTCCGGTGCGGTCAGGAGACAGTGCGGTCAGGAACTGGGGCGGTCAGGAGCCGGTGCTGTTCCAGTCGCCGGTGCTGCCGTGGACGGTGCCGGTGGGGCTGGGCTGGGCGGGGGTGGGCGTCGGCGTCGCGTCGCCGCTCACCACCGTCGCCGTCCCGGTGCCGGCCGTCTCCGCCACGGCGGCCGTGGCGGAGAGGCCGGCGCCCAGGGCGACGACCACCCCGAGACCGACCGTGAACAGCCGGAGGCGGGTGGGGGCGGTGGCCGGACGCTGCGTCATCTCTGGTGCTCCCTTGGCTCGCTTCCCCGGTGGGAAGGGCTTCCGTCGTGGTGTGCCACCAGTCTGGCCGGGAGCGTTCAACGGCGGATCTACAGCCGAGCACCACTGATCACGGCCGCCCGTCGAGGCCGTCGTTCAGGCCGCCGCGCGGATCTCCAGGGTGCAGCACTTGACGCTGCCACCGCCCTTGAGCAGCTCGCTGAGGTCCATCCCGATCGGCCGGAACCCGCGCTCCCGCAGCCGCGCGGCCAGGCCGACGGCCGCCTCCGGCAGCACCACGTGCAGGCCGTCGCTCACGGCGTTGAGGCCGAACACCGCCGCGTCGGCGCCGTCCACCAGCAGGGCGTCGGGGAACAGCCGGCGCAGGACGGCACGGCTGCCGGCCGAGAAGGCCTCCGGGTGGTACATGATCTCGTCGCCGTCCAGCACGGCGAGCGCGGTGTCCAGGTGGTAGTAGCGCGGGTCGACCAGCTCCAGGCCGATCACCGGGCGCCCGAAGAACTCCTGGGCCTCCGCGTGCCCGTCGGCCACGCTGCGGAAGCCCCGCCCGGCCAGCACGGAGCTCGCGGTCAGCAGCAGGTCCCCCTCGCCCTCGTTGACGTGCTCCGGATCGCGCGTCTCGAAGCCCCGGGCGCGGAACCACTCCAGGTAGGCCGGGCCCTCGGCGGCCCGCTCGGCGTTGCGGAAGCGGGCGCCGAGCACCTTGCCGTCCACCACGGTGGCGCCGTTGGCGGCGTAGACCATGTCGGGCAGGCCGGGCAGCGGGTCGATCAGGTCGACCCGGTGGCCGAGCTCGCCGTAGAGCGCGTGGAGCCGCTCCCACTGGGCGACGGCGAGCCCGGTGTCGACCGGCTTCGCCGGGTCCATCCACGGGTTGATCGCGTAGGTGACCTCGAAGTGGGTCGGACGGCACATCAGGTAGTGGCGCGGGCGGGCGGTGCGGGTCATCGGAGGCTCCAGGGGCCGGGAGGGAAGGTCAGGCAGGTCAGGTCAGGTCAGGTACGGGCAGGGCTGGCGGTTCGGGTGCTGCGGCGGTCCGGGTGCTGCGGCGGTCCGGTCAGGAGACGGGACGCCCCGGGCGCTCGGGCAGCTCGGGCGGCTCGGGCCGCTCGGGGAAGTCGCGCAGGCCCCGCAGCGGGCTCGCCAACAGCACCCCTCCGGCGGAGAGCAGCACGCCCGCCATGATCCAGATGGTGGTGCGGGCGCCCAGCGCCTCGCCGAGCCAGCCGCCGGCCAGGGCGCCGACGGGGATCGCACCGTAGTTCAGGGTCGCCGCGCTGGCCCGGATCCGGCCGATCATCTCCGGCGGGCAGTAGGCCTGGTTGAAGCTTCCCGCCAGCACGTTCCCGGCGATCACCCCGCCCACCGCGACGGCCCAGGCGAGCGCGCACACGGCCAGCGGCAGCCGCTCCCCCGCGAGCGGCAGGAGGAGGATGAACGGCGCCACCACCAGCTCGCAGAGCAGCAGTCCGCGCGCGCTGCCGAGCCGGCGGGCGATCCGCCGGGCCAGCGTCGCCCCGGCCAGGCCGCCGACGCTGACCACCGCGAACACCATGCCCACCGCGCCCGGTTCGACGCCGACCGACCGGATCAGGAACACCGTCTGCACCGCCTGGATGCCGTTCAGCCCCAGGTTGCCGACGGCGCCGAACAGCGCCAGCGTCCGCAGGTACGGGTCGTGCGCCAGGAAGCGCACCCCGTCGCCGATCTCCCGCAGGAGGCCGCGCCGCGCGGACCGCGGCGGCGGCTGCTCGACCGTCCGGATCCGGCTGACGCAGATCGCGGAGACCACGTAGCTGACGGAGTCCGCGAGCAGCCCGCTGGCCGCGCCGAACGCCTGCGCCAGCAGACCGGCCACGCCCGGCCCCGCGATGTCGGCCGCGGAGGCGCCGGAGCGCAGCTTGACGTTGCCCTCCAGCAGGTCCTCCTTGCCGACCAGGGTCGGCAGCACGGCCCCGTAGGCGGTGGAGAAGAACACCTTCACGGCTCCGGTGAGCAGGGCCACCACCACCAGCTGCGGCATGCCGAGCACGCCCAGCCAGCCGGCCACCGGGACGCTCGCGAACAGCAGGAGCAGCAGCAGGTCGCAGACCAGCATCACCCGCAGCCGCGGCCAGCGGTCGACCCAGGCGCCGGCCGGCAGGCCGAGGAACAGCCAGGGCAGCCAGGCGGCGGCGTTCAGCACACCGACCGCGAGCGGGCCGGCGTCCAGCGTGACGACGGCGACCAGGGCCAGTGCCACGCTCCCGACGGCCGTGCCGAGACCGCTGGAGGTCTCACCGATCCAGAGCCGGCGGAAGTCGCCGTGGGCCCACAAGCCCCACCGGCCGCGAGGCGGTCCGGTCGGCGGTGCGGCGGGTGCGGGGACGGTGGTGGTCATCGCGGATCACACTCCAAGCTTCTCGGCGAGCACGGCGGCGATCCGTGCGAGGGACTCCGGACGGGTCAGGTCGCCGTGCCCGCAGGCCAAGCGGTGGCTCTCGATCCGGCCGTCCAGGTAGGGCCGCCAAGCCTGCTCGTACGGCCAGTCGGCGGGCTTGTCGAGGGTGGCGCCGAAGAACACGGCGTCGCCCCGGTACTGCTCGGGCAGGTGCTCGGCCATCAGCTTGCGGTGCCGGTCGAACACCTCGGGCAGGACGTCCGCGGCCTCGCCGAGCACGGCCGCCAGGTCGGCCTGGCCGCTGCCGTCCGCCGGGTCGTAGCCCAGCGAGCGCAGCAACTCGGCCAGCGTGTCGGCCGGTTCGGTGGTGAGCGGGGCGGCGTCCGTGCGAACCGCCGGGGCGCCGTCCAACAGGGCCAGCAGGCCGACCGGCGCGCCCTCGGCCCGCAGCCGGACCGCCATCTCCTGGGCGACCACCGCGCCGAAGGACCAGCCCAGCAGGTGGTACGGGCCGGACGGGTGCACCGCGCGGATCTGCCGCACGTAGTCCTCGGCGATCTCGGCGACGCTCGCCGGCGCCCCGCCGCGCAGGCCACGGGCCTGGAGGCCGTACACCGGCAGCTCGGGGTCGAGGTGGCGCAGCAGCCCGGAGTAGACCCAGCTGATGCCGGCCGCCGGGTGGACGCAGAACAGCGGGGCCCGGTCGCCGCCGGTGCGCAGCGGCAGCAGGACGTCCAGGGCGTCGGCCGCCGGGCCCTGGTCGAGCCGGCGGTCGAGCCCGGCCACGGTCGGCGCCTCGAACAGCGCCCGCATGCCGAGGTCGACGCCGAGCGCGGTGCGGATCCGGGAGAGCAGCTTCATGGCGAGCAGGGAGTGTCCGCCGAGGTCGAAGAAGCCGTCGTCGATGCCGACCCGCTCCAGGCCGAGGGTCTCGGCGAACAGCGTGCACAGCAGGCGCTCCCGCGGGGTGCGGGCCGGGCGGCCGGCCGGCAGGGCGGCGAAGTCCGGTGCGGGCAGAGCGCGGTGGTCGACCTTGCCGCTGCCGGTCAGCGGCAGGGCGGGCAGCGCGACGAAGGCGGCGGGCACCATGTGGGCGGGCAGGGACTCGGCGGTGAAGGCCCGCAGCCCGGCCGGGTCGAGCGGACGGTCGGTGACCAGGTAGGCGACCAGCCGGCTGCCGCTGTCGTCCGGTCGGACGACGGCGGCGGCGACCTCCGGGTGGCGGGTCAACGCCTGCTCGATCTCGCCGAGTTCGATCCGGAAGCCACGGATCTTCACCTGGTCGTCGGTGCGGCCCAGGTACTCGATCCCGCCGTCGCGGGTGCGGCGGACCAGGTCCCCGGTACGGTACATCCTCGTACCCTCGGCGAACGGGCTGGCGACGAAACGCTCCGCCGTGAGCGCCGCACGACCCAGGTAACCGCGGGCCAGACCGGCCCCGGCGAGGTACAACTCCCCGGGGACACCGGCCGGCACCGGGTTCAGGTGCTCGTCCAGCACGTACCCGGCGGTCCCGGCGACCGTCCGGCCGAGCACCGGCCGGTCCGCGCCGTCGAGCGGCTGCACCAGCGCGTCCACGGTGGACTCCGTCGGACCGTACAGGTTGTACGCCCGGGTCCCCGGCGCCTCCCGCAACCGCGTCCACAGCGCCTGACCGACGGCCTCACCGCCCAGCAGCACGAGCTTCGGGGCGGGGGCGTCGAGCAGTCCCTCCTCGACCAGTTGGGCCGCGAAGGACGGGGTGGAGTTCACCACGTCGAGGCCGTGCGTGCCGACGTGGCGGACCAGGGCGGCCGCGTCGAGGCGCAGGTCGTCGCCGATCAGGTGCAGCTCGTGCCCGGCGACCATCCACAGCACGCCGTCCCACGAAGCGTCGAAGCACAGCGAGGCCGTCAACGCGACCCTCCGCCGCTCCTCACCCGCCATCAGCTCCATCCGGTGACCCGCCAGCAGAGCCGCGAGGCTCCCGTGCGACACCACCACGCCCTTGGGGCGACCGGTCGAACCCGACGTGTAGATCACGTACGCCGCATCCGCCGCGCCCAGCCGACGGCTCGGAATCCCGTCCGGACCGGGCACATCCGTGACATCCAGAACGGACAACCCCGCCAGCACCTCCGGCAACGGCCAACGCCCGTCACTCAACACCAGCACCGGCGCCGCATCCTCCAGCGTGTACGCCGTCCGCTCCGCCGGATACGACGGGTCCAGCGGCAGGTAGACACCACCGGCCTTCAACACCGCCAACAGCCCCACCACCGACTCCACCGAACGCGGCAGCGCCAACGCCACCACCGACCCGGGGACCACCCCGGCGGCGATCAACCGGTGCGACAGCCGGTTCGCCCGCGCGTCCAACTCCGCGAAGGTCAACGCGACGCCCCCGTGGACCAGCGCCACCGCCTCCGGAGTCGCCACGGCCTGAGCCTCGAAAACGGCCGGAACCAACGGCACCTCCGCCGCCAACGGCACCACCCCGCCCAGCAGTTCGGCCCGCTCGACCGGGGACAGCAGGTCCGCCCGACCGATCGGCTGGTCCGGCCCGGCCGCCACGGCCGCCAGCAGCCGGCCGAGCCGGAGGGCGATCGCCTCGACCGTCTCCCGGTCGAAGAGGTCGGTGGCGAAGTCGATCACGCACTCCAGGCCGGCCGGTGCGCCGTCCGCGTCGAAGGACTCGCCGATGCCGACGCTCAGGTCGAACTTGGCGACCGCGCCGCCGGACGGCTCGACGGAGACGTCCAGACCGGCCGCGTCGAGCGGCGCCGCGTCGCCGTCGCCCTGCATCACCAGCATGACCTGGAAGAGCGGGTGGCGGGCCAGCGAGCGGGCCGGGTTCAGCTCCTCCACCAGCCGCTCGAACGGCACGTCCTGGTGTGCGTGCGCGTCGAGTTGGGTCTCCCGGACGCGGGCCAGCAGTTCGGTGAAGCTCGGATCGCCCGAGGTGTCGGTGCGCAGCACCAGGGTGTTGACGAAGAAGCCGACCAGGTCGTCCAGCGCCTCGTCGGACCGCCCGGCCACCACCGAACCGATCGGCACGTCGGTGCCCGCGCCGAGCCGGGTGAGCAGGGCGGCGAGGGCGGCCTGGACGGTCATGAACATCGTCACCCGCTGCGAGCGCGCCAACGTCACCAGGTCGCGGTGGAGTTCGGCACCCAGCGGATGGACGATCCGGTCGCCGCGGTGGCTGGCGACGGCGCCCCGGGGGCGGTCCGCCGGCAGCGTCAGCTCCTCCGGGAGGTCGGCCAGCGCGTCCCGCCAGTAGGCGAGTTGGCGACCGAGGAGGCTGCCCTGGGCCTGGCCTTCGCCTTCGCCCTCGCCGAGCAGCTCACGCTGCCAGAGCGCGTAGTCCGCGTACTGCACCCGCAGCGGCGCCTGCTCGGGCGCGGCGCCCGCCACCCGCGCCGCGTAGGCCTCGGCGAGATCGCGCAGCAGCGGGCCCATCGACCAGCCATCACCGGCGATGTGGTGCAGCACCAGGACGAGCAGGTGCTCGTCCCGGCCGGCCGGGATCAGGTGGGCCCGGATCGGCAGTTCGGCGGCGAGGTCGAACGGGCGCGAGGTGCAGGCCTCCGGCGCGGTGCCGCCGGGCAGCGGCTCGACGGGGACGCGGGCCGCCTCGGCCGGTCGGATCCGCTGGTACGGGGTTCCGTCCTCCTCCTCGATCACCGTGCGCAGGCTCTCGTGCCGGGCCACCAGGTCGCCGAGGGCGAGCTCCAGGGCCGCGGCGTCCAGCTCGCCCGTCACGCGGAGCACGAGCGGCAGGTTGTAGAGGGCGCTCGGGCCTTCCATCCGGTCGATGAGCCAGAGCCGCTGCTGCGCGAAGGACAGCGGCACCCGCTCGGGCCGCTCAGCGCGGACGGTCAGCGCGAGCCGGTCGCAGCCCGCGTCGAGGCGGCCGGCGAGCCCGGCCGCGGTCGGCGCCTCGAAGACGTCCCGGATGCCCAACTCCGCACCCAGCACGGACCGGACCCGGCTCAGCAACCGGGTGGCGAGCAGCGAGTGCCCGCCCAGCGCGAAGAAGTCGTCCTCCACGCCGACCGCGTCCAGGCCCAGCACCTCGGCGAGCAGGCCGCACAGGATCTCCTCCTGCGGGCTGCGGGCCGCCCGGCCGCCGGACGCCGCCAGGGCGGCGAAGTCCGGTGCGGGCAGAGCGCGGTGGTCGACCTTGCCGCTGCCGGTCAGCGGCAGGGCGTCGAGCGGCACCACGGCGGCGGGCACCATGTAGCCGGGCAGCGACTCGCCGGCGAACCGGCGCAGCGTGTGGGCGAGTTCGGGGGCGGCGGCGCCGTCCACCGCGCAGTAGGCGACCAGCCGTCGGTCTCCTTCGCTGCTCTCCCGAACGGTCACCACGGTCTGGCGGACGGCGGGGTGGCGGGTCAACGCCTGCTCGATCTCGCCGAGTTCGATCCGGAAGCCACGGATCTTCACCTGGCCGTCGGTGCGGCCCAGGTACTCGATCCCGCCGTCACGGGTGCGACGGACCAGGTCCCCGGTACGGTACATCCTCGTACCCTCGGCGAACGGGCTGGCGACGAAACGCTCCGCCGTGAGCGCCGCGCGACCCAGGTAGCCCCGGGCCAGACCGGCCCCCGCCAGGTACAACTCCCCCGGAACACCCGCCGGCACCGGGTTCAGGTGCTCGTCCAGCACGTACCCGGCGGTCCCGGCGACCGTCCGGCCGAGCACCGGCCGCTGGGTGCCGTCGAGCGGCTGCACCAGCGCGTCCACGGTGGACTCCGTCGGACCGTACAGGTTGTACGCCCGGGTCCCCGGCGCCTCCCGCAACCGCGTCCACAACGCCTGACCGACAGCCTCACCGCCCAGCAACAGGAGGCCCGGTTCCGGTGCTTCCAACAGTCCTTCTGCCAGGAGTTGTTCGGCGTACGAAGGGGTGACCTCCAGGACGCCGATTCCGGCCTCGCGCACGTGGCGGACCAGCAGGGCGGCGTCCCGGCGGACCTCGTCGCCGATCAGGTGCAGCTCGTGCCCGGCGACCATCCACAGCACACCGTCCCACGAAGCGTCGAAGCACAGCGAGGCCGTCAACGCGACCCTCCGCCGCTCCTCACCCGCCATCAGCTCCATCCGGTGGCCCGCCAGCAGAGCCGCGAGGCTCCCGTGCGAGACCACCACGCCCTTGGGGCGACCGGTCGAACCCGACGTGTAGATCACGTACGCCGCATCCGCCGCGCCCAGCCAACGGCTCGGAATCCCGTCCGGACCGGGCACATCCGTGGCATCCAGAACGGACAACCCCGCCAGCACCTCCGGCAACGGCCAACGCCCGTCACTCAACACCAGCACCGGCGCCGCATCCTCCAGCGTGTACGCCGTCCGCTCCGCCGGATACGACGGGTCCAGCGGCAGGTAGACACCACCGGCCTTCAACACCGCCAGCAACCCCACCACCGACTCCACCGAACGCGGCAGCGCCAACGCCACCACCGACCCGGGGACCACCCCGGCGGCGATCAGCCGGTGCGCCAGCCGGTTCGCCCGCGCGTCCAACTCCGCGAAGGTCAACGCGACGCCCCCGTGGACCAGCGCCACCGCCTCCGGAGTCGCCACGGCCTGAGCCTCGAACACGGCCGGAACCAACGGCACCTCCGCCGCCAACGGCACCACCCCGCCCAGCAGTTCGGCCCGCTCGACCGGGGTGATCAACGGGAGCAGCCCGATCCGGGTGTCCGGCCGCTGGACGGCCGCCGTCAGCAGCCGCGCGAAGTGGCGGACGACCGTCTCGGCCGTCTCCCGGTCGAAGAGGTCCGTCGCGAAGTCGAGCGCGCAGTCGATCCCGGCGGGTTCGCCCTCCGGGTCGAAGGACTCCTGGGCGATCAGGTTGAGGTCGAACTTGGCGACTCCGGTGGCCGCCGGCAGCGCCTCGCCCCACAGGCCGGTGGGCGGCGCGTCGGCCTGCTCGTTGTTCTGGAGCACCAGCATGACCTGGAAGAGCGGGTGGCGGGCCAGCGAGCGGGCCGGGTTCAGCTCCTCCACCAGCCGCTCGAACGGCACGTCCTGGTGCGCGTAGGCACCGAGGTCGGTCTCCCGGACGCGGGCCAGCAGTTCGGTGAAGCTCGGATCGCCCGAGGTGTCGGTGCGCAGCACCAGGGTGTTGACGAAGAAGCCGACCAGGTCGTCCAGCGCCTCGTCGGACCGCCCGGCCACCACCGAACCGATCGGCACGTCGGTGCCCGCGCCGAGCCGGGTGAGCAGGGCGGCGAGGGCGGCTTGGAGGGCCATGAACACCGTCACCCGCTGCGAGCGCGCCAACGCGACCAGCTCGCGGTGGAGTTCGGTGCCCAGGAGTTGCGACACCCGGTCACCGCGGTGGCTGGCGACGGCGCCCCGGGGGCGGTCCGCCGGCAGCGTCAGCTCCTCCGGGAGGTCGGCCAGCGCGTCCCGCCAGTAGGCGAGTTGGCGGGCGGCCAGGCTCTCCGGATCGACCTCCTCGCCGAGCAGCTCGCGCTGCCAGAGCGCGTAGTCCGCGTACTGCACCGGCAGCGGCGCCCGCTCGGGCGCGGTGCCCGCCGCCCGGGCCTCGTAGGCCTCGGCGAGATCGCGGACCAGCGGGCCCGTCGACCAGCCGTCGCTCGCGATGTGGTGCAGTACCAGGACCAGCACGTGGTCCTGGTCGGCGGTGCGCAGCAGGACGGCCCGGAGCGGGAGTTCGGTGGCCAGGTCGAAGGCCCGGCGAGAGGCCGCGTCGACGGCCTCGGCGACCTCGTCGGCCGGGCAGTCCCGGACGTCGAAGGGCACCGCCGCCGCGTCGGCCGGGCGGATCAGCTGGTGGGGCTCGCCGTCGGTCTCGACGATCACCGTGCGCAGGCTCTCGTGCCGGGCCACCAGGTCGCCGAGGGCGCGCTCCAGGGCGGCGGCGTCCAGCTCCCCGGCCAACCGCAGGGCCAGCGGCGAGTTGTAGAGGGCGCTCGGGCCCTCCATCCGGTCGATCAACCAGAGCCGCTGCTGCGCGAAGGACAGCGGCACCCGCTCGGGCCGCTCGGCCCGGGCGCTCAGCGCGAGCCGGTCGCAGCCCGCGTCGAGGCGGCCGGCGAGCCCGGCCGCGGTCGGCGCCTCGAAGACGTCCCGGATGCCCAACTCCGCACCCAGCGCGCCCCGGACCCGGCTCAGCAACCGGGTGGCGAGCAGCGAGTGTCCGCCGAGGGCGAAGAAGTCGTCGTCGGCGCCGACCGCGTCCAGGCCGAGCACCTCGGCGAGCAGGCCGCAGAGGATCTCCTCCTGCGGGGTGCGGGCGGCCCGGCCGCCGGCGAGGGCGGCGAAGTCCGGGGCCGGGAGCGCGGCGCGGTCCAGTTTGCCGTTGGCGTTCAGCGGCAGGGCGGGCAGCGGCACGATGGCGGTCGGGAGCATGTAGCCGGGCAGTGTCTCCGCGGCGAAGGCGCGCAGTCCGGCCGGGTCGAGGGGGCCGTCGGCGACCACGTAGGCGACCAGGCGCAGGCCGCTGTCGTCGGGCAGGACGGCGGCCCGGTGCACCTGCGGGTGCGCGGCCAGGACGCTCTCGATCTCGCCGAGTTCGATCCGGAAGCCGCGAACCTTGACCTGGTGGTCGGTGCGGCCGAGGTACTCCAGCTCGCCGTCGCGGGTGCGGCGGACCAGGTCCCCGGTGCGGTACATCCGCTCCCCCGCCGCGAACGGGCTGGCGACGAAACGCTCGGCGGTCAGCCCCGGCCGGTTCAGGTAGCCCCGGGCCAGACCGGCCCCGGCCAGGTACAGCTCCCCGGGGACGCCGACCGGCGCCGGGTTCAGGTACTCGTCCAGCACGTACCCGGCGGTCCCGGCGACCGTCCGGCCGAGCACCGGCCGCTGGGTGCCGTCGAGCGGCCGGGTGAGGGCGTGCACGGTGGACTCGGTGGGGCCGTACATGGTGTGGCCGGCGGTCAGCGGGGACGCGCACAGCCTGGTCCACAGGCCCTGGCCGATGGCCTCCCCGCCGAGCAGCAGCAGCTTCGGCGCGGGCTCCTCCAGCAGGCCCTCCTCGACCAGTTGCTCGGCGTACGAGGGGGTGACGTGCAGCGTGTCGATCCCGGTCTCGCGCACGTGGCGGACCAGCAGGGCGGCGTCCCGGCGGACCTCGTCGCCGATCAGGTGCAGCTCGTGCCCGGCGACCATCCAGAGCACGACCTCCAGCGAGGCGTCGAAGCAGAGCGACGCGGTCAGCGCGGCCCGCAGCCGGCCGTGCGCCGCCTCGGCGTCCGCGATCATCGTGGCCCGGTGGCCGGCCAGCAGGGCCGCGAGGCTGCGGTGCGGCACCAGCACGCCCTTGGGGCGGCCGGTCGAGCCGGAGGTGTGGATCACGTACGCGGCGTCCGCCGCGTGCAGGCGGGGCCGCGGGTCCTGTGCCGGGCCGGGCTCGTCCGTGACGTCCAGGACGGGCAGGGCGGCCAGCAGTTCGGGCAGCGGCCAGCGGGCGTCGGTCAGCACCAGGGCGGGCGCGGCGTCCGCGAGCATGTGCGCCGTCCGCTCCGCCGGGTACTCGGCGTCCAGCGGCAGGTAGGCGCCGCCGGCCTTGAGCACCGCCAGCAGCCCGACCACCGTCTCCGCCGAGCGCGGCAGGGCGAGGGCCACCACCGAGCCGGGGGCCACCCCGGCGGCGATCAGCCGGTGCGCCAGCCGGTTGGCCCGCGCGTTCAGCTCCGCGAAGGTGAGCGCGGTGTCCCCGTGGACCAGCGCCACCGCCTCCGGGGTGGCCGCGGCCCGGTCCTCGAACACGGCCGGGAGCAGCGGCGGTTCCCCGGCCGACGCGGGGCCGGCCGTCAGCGCGGCCCGCTCGGCCTCGGGCAGGACCTCGGCGGCGGTGACGGCCAGGTCCGGGTCGGCGGCGGCCTGCCGCAGGATCAGGGCCAGCGCGGCGCCGAGCCGTTCCGCCGTCTCCCGGTCGAACAGGTCGGTGGCGTACTCCAGCCCGCCCGCGAGCCCGCCCGGGGTGCCGTCCGCGCGGTGGCGCTCGGTCAGCGACAGCTTGAGGTCGAACTTGGCGGTGCCGTAGTCGACGGGCTCCTCCGCCGCCGCCACACCGGGGAAGGACGGTCCGGCCTCGGCGGCGGTGGCGAAGGTCAGCATCACCTGGAACAGCGGGTGCCGGGCCAGCGAGCGGACCGGGTTGAGCTCCTCGACGAGGCGCTCGAACGGCGTGTCCTGGTGCTCGTACGCCGCGAGGTCGGTGTCCCGGACGCGGCGCAGCAGTTCGGCGAAGCCCGGCCGGCCGGAGAGGTCGGTGCGCAGCACCAGGGTGTTGGCGAAGTAGCCGACCAGGTCGGTGACGGCCTCGTCGAGGCGGCCGGCGACCGGAGTGCCGATCGGCAGGTCGGTGCCGGCGCCGAAGCGGTGCAGCAGGGTGGCGTAGGCGGCCTGGAGGACCATGAACAGGGTCGCGCCGTGCTGGGCGGCGAGCTCGCCGAGGCGGGCGTGCAGTTCGGCGTCGAGTTCCAGCGGGACGACGGCGCCGCGGTGGGTGGCGACCGGCGGCCGGGGGCGGTCCACGGGCAGCGGCAGCTCCTCCGGCAGGTCGGCCAGCGCGGCGCGCCAGTAGGCGAGTTGGCGGGCGGCCAGGCTCTGCGGGTCGTCCTCGTCGCCGAGCAGGGCGTGCTGCCAGAGCGCGTAGTCGGCGTACTGGACGGGCAGCGGCTCGCCGTCGGGGGCGCGGCCGGCGAGCCGGGCCCGGTAGGCGTCGGTGAGGTCGCGGTAGAGCGGGCCCAGCGAGGCGCCGTCCCCGGCGATGTGGTGCAGGACGAGGACCAGGACGTGCTCGTCCGGGCCCTCGGGCCGCAGGTAGGCGTGCAGGGGCGGGTCGGCGGCCAGGTCGAAGGTGTGACGGGCGAGTTCGTCCACCGGCCGGTCGGTGGTGGTGAGCAGCGGGGCGGTCGGCCCGTCGAGGACGTGCTGGTGGGGGGTGCCGTCGTGGACGGCGAAGACGGTGCGCAGGGCCTCGTGCCGCCGGACGGTGTCGCCGAGGGCGTCGGCTAGGGCGGCGGGGTCGAGCGGGCCGCGCAGCCGCAGGGCGAGGGTCACGTTGTAGGTGGCGGCGGGGCCCTCGGCCTGGGCGAGGAACCAGAGGCGGCGCTGGGCGAAGGAGAGCGGCACCCGTTCGGGCCGGGGGCCGGGCCGCAGCGCCGGCCGGGCCGGGGCGGGCACGTCGGCCGCGCGGTCGGCGAGCCGGTCGGTGAGCCCGGCGACGGTGGGGGCCTGGAAGAGGTCGCCGATGGCGAGTTCGATGCCGAGTTCGGCGCGGGCCCGCCCGGTGAGGCGGGTGGCGAGCAGCGAGTGGCCGCCGAGGGCGAAGAAGTCGTCGTCGATGGTGATGTCGTCGATGCCGAGCAGGTCGCCGAAGAGCTCGCACAGCGCCCGTTCGCGCTCGTCGCGGGGCTCGCGGCCGGTGCCGTCGGCGGCGACGTCCGGGGCGGGCAGGGCCCGGCGGTCGACCTTGCCGTTGGCGTTGAGCGGCAGCGCGTCGAGCAGGACGACGGCGGCGGGGACCATGTAGCCGGGCAGCGTGGTGCCGGCGAAGGTGCGCAGCTCGGCCGGGGTGAGCGAGGCGTCGGCGGTGCAGTAGGCGACCAGCCGGGTGTCTCCGGGGCGGTCCTCACGGGCGATCACGATGACCTGGCGCACGGCGGGGTGGCGGGAGAGCGCCGCCTCGATCTCGCCGAGTTCGATCCGGAAGCCGCGCAGCTTGACCTGGCCGTCGATCCGGCCGAGGAACTCCACGGCGCCGTCGGCGCGCAGCCGCACCAGGTCGCCGGTGCGGTACATCCTCTCCCCGGGCGCGTACGGGCAGGCGACGAACCGCTCGGCGGTCAGCCCCGGACGGTTCAGGTAGCCCCGGGCCAGCCCGGCACCGGCGATGTACAGCTCTCCCGGGACGCCGGGCGGGACGGGGCACAGCCGGGCGTCGAGGACGTAGCTGCGCATGGCGTCGAGCGGGCCGCCGATCGGCACCCGGGGGCCGTCGAGGTCGGCGTGGACGAGCGGGTGGTGGGTCGCGAAGGTGGTGGTCTCGGTGGGCCCGTAGACGTGGGCGAGCAGCAGGTCGGGGCAGGCGTCCAGGACGCGCCGCATCAGGGTGCCGGAGGCGGCTTCGCCGCCGGTGCAGACGACCCGCAGGGCGGCGAAGGTCTGCGGGGCCTGCTCGGCGACGAGGTCGAACAGGGCTTTGGTGAGGAAGACGGCGGTGACGTCGTGGCGGGTGGTGACGGCGTGCAGGGAGGTGGCGTCGAGGGCGCCGGGCGGGGCCACCACGACGGTGCCGCCGGCCAGCAGGGGCGTCCAGATCTCGTAGGTGGCGGCGTCGAAGGCGTGCGGGGAGTGCAGCAGGACCCGCTCGTGCCGGCCGTCCTGCCAGCGCCGGTCGGCGGCGAGGTCGAGGACGTCGCGGTGGCGGACGGCGACGCCCTTGGGGCGGCCGGTGGAGCCTGAGGTGTACATCGCGTAGGCGAGCTGGTCCGGGTGGACGGGCACGCCGGGGCGGTGGGCGGGGGCGGCCGCCTCGTCGCCGGGGCGGACCACCACGGCCCGGTGCGGGAAGCCCGGGTCGGCGCGGTCGGTGAGCAGCACGGGGGCGCCGGTGTCGGCGAGCACGTCGGTCATCCGCTCGGGCGGCAGGCCGGGGTGCATGGGCACGTAGCAGCCGCCGGCCTTGAGGATCGCCAGGGTGGCGACGACGACGTCGACGGAGCGCTCCATCAGCATCGCGACGGGGGTCTCGGTGCCGACGCCGAGGGCGATCAGGTGGTGGGCGAGGCGGTTGGCCCGGGCGTCGAGTTCGGTGTAGTCGAGGGTGCCGCCGTCGTGGGCGAGGGCGGTGGCGTGCGGGGTGCGGTCGGCCTGGCGCTCGAAGGACTCGGCGAGGGTCCCGGGCCGGCCCGGGGCGCCGGTGGCGTTCCACTCGGTGAGGATGCGGGTGCGCTCCTCGGGGGCGAGGACGTCGAGGGTGGCGATGGGGGCGTGCGGGTCGGCGGCGGCACCGGTCAGCAGCAGGCCGAGCCGGGCGGCCAGCGCGGCGACGGTGGTGTGGTCGTAGAGGTCGGCGGCGTACTCGATCGAGCCGGTGAGCCCGGCGGGGGCGCCGTCGGCGCCGTGGCGTTCGGCGATGCCGATGTTGAGGTCGAACTTGGCGACCCGCAGGCCGATCGGTTCGGGCGCGGACTCCAGCCCGGGCAGGTCGAGTTCGGCGTCCTGTCCGTGGTTCTGGAGCACCAGCAGGGTCTGGAACAGCGGGTGGCGGCCGAGGGCGCGGGTCGGGTTGAGCTCCTCGACCAGGCGCTCGAAGGGGATGTCCTGGTGGGCGAAGGCGTCGAGCTGGGCCTCCCGGACGCGGCCGAGCAGTTCGGCGAAGCTCGGGTCGCCGGACGTGTCGGCGCGCAGCACGAGGGAGTTGACGAAGAAGCCGACCAGGTCGTCCAGTGCCTCGTCGGCGCGGCCGGCGAGGCCGGTGCCGAGCGGGATGTCGGTGCCGGCGCCGAGCCTGGTGAACAGTGCGGCCAGGCCGGCCTGGAGGACGGTGAACAGGGTGGTGCGGTGCGCGCGGGCGAGGTCGAGCAGGGCGCTGTGCAGGTCGGCGCCCCAGGCGAGGTCGACGGAGTCTGCGGCGCCGGTGGGGGCGGGCGGCCGGGGGCGGTCCGTCGGCAGCTCCAGCTCCTCCGGGAGCCCGGCCAGCGCGGTTCGCCAGTGGTCGAGTTGGCGGGCGAGCAGGCTCTCGGGGTCGCGCTCGTCGCCGAGCAGGTCGCGCTGCCAGAGCGCGTAGTCGGCGTACTGGACGGGCAGCGGCTCCCAGTGGGGCGCGCGGCCGGCGAGCCGGGCCCGGTAGGCGGTGGCGAGGTCGCGCAGCAGCGGGCCGAGCGACCAGCCGTCGCCGGCGATGTGGTGCAGGACGACGAGCAGCACGTGCTCGGTCGGAGCGAGGGTGAACACCGTGACCCGGATGGGCAGTTCGCGGCTCAGCTCGAAGGTCTCGGCGGCGGCCGCGTCCCGGCGGGCGGGGTAGTCGTCCGGTGCGCAGTCCACGACCAGGAAGCGCGGCTGCGCCTCCTCGGCCGGCAGGATCTGCTGCACCGGGACTCCCCCGGCCACCGGGAACACCGTACGCAGGGCCTCGTGCCGGGCGACCACGTCCACCGTCGCGGCGCGCAGCGCGGCGGTGTCGAGCTCGCCGCGCAGGCGCAGGGCGAACGGAAGGTTGTACAGCGCGGTCGGCCCCTCGATCTGGTCGATCAGCCAGAGACGCTGCTGTGCGTACGAAACCGGGATCACGGTGCTTCCTCTACTCACGTCACGGCACGGGGTGGTCTGGGACGGTCAGGCGACGGCCAGGGTGGGCCGGACGCTGGGCCGGCAGTCCAGGACGTCGAGGGGCTGCCCCATCGCGACGGCGATCCTGCGGTCGCCGCGGTACGGGTCCCGGCCGTGCGCGCACAGCACGTTGTCGACCAGCATCACGTCGCCGACCTGCCAGCGCTCGCGCACGGTCGCGGCGTGGTACGCCTCGTTGAGGGCGTCGACGTCGGCGCGCTCCAGCGGTTCGCCGTCCCCGAAGCCGGTGTTGAACGGGAAGCCGTCCGGGCCGAACTCGTCGGTCATCGCCTCGCGGATGTCCGGGTCGAGCGACCACTCGCTCCAGAAGGCCAGGTGGTTGAACCAGACCTCCTCGCCGGTCGCCGGGTGGTGGATGGTGCCGGGGCGCAGCTGGCCGGTGCGCAGGTTGCCGTCCGGCAGCCACTCCCAGATGATGCCGTTCTCCCGGCAGTAGGCCTCGACCTCGGCCCGGTCCTCGGTGGCGAAGGCGGTGCGCCAGCCGAGGGAGACGTAGTCCGAGTAGTTGCGGGTGAGCGTCCAGCCGGACGTCCGCATCCGCTCGACCAGGTGCGCGGGCAGGTGGTCGAGCACCTGGCGGCAGTCGGCGGTCGGGGTGGCGCCGCCCTCCTCGGGGGCGGTCAGGCAGGCGAAGAGCAGCCGGCCCGGGAAGGTGAGGGTGTAGCTGTTCTCGTTGTGCATCCGGATCGGCTGGGGCGACGGCAGGTCGGTGGAGGAGAAGACGCCGTTGCCGTAGTCGCTGCGCGGGGTGGCCTTCTCCCGGTAGGGGGTGCGCTCGGGGATGAGGACGTCGCGCACGGCGGCGACGTCCTCGGTGCTCGCGACCGGCAGGCCGCGCAGGAAGATCGTGCCGTGCCGGTGCAGGGCTTCGGTGAGCTCGGTCTCGTTCTCGCGCAGCCATGCGCGGGCCTCGCCGATGTCGGCGGTGCGCGGGGCGTGGGCGAGGGCCGGACGGCCGGGGTTCAGTTCCCAGGTCAGCATGGTCGCGCTCACTGCCGGGCGAGGGAGGCGGTCAGGCTGGCGGGCCGGATGTCGGTCCAGTTGGCCTCGATGTGGTCGAGGCAGCCCTGGCGGGTGTCCTCGCCGTGGACGGTGGTCCAGCCGGCCGGCACGTCGATCCAGACCGGCCACAGCGAGTGCTGGTTCTCGTCGTTGACCAGCACCAGGTAGCCGGCGTTGTCGTCCTCGAACGGGTTGCTCATGGTGTCCTCCTTGGGTTGCTTCGAAGGTAGGGGCGGGCCGGGGGGCGCAACGGCAGGAGTCGCGGCAGGAACGCGGCAGTTCGGCTCGGGCGCCCGTCGGCGGTCCGCGGCGGGCCGGTTCAGCGCGGGGTGAGGCGCACCGGGAAGTGGTCCAGGCCGAAGTTGATGATCGAGCGGTTGTGGACGACCGGCCCGGTCGGTTCGATCACGGCGACGCGCTCCAGCATCGCCGTGAACAGGGCGCCGAGTTCGGCCTTGGCCAGCGGCGCGCCGATGCAGTAGTGGGCGCCGAGGCCGAGGGCGAGGTGCTTGTTGGGGGCGCGGTCGAGCAGGATCTCCTCGGGCCGGTCGAAGGCCTCCGGGTCCCGGTTGGCGGACCACACCCAGACCGCGACCCGGTCTCCGCGCCGGATGGTGCGGCCGTCGAGCTCGGTGTCCCGGCTCGCGGTGCGCAGGGTGTGCAGCCCGACGGACGTCCAGCGCAGGAGTTCGTCCAGCGCCGAGTCCATGCCGACCTCACCCCGCTGCAACTGCCGCCACAGTTCCGGGTGCTGGACGAGGGTGTGCAGGCCCATGGCCGCGGTGTGACGGACGGTCTGGACGCCGCCGACCACGATGTTGTCCAGGTTGAGGACGACGTCCTCGATCGGCAGCAGCTTGCCGCCGACCCGGTAGGTGGCCATCTTGCTGATCAGGTCGTCGCGCGGGTCGGTGCGGCGCAGCATCACCTGGTGCAGCAGGTAGGGGATGAGCTGCTGGTGGCCGGCCCGGCGCTCCTCGGGGGTGCGGCCGAGGAAGGCGACGTCGCAGACCCGCTCGACCATCTCGCGGTCCTTCTCGGGGACGTCCAGGAGGTCGCACATGACGGACAGCGGCAGGGCGGAGACGGCGTCGACGAGGTCGACCTCGCCCAGTTCGACGGCCCGGTCGACGATCGAGGCGGCGAGTTCGGTGATGCCGCGGGACGCTCCGCGCACCGGGCCGGGGGCGAAGAACGGGTTGGCGGGCGCGCGGAGTTCGCGGTGCCGGGGCGGGTCGGTGAGGGCCATCATCCGGCCGGAGCCGACCGGGACGTTGCCCTCGCCGGCGCCGAGCAGCGAGCCCTGCTCGGAGCTGTAGAGCGTGGCGTTGCGCAGCACCTCCGCGGAGTGCCGGTAGGAGAGCACCGACCAGATCGGCCCGTCGTCGACGGTGTCGGTGCGGTGGACGGAGGCCTCCCGGCGCAGTTCCGCGACCAGGGCGGGGGTGTCGGGGCGGGCCCACAGGCCCGGGTCGGTGAGGTCGACCGCGGTGGTGGTCAGCATGGCTACTCCGTCGTGGACTGGTCGGCGGCGGCGCCGGCCCGGTGGCCCGGGCCCGGTCGCTCGATGAGGGAGGTCAGCAGGTCGACCGGGCCGGGCCCGTCGACGGTGGCGAGCAGGTGGCCGCCGGGGACGATGTGGTGGCCGCCGGCGCCGCGGGTGTGGACGGCCCAGCCCTGGAGTCCGGCGGAGCCGAGCATCGGGTCGTCGGCGCCGGCGACGGTGTGCAGGTCGGAGCCGATCGGCGGGTGCGGGCGGGGGCGGTAGGTGGCGACCACGGCCAGGTCGGTACGGATGCCCTGAAGCGCGTGCTCCTTCAACTCCGAGTCACCCTCGATGAGTTCACCCATGCCGGCCAGGCGCAGCAGGTCGTCCGCGGTGTGCTGCGGGCGGTCCCGGCCGGCCCAGGTGGCGGGCGGCGAGGCGGAGGCGGCGACCACCAGTTCGGGCCGCCGCTCGGCGGGCAGCGCCCGGGCGACCTCGTAGCCGAGCAGGGCGCCGAAGCTCTGCCCGTAGAAGCCGAACCGGCCCGTCAGGTGCGGGGTGAGGGCGTCCACGACGGCGTCGACCAGCAGGTCGAAGCTCGCGGGCATCGGGTGGCCGAGGCGACCGCCGCGGGCGGGCGGGCGCACGGCCCAGACCTCGGCGGTCGGGGCGAGGGCGCGGGCGAGCGGGGTGTAGGCGGTGGCGTCGCCCCCGGCGTGCGGGAAGCAGAACAGCCGGAACGGGCGGTGTGGTTGGGGCGCGGGGACGAGCAGCCAGTCCCCCTCGACGCGGGGGCGCACCCGCGTGGCGGTGGTCATGCGCCGCTGACCCGGGCGCGGGCGGTCAGGGCGGGCCGGGGGGCGGCGGTGCCGGCCTCGACGGCCTTGCCGACGGTGGCGGTGAAGGCGGCCAGGTCGGCCGAGTCCAGCAGGTGGCGCAGCTGGAGCTCGATGCCGAGCCGGCGGCGCAGCAGGTGGACGACGCGCAGCGCGGCGAGCGAGTGGCCGCCGAGCGAGAAGAAGTCGTCGGTGGGCGTGACGCCGGTCAGGCCGAGCACGGTGCGCCAGACCTCGGCGACCTGCTCCGCCAGCCCGCCGGAGCCCTCGGCGGGCGCCTCCTCGGCCGCGGGGGCGGGCTGCGCCGCGGGGGCGGGCAGGGCCGCGTGGTCGACCTTGCCGTTCGGGGTGAGCGGCATGGCGTCCAGCACGGTGATCGCCGAGGGCACCAGGTGCGCGGGCAGGGTGGCCCGCAGGCGCTCGGTCAGCTCGGCGGCGGTGGCGGCGCCGGTGACGTAGCCGACGAGCCGGCGGTCGCCGGGGGCGGGCTCGTGGACGGTGACGGCGGCGGCCTGGACGCCGTCCAGCCGGGCCAGCGCGTGCTCGACCTCGCCGAGCTCGATCCGGTAGCCGCGCAGCTTGACCTGGCGGTCGACCCGGCCGACGTACTCCAGCCGGCCGCCCTCGCCGCGTCGGGCCTGGTCGCCGGTGCGGTACATCCTCTCGCCGGGGGCGGTCGGGTCGGCGACGAAGCGTCCGGCGGTCAGCCCGGGGCGGCCCGGGTAGCCGTGGGCGAGCCCGGGCCCGGCGAGGTACAGCTCGCCGACGACGCCGTCGGCGACCGGGGCGAGCTTCTCGTCCAGCAGGTGGAGGCGCACGCCGGGCAGCGGCTCGCCCAGGTGCGGACCGGGGCCGCTGATCGGCGCGGTGACGGCGTCGACGGTGCACTCGGTGGGCCCGTACAGGTTGAGCGCGTCGATGCCGCCGTCGGCGAGCTCCCGCCAGGTGTGCTCGGGGACGGGCTCGCCGCCCATGAACAGCCGCGGCACCCGGGCGCCGGTGAGCGGCTCGCGCAGCAGCTCCCAGTGCGAGGGGGTCAGGTCGAGGTCGGTGACGGCGTGCTCGGCCAGCAGGGCGGCCACCCGGGCCGGGTCGGCGCGGTCTTCGTCGCCGATGACCAGGACGGTGTCGCCGCGGCAGATCCGGGCCCACTGCTGGACGGAGGCGTCGAAGGAGACGCTGGCGTTCCAGCCGACCACCCCGGGCTCGGCGCGGTAGGCACCGGCGGCCTCCAGTGCCTCCACCAGGGCGGCGACGGCGCCGCGCGGCACCTCGACGCCCTTGGGGAGCCCGGTGGAGCCGGAGGTGTAGATGACGTAGGCGGGGTCGAGCGGGTCGGCCGCCTCCGGCAGGTCCGACCCGTCGGCGGCGGCGTCCGGGCGCAGGACCGGCACGTCCTGGGCCGCCGGGAGGCCTTCCGTACTGATCAGGGCCGCGAGCCGCGCGTCGGCGGCCATGAAGGCCAGCCGCTCGGCGGGGTAGGCCGGGTCGAGCGGGACGTAGGCGGCGCCGGCCCGCCAGACGGCGAGCAGGGCGACCGGCAGGTCGGCGGTGCGGGCGAGGTGGACGCCGACCCGGTCGCCGCGGCCGACGCCGTGGGCGCGCAGGGCGCGGGCCAGCGCGGCGGTGCGCAGGTCGAGTTCGGCGAAGTCCAGGCGGGCCGCTCCGGCGAGGACGGCGGTGCGCTCGGGGTGGGCGGCGACGGCATCGCGCAGGCGGTGCAGGAGGTCGGTCATGACGGTTCCTCAGGACTCGCGGACGGAGGCGGCCATGGCGTGCAGGGCTGCCGTGTAGGTGTCGATGAACTGCTCGGCGGTGGTGTCGGTGACCAGGGAGCGCTGGTGGTCCACGGCGAGCAGCACGCGCTGCGAGACCGGGTCCTGGATCAGCGAGGCGCCGAACGCGAAGCTGTTGGGCTCGTGGCGCAGGGTCGGCTCGCAGCCGATCCGGCCGTCCACGATGCGGGCGGAGCTGAGCCGGCCCAGGGCGTGGAAGCGCAGGTAGCCGAACTGGCTGTCCAGCGCGGTGTCGGTCATCAGCCGGGCGAGCCGGGCGAAGGGCACCCGGCGGTGCGGCATCATGTCCAGTTCCTCCCGGTGCACCTCGCGCACCAGGGCGAGCAGGTCGTCGGTGGGCTCGCAGCTCAGCGGGACGGTGTTGAGGAACAGCCCGTACACCTCGGTGCCGCCGAGCCGTTCCAGCCGGCCGTTCACGGCGAGGCCGGTGGTGACGCGCCGTCGCCCGGTGACGGCGGCGAGGGCGTGCAGGTGGGCCGCGAGCGCGACCGACTTGAGGGGCACGGCCAGCGCGTCGGCGACCTGCCGCAGTTGCTCGGGCGCCTCGGGCAGCACCCGCTCGACGGTGCGCGGCGCCTCGTGCACGTCCTCGCTGCCGGGGAAGGACTGGCCGCTGACGCCGGACAGCCGGTCGCGCCAGTACGCGAGCGAGCGCTCGTCCCCGGCGGCCTGCCGTTCGACGGCCACGAAGTCGCGGAAGGCGGTGCGCGGCGGCGGGGTGGGGGCGCCGAGCGGGTCGGCGGCCAGGGCCGTGTGGCGCTCCAGGATCTCGGTGAACAGCGAGGTGAAGCTCCAGCCGTCGAGGATGGCGTGGTGCTCGGAGATGGTGAGCTGGAAGGCGTCCTCGGCCAGGCGCTGCACGGTGATCCGGAACAGCGGCGGGGCGGTGAGGTCGAAGGGCGTCCACCGGTGGGTGTCGAACACCTCGCGGACCGCCGTGTCCTGGTCGGGCTCGCCGCGCAGGTCGGTGAACTCGACGGGCGCGGGCAGCCGCCCGTACACGAGCTGGAGCGGTTCGCCGTAGCCGGACAGGTCGAGGCCGGTGCGCAGCACCGCGTGGCGCTCCATGGCCTCGGCGACCGAGCGGCGGAAGGCCTGTTCGTCGAGGTCGCCCGAGATCCGGTAGGAGTTGACGTTGTGGTAGCTGTCGGTGCCGCCGGCGATCTCCATGTGGAAGACCATGGAGAGCTGCATGGAGACCATCGGGTAGGCGTCGGCCAGGCCGGGCGGCAGGTCGTCGCGGTCCTCCGGGGTGATCAGGGAGAAGGGCTCGTGGTCGGCCGGGCCTTCGGCGACGGGCTCGGCCAGCGGCAGCAGGGCGGCGACCGTGGGGGCGTTGAAGACGTCCCGCAGGCTCACCCCCCAGCCGCGCTCGTGCAGCGCGCCGGCGAGCTGGACGGCCCGGATGGAGTCGCCGCCGAGGTGGAAGAAGTCGTCGTGGACGCCGATGCCGTCCACCCCGAGGACCTCCGTCCAGACGGCGGCGAAGGCCTCCTCCTCCGGGGTGCGCGGCTCGACGTGGCGGCCTCCGGTGGCCGTGCTGCGCTGGCCGGGGGCGGGCAGCGCGGCACGGTCCACCTTGCCGTTGACGGTGAGCGGCAGCGACTCCAGGACGGTGAAGCTGGCCGGGACCATGTACGGGGGCAGCGAGCGGCCGAGGAAGGCGCGGACGTCGGCGGGCTCGCGCCCGGTGACGTACGCGGCGAGCCGGTCGTCGTGCACGGTGACGACGCAGGCGTCGACGTCCGGGTGGGCGGCGAGCGCGTTCTCGATCTCGCCGAGCTCGATCCGGAAGCCGCGCAGCTTGACCTGGAAGTCGGCACGTCCGATGTACTCCAGGCCTCCGCCGGGCAGGCGCCGGGCGACGTCGCCGGTGCGGTAGAGCCGCGCCCCGGGCGGGCCGTAGGGATCGGCGACGAAGCGGCCCGCGGTGAGGCCGGGGCGGCCCCAGTAGCCGTGGGCGAGGCTGCCGCCGCCGATGTACAGCTCGCCGGCCGCGCCGGGCGGCACCGGACGCAGCCAGTCGTCCAGGACCTGGGCGGTGAGGTGCGGCATGGGCGCGCCGATCAGGCTGCGCTCGAAGCCGGCGCTGCCGGCCAGGTCGTGGGTGGTGACGTGGACGGTGGTCTCGGTGATGCCGTACAGGTTGCAGAGCCGGGCCGGGGGCGGCGGGTCGAGTTCGAACCAGCGCTGGACGACGCCCGGGTCCAGCGCCTCCCCGCCGAGCATGATCCACTTCAGCGCGGACAGGTCGCGCGGGCCGCGCCGCAGCACGGGCTCCAGCTGGCGCAGCGCCGAGGGGGTGAGGCAGAGGAAGGAGACCCGTTCCTGCTCCAGCAGTTCGGCGAACTCCTCCGGCGAGCGGCTGGTGACGTAGGGGACGACGACCAGGCGGGCACCGTGCAGCAGGGCGCCCCACATCTCCCAGACCGTCCAGTCGAAGGCGTAGCTGTGGAAGAGCGTCCAGGTCTCCTCCGGGCCGAAGCCGAAGTGCTCCGCGCCGTCCGCCATGAGCCGGCTGACGTGCTCGTGGGCGACGGCGACGCCCTTGGGGCGGCCGGTGGAGCCGGAGGTGAAGATGATGTAGGCGACGTCGCCGGGGCGCCCGGCGGCCGGCGGGCGGTGGTCCGGCCGGGCGGCCAGGTCGGCCGCCTCGGCGGTCAGGTCGTAGGCCTGCCAGGGGCCTTCGGGGGCCCGGTCCGGGCGGTCGGTGACGACGAGGGTGACGTCGGCGTCGGCGAAGACGAGCGCGGCGCGGTCGGCGGGGGCGGCGAGGTCGACGGGCACGTACGCGGCGCCGGTCTTGAGCACGCCGAGGACGGTGACCAGGACGTCGGCCGTGCGGTCCAGCAGCATGCCGACGCGGTCGCCGGGGCCGGCGCCGCGGGCTCGCAGGGCGTGGGCCAGGCGGTTGGCCCGGCGGTCGAGTTCGGCGTAGCTCAGGGTGTGGCCGGAGTCGCTGACGGCAGGCCGGTCGGGGTGGGCGTCGGCGGCCTGCTCGAACAGCCGGTGCAGGCAGTGGCCGGGGGTGTCGGTGGCCCGGACGGCCTCCGCCCCGGCGGTGCGGCCGGTCAGCCGCAGCACGGTGGCGTCGGGGTCGTCCAGGGCCGCGGTGAGCAGGGCGCCGAAGTCGGCGGCCAGCCGGCGCACCGTCCCGGCGTCGAACAGCTCGCTGCGGTACTCGGCCTCGCCACGCAGTTCGCCGCCGGGGTCGCCGGGGTCGCCGCCCGTCCTGCTGCCGGTCCCGCTGCTGTCGAAGACGGACCAGGTGAGGTCGAACTTGCTGGTGCCGTTGGAGCGCACCCGGCTCTCGGCGGTGGCCCGGCCGAGCACGAGCGGGGTGCGGTCCTCGCCGTGGGCGCCGAACACCACCTGGACCAGCGGCGGGTGCTGCGCGGTGCGGGCGGTGCCGAGCTGGTCGACCAGCTGGTCGAAGGGCACGTCGAGGTAGCCGTAGGCCTCGAAGGCGACGTCCTGGACGTGCTCCAGCAGGGCGCGGAAGCTCAGCCCGGGCGCGAGCCGCAGGCGCAGCGGCAGCAGGTTGACGAAGTAGCCGAGCAGGTGCTCCAGTTCGGGCCGGTTGCGGGTGGTGACGGGGGTGCCGATCACCAGGTCGTCGGCGCCGGTCCAGCGGTTCAGCAGCAGGGCGAAGGCGGCCAGTTGGACGGTGAAGGGGGTGACGCCCTCCGCCTCGGCCAGGGCGCGCACCTTCGCCGCCGTGCCGGGGGCCAGCCCGAACTCCTCGGTCCGTCCCGCCGCGCCCCGCTCGGCGGGACGGGGCCGGTCGGTGGGCAGCTCCAGCAGGGCGGGGGCGCCGTGCAGTTGCTCCTTCCAGTAGGTCAGGTGCTCCTCGAAGGAGGTGTCGAGCTCCTCCACCGCGTAGTCGGCGTACTGCACGGTCAGTTCCGGCAGGTCGGCGGCCCGGCCCTGCACCGCGGCGCCGTACAGGTCGGCGAGTTCGCGCTCGAAGACCTCGGCGGACCAGCCGTCCCAGACGATGTGGTGGACGGTGAACAGCAGCGTGGTGCGCTCGTCCGCCAGGTGGAAGGCCTCGGCGCGCAGCAGCGGTCCGGCGGCCAGGTCGAAGGGTTCGGCGCAGCGGGCGGTGAGCAGTTCCTCCAGGCGTCCGGCCTGCTCGGGGCCGCCCTGCGGGCGCAGGTCGGTCACCGCGAGCGGCACGGCGAGGGTGTGGTGGACCTGCTGGCGCGGGCCGTCGGGGTGCAGCGCGAAGGTGGTGCGCAGCACCTCGTGCCGGGCCACCAGGGCGTCCAGCGCGCGCTGGAGCAGCGGGAGGTCGAGCGGGCCGGTGACGTCGACCGTCCAGGGCGTGCAGTAGGTGACCTGCCGCGGATCGAGGCGGTCGAGGAACCAGAGGCCGCGTTGCAGCCCCGAGGCGGGCGCGGTGCGCGCCGGGTGGTCGGACGGGCTCACGGCCTCGTTCCCTTCGTGTGCGGTGCGGCCCGTCATCGGGCGGCCAGCCGTTCGGCGATGGCGCTCACGGTCCTGGCCCGGAACACCAGTTGCGGGGGGACGCGGGTGCCGGTCTCCCGAGACAGCCGCATCGCGACCCGGACGGCGGCCAGCGAGTTGCCGCCGATCCGGAAGAAGTTGTCCTCCCGGCCGACCTCGGTGAGGTCGAGGACCTCGCACATGGCCTCGGCGACCAGCCGTTCGGCTTCGGTCAGCGGGTCGCAGGCGGCGGCCCGGCGCCCGGCGGGGGCGGGCAGTGCCTTCCGGTCGACCTTGCCGTTGTGGTTGAGCGGCAGGGCGTCCAGGACGTCCAGGGTGGCGGGCACCATGTGCTCGGGCAGCAGGCCGGCCAGGTGGTCGAGGAGCACCTCCGGGTCCGGTGCGTCGGCCCCGACGGTGACGTAGGCGGCCAGGCGGTGGTCGCCCGGGGCGGGCTCGTGGACGGTGACGGCGGCCTCCTGGACGGCGGGGTGCCGGGTGAGCGCGTCCTCGATCTCGCCGGGCTCGACCCGGAAGCCGCGGATCTTGACCTGGTCGTCGATCCGGCCGGTGACCTCCAGCAGGCCCCCGGCGTTGACGTAGCCGAGGTCTCCGGTGCGGTAGAGGCGCTCGCCGGGGGCACCGAACGGGGAGGCGACGAAGCGTTCGGCGGTGAGGCCGGGCCGACCGAGGTAGCCGTAGGCGAGACCGCCGCCGGAGGCGTACAACTCGCCGATCACGCCGGGCTCGACGGGGCGCAGCTGCTCGTCCAGGACGAGGACGCCCTTGCCGTTCAGCGCGACGCCGATCGGGACGGAGCTGCCGGTGACGTCCTCCGGGCCGACCTGGTGGCAGGTGGTCAGGCCGAGGCTCTCGACCGGGCCGTAGCCGTTGGCGACCACCAGGCCCGGGTGGTTCTCCAGGGCCTTGGCCACGTGGGTGACGGAGGCCCGCTCGCCGGCCGTGATGGCCAGTTTGAGGCCGTCGTAGGTCTCCGGGAGCTCCTCCAGCAGGAAGTTGAACAGGCTGGCGGAGAGCTGGAGTTCGGTGACGCCGTGGCGGCGGGTCAGCTCGGCGATGGTCTGCGGGTCCGGGCGCTGGCCGGGCTGCAGGACGCAGGCGCCGCCGAAGCAGAGCGCGCCGTAGAGCTCCAGTGCGAAGGCGTCCCAGGAGACCGGCGAGCACTGCAGCCAGACCTCGTCCGGGCCGAAGCGGGCGTAGTCCTGGCCGAGGTAGGTGGTGGTGAGCGCGCGGTGCGGGACGGCCGCGCCCTTGGGGCGGCCGGTGGAGCCGGAGGTGAACATCACGCAGGCGAGATCGGCGCCGTCGACCGGCACGCCGAGGTCGTGCGCCGCGTACCGGGCCAGCTCGGCGGCCGCGGCGTCCAGGTCCACCTGGCGCCGGACGGCGAACGGCACGGTGGCGTGGCGGTGGGTGATCACCGTGGCGGCGCCGGTGTCGGCGACCGCGCCGGCCAGCCGCTCGGCCGGGAAGTCCGGGTCGAGCAGGGTGTAGGCGGCGCCGGTCTTGAGTGCGGCCAGCAGCGCGGTGACCATCTCCGGCCCGCGCTCGGCGAGTACGGCGACGGTGTCGCCGCGGCCGATGCCGAGGCCCACCAGGTGGCGGGCCAGCCGGTTCGCGGCGGCGTTCAACTCGCCGTACGGGACGATCCGTTCACCGGAGATCAGGGCGGTGGCCTGCGGGGCCCGGGCGGCCTGCGCCTCGAACAGGGCGTGCCCCGGCACCTCCAGGGCGGCGGCCAGGGTGCCCAGCCACTGCTCGCACAGGCCGGCCATGGTGGAGGCCTCGAAGAGGTCGCTGTCGTACTCGAAGCGGCCGGTGAAGCCGGTGCCGCGGTCGTCCACCGAGACGGACAGGTCGAAGCGGGAGACGGGGTTGGAGTGCAGTTCGCGGGTGACCTCGCACCCGCCGACGGTCAGCGGGCGGGTGTCCAGCGGGTGCAGCTCCAGCAGCACCTGGCACAGCGGGTTGCGGTCCTCGGGGCGTTCCTCCAGCACCGCGTTCGCGATGTCGTCGAAGGGCACCTCCTGGTGCCGGTAGCCACCGATCGACACCTCGCGCACGTGCCGGACCAGCTCGCGGAAGGAGACGCCCTCCTCGACCTTCAGACGCAGCGGCAGCAGGTTGACGAAGTAGCCGATCAGGCCGTCGAGTTCGGCCCGGCCACGGACGTTCACCGGCGAGCCGAGCACCAGGTCGCGCTGCCCGGAGCGGCGGTGCAGGGTGAGCGCCAGCCCGGCGAGCAGCACCATGAACGGGGTGGCGTCCTCGCTGCGGGCGAGCGCCCGCACGGCCCCGGCCACCGGATCCGGCATCGCGAAGCGGTGGAACGCGCCGCGGAAGGCCTGTTCCTCGGGGCGGGGGTGGTCCGGCGCCAGCGCGTCGACGTCCGGAACGTCGGCCAACTGCTCGCGCCAGTAATCGAGTTGCCGCTCGGCGGTGTCGTCCTGGTACTGCCAGGCCGCGTAGTCGCCGTACTGGACGGCGAGTTCCGGCAGCTCGGCCGGGCGACCCTCGGCCGCCGCGGCGTACAGCTCCTGGAGCTCGGCCTCCAGCACCGGCAGCGAGCCCTCGTCCCAGACGATGTGGTGGAGGAGCAGCAACAGCGTGGTCGCCCCGGCGGCCCGGAAGACCCGCGCCCGCACCAGCGGCCCGACCGCCAGGTCGAAGGGCTCCAGCGCGGCCTCGGCCACCAGGTCGTCCACCCGGTCGGCGGTGGTCTCGGTGAGCGTGAACGGCAGCTCCACGGCCGGGTGGACGACCTGGCGCGGACCGTCCTCGGCGAGCTCGAAGGTCGTCCGCAGGCTCTCGTGCCGCGCCACCACCCCGGCCAGCGCCTGCCGCAGCAGCTCGGGGTCGACCGGCCCGGCGAACCGGAACACCCAGGGCACCACGTAGGTCGGCGCGTCCGGGTTCCACTGGTCGAGGAACCAGAGGCCGCGCTGGAACTTGGACAGCGGGGCCCCGGCGGCGCCCGAGCGGACCAGCGCCGGGCGCTCACCGCCGGAGGCGGCGGTCACCGCGGCGGCGAACTCCGCCAGCGTCGGCGCGTCGAAGATGGTGTACGGGGACACCATGCCGAAGACGTCGAAGACCCGGCCCACCACCCGCACGGCCGTCAGCGAATCGCCGCCCAGGTGGAAGAAGTTGTCGTCCGCCCCGACCTCGGGCACCCCGAGCACGTCCGCCCAGACCGCCGCGATCAGCTGCTCGGCGGGCGTGCGCGGCGGGCGGCCGGCGGGCTGGCCCTCGGGCGCGGCCTGCGGCTCGGGCAGGGCCTGGCGGTCCACCTTTCCGCCGCCGGTCAGCGGGAAGGCGTCCAGCGCCGTGAGCGTCGCCGGGATCATGTGCTCGGGCAGCCGCTCGGCCAGCCAGTCCCGCGCCTCGGCGTACCGCGGCGCGGCGCCGGTCAGGTACCCGGCCAGCCGGCCCTCGCGCGCCACCACCACGCAGCCGGTGACGCCCGGGTACCCGGCCAGCACCTGCTCGATCTCGCCCGGCTCGACCCGGAAGCCGCGGACCTTCACCTGGTGGTCGCTGCGGCCGACGAACTCCAGCGGGCCGTCCTCGGTCGTGCGGCGCACCACGTCGCCGGTGCGGTACATCCGCGCGCCGGGAGCGCCGCTCGGCGCTGCGGCGGGGTCTGCGAGCGGCTCCGCGGGCGGGGCCGCGGGCGGGGCCACGAACGGGTCCGCGACGAAGCGGTCTGCGGTCAGGCCCGGGCGGCCGAGGTAGCCGGAGGCCAGCAGCGGCCCGCCGACGTACAGTTCGCCGGCCGTGCCGGGCGGCACCGGACGCAGCCGCTCGTCGAGCACGTAGAGCCGCCGCCCGCCGAGCGCGGTCCCGATCGGCACGCCCGCCTCGGGCTGCTCGCCCGCGAGCCGGTGGGTGGTGGCGGTGACCACCGTCTCGGTCGGTCCGTACGCGTTCAGCAGCGGCACCCCGGTCGCGGCCCACCAGGCGGCGGCGGTGGCGGGCTCCAGCTTGTCGCTGCCCGAGATCATCAGCCGAAGGGTGCGCGGCACCCGGCCGCCCAGGGCCGCCACCACGTCCTGGAAGTAGCCGGCGGCCAGGTTGGCGACGGTGACGCCCTCGGCGTCCAGCAGGTCCAGCAGTTCGGCCGGGGAGAGGAGTCGGTGCTCCGGGAGGACCAGGCAGGCCCCGGCGGACAGCGCGCCGAGGACCTGCTCCACGGCCACGTCCACCGTCGGACGGGCGAACTGCAGCACCACGTCCTGTTCGGTCAGGCCGAAGGTCCGGACGGCAGCGGCCAGGTGGCCGGTCAGCGCGTCGAGCGGGACGTGCACGCCCTTCGGACGACCGGTGGTGCCGGAGGTGTAGATGACGTAGCCGGCACCGGCAACGGCACCCGCGCCGTCGCTGGGCCCGCTGAGCTCGGTGAGCTCCTCGCCGCCGAGGGCCAGGGAGGCCCCGGCGTTCTCGGTGATCCAGCGGTTGCGCTCCTCCGGGGCCTCCCGGTCCAGCGGCAGGTAGGTGGCACCGGCCCGCAGGACCGCCAGCAGCGCGACCACGTGGTCCAGCCGGTCGCGGCCGGTGACGGCGACCGTCCCCCCGGGGGCGAGCCGGGCGGCGAGCGCGGCGGTCAGGCCGTCCAGCTCCCGGTAGCTGACGGTCCGGCCGCCGGTGCGGACGGCCGGCCGCTCCGGAAAGCGGCGGACGGCGGAGGCGAACGGCTCGAAAGCGGGCGGCTCGAAAGCGGAAACCGTGATTTCAGGCGCCGTGATTTCGGGCGCAGCATTCTCAGTAGGGAAACCGCGAGAGGACATCATCCAGCCCCAGAAGTGAGATGAATCGGCGACGAGTTCGACGATAGGGGGAATTCGACGGCCCTATCGGCAGGAAATGAGGAAGGAAATCGGCAGTTTCCGGTGCCGCTTTCCGGACCTGCCGCAGGAATCGACCCGGGCAGGCCGGGGCTACCGGCCGGCGGTGATTCCGTATTCCTCGGGGGACCAGACGTCCTCCCGGTCCAGGGCCTGTGGCGCGTACTTTCCGAGCGCACTGATCAGCAGTCGGAGTTCCAGCGCCAGACAGTCCACGAAACGGCGGAGCCCGGATTCCCGGTCCTCCGCCACGGCGAGCAGCGCCGCCCGCCCGAGGCCCACCGCGCGGGCCCCCAGGGCCAGGCTCTTGACCGCTCTGGCGCCTTCCCAGATCCGCCCGGAGACCAGCAGCGAGGGCGGCGGCGCGACCGCCAGCCGGCGCAGGCACTCCGCGAGCGGCAGTCCGACGTGCGGCAGGAACACCCCGGGCGCCCAGCCGGTTCCGCCTTCGGCGCCGTCCACCACGACGGCGTCCGCCCCGGCCTCGTGCGCCACCCGGGCGGCCTCGGCCACGTCCCGGCCGGGGTAGAGCTTCACCCAGATCCGCACCCGGGGGTAGTTGTTGCGCATCAGCCGGATCTGCTGGCGCAGGATCTCCGCGGTGAAGGTGCCCGGGGTGGCGGCGCGCAGCACCCGCCCGTCGCCGAACAACGGGTCCAGCCCGAAGCGGTCGCCCAGCGCGGCGGCGGCCTCGGCCTCCAGCACGGTCATGCCGCCCAGGCCCGGTTTGGCGCCCTGGCCGACCTTCAACTCGAAGGCCAGCCGTCCGGATTCCAGCAGGGGCAGGGCGGCCGGGTCGCTGTGGACGAGGTTCCACACCTCGGCGTCGGCGTCCTCGGTGCTCTGCTGGACGGCCACGCCGCCGAGGCCGTCCGGGAGTTCCTCGGTGTAGGCGCGCAGCCGGCCGAGCAGCGTGCGGTCGGCCGCCTCGCCGAGCCGGCCGTAGCCGTTCACCGGCACCACGTTCTCGCCGATCACCATCGGGATGCCGAGTGCCCCGGCCTGCCGGCTCAGCGCCAGCCCGAGGTCACCACCGGCGGCCCGGGTGGAGCCGGTCGCGGAGACGTACACCGGCAGCGCGGAGGCGAACCCTCCGATGGCGGTGGCCAGTTCGACGTCCCGGTAGTCGGGCTCGCGGCCGAGGTCGATCAGCTTGGCCAGCCGCTGCGGCAGGAACAGCGGCGGGACGATCCGCAGCGCGTCCAGGGCGTCCGGCGGCGCCGCCCGGTCCGCCTCGCCCGGCCGGCCGGCGCCGAACAGCACGTGTCCGTACTCCTCGGCGGGCGGGAAGGCGGCGGCCGCTCCGGCGCGGGCCCGGTTCCGGACCTCCTCCTCCGGGAATCCCGGCGCGCTGAGGTCACTCACGGGGACACCACCCCGGCGATCTTCGGGAAGGCGCTGGCCTGCCAGACGGCGTCCAGCCCGGCGACGTACCGGGTGAGCCGCTCGACCCCGATGCCGAAGCCCGCGCTGGCCGGCACGCCCTCGCGCACCAGGTCCAGGTACCAGCGGTACTTCTGCGGGTTCTCGCCGGTCTCCCGCATCCGGGTGACGATCTCCGCGTAGTCGTTGGTGCGCTGGCTGCCGCTGCACAACTCGCCGTAGCCCTCGGGCGCCAGCAGGTCGAAGTTGCGCAGCAGGCCCGGGTCGTCGGGGTGCTCGCGGTCGTAGAAGCCGCGCGAGCCCTTCGGGTAGTCGGTGACGAAGAACGGCCGGTCCCGGCGGGCCGACAGCAACGCCTCGCCCTCCCAGTCGAGTTCGGCCTCGGGGCTCTGCGGGTGCCCGATGCCCTGGAGTTCGGCGACCGCCTCGGCGTGCCGGATGCGGCCGAAGGAGCCCTGCAGCAGTTCGGCGAAGGCCTGCGGGTCCCGGCCGAGTTCGGCGAACTCCTTGGGCAGCGCGCGGACGGTGCTGTCGACCATGTGCACCACCAGGTCCTCGGCCAGCTGGACGACGTCGTCCCGGCTCGCGCCGGCGACCTCCACGTCCAACTGGTGGAACTCGGCGAGGTGGCGGCTCGTCCCGGCGGTCTCCAGCGGTTCCAGGCGGACGTTCGGGGCGATGCAGAAGATCTTGTCGAAGGCGAGCAGCGAGGCCTGCTTGTACAGGATCGCGCTGGTCATCAGCTTGTAGCGGTGGCCGTAGAAGTCGATGTCCACCTGCTTGGAGCCGCGCGCACCGGGATCGGTGACCGGGCCGATGATCGGCGGCAGCAGTTCGGTGAAGCCCCGGCCGCGCAGGAACTCGCGGGCCGCGGTGAGCAGGTGCTGCTGGATCCGGAGCGCGCTGCGGGTGGCCGGCGCGGTCAGGTGCCGGCCCGGGTCGGTCGGCGGCAGGAGCGTGGGGTCGGGCATGGTCGGGTCCTCTTCTCTCGTTCTCTCGTGGAGCGTGGAGCGTGGTTTCTCACCCGGTGTCTCACCCGGCTTCTCACCCGGCTTCTCACCGGGCGTCTCACCGGGCGGCGGGCAGGCCCCGGAGTGCGGGTGCGGGCGAGCGTTCGGCCCGCTCGTCGTAGCGCTGCTGGACCTGGGAGAGCGCGGCCAGCAGCCCGGCCGAGCCGAGGATCGGCGCGCGGCCGCCCTCGGCGAGCCCGGCGATCGGCATCGAGCCGACGGCGGACCACAGCAGCCGTCCGTCCGGGCCGAGCGAGCTGCGCGTCCGCCCGGCGTTGTCGGGGTGCAGGCAGTACGGCACGTCCAGGTAGCCGGCCGCGAACGCCCGCACCAGGGCCCGCCCGACGTCGGCGTCCAGGTCGAGCACCGCTCCGATCAGCGCCCTGGCCTCGGCCTCGATCCCGGTGTCCGGCGGGGCGGCGGGCCGGGGGCGGGAGCGTTCCGCCGTGGCGGCCTCGGCGGCGGTCTCCAGCGCCCGGACGTTCTCGGCGACGGTCGGGATGCGGTGCGCCTCGGCCGTGGTCTTGACGATCAGCCGGGCGGCGCCGCCGCGCACCGCGAGCCGCGCGGCGTCCTCCAGCAGCAGCCGGGCGCCGCCGGGCGAGCGCGGGTACACGCCCATGTACGCGTACACCACGAGGTGCCGGTCGACGTCCGCGAGCAGTTCGCCCGCGATCCGGCCGAGCGCGGCCAGCGCCTCCTCGTCCTGGCCGGCGTTGGCCTGCTGGGCGTAGCTGAGCGAGATGCTGCGCAGCCCGTGCTGGCGGAAGAACAGCGCCTCCAGGACGCTGATGGCGATCAGCAGCGAGGGCGGGCAGAGCTGGCCCATCATGCAGCCGCCGAACGTCTCCAGGTGCGGATCCGCACCGAACTCCCGTATGGACGACAGCAGTTCGCAGCTGCGCTGCCAGCGGGCCACCGCCTCGTGCAGCGGGGTGCGGCCGTACGGCAGGCAGTAGGAGACCGGTCCGCCCTCGGTGGCGTCCAGGCCGGCCGCCAGCAGCGCCCCGATGATGTGCTCCGGCGCGGCCGAGCCGTGCCGGACCTGTACCGGGAAGCCCGCGTCCGCCACCCCGGCCAGGACCGCCCGGGTGACCTCGACCGGGTGGGTGGCGATCGGATAGCCGTTGAGGCCGGCCCCGGCGGCCAGTGCCCGCCGCGCGGCGTCGAGGTCGCCGGTGCGGGTGTAGCTGTCCAGGGTGATGGTGCCGACGGTGACGGCGGTCGCCGCCCGGGTGGCGAGCAGGCCCTCCCGCATCCGGGCCGCCCGCGCCATCCCCATCCGGGGCTGGACCACCAGTGCGCCGGCCTCCGCGGCCTGCGCCACGAACGCGCCGAAGCTCGTCACAGCAGGACCCGGGAGCGCAGCCCGTCGACGAACTCGCGGAACCCGGCCACCGCGGAGCCCTCCTCGAAGACCCGGTCGAAGCCGGCCGCGAGCAGTGTGCGCTCGCGGTCGGGGTCGTCGGTTCCGGCGATGCCGAGCTTGCCGCCGATGACCGTCGGGGTGCGCCGCAGTTCCGGGCAGGCGCGCAGGGCCGGGATCACCCGCAGCCCTTCCTGGTGACCGTGCCCGTTGACGCTGCTGATTACGATCAGGTCCGGTTCGATCCGGCGGCATTCGGCGAGCAGCAAGGCGTCGGGGACGCACGCGCCCAGGTTCGTCACCCGGTGGCCCATTTCCTCCAGCAGCAGTTGCAGGAACACCAGGTTCCAGGTGTGCGAATCCGAGGCCGTCGTCGTCACGACGACGTCCAGTCTTCTCTCTCCGGTATTTCCGTGCTCCACAGCCCAGCCCTCGTCGGTAGCGATCGTCGATGGAATTCCGCCGACGCCCCAGCCGGCGGCCCGGGAATTCCGGCGCGTATTCCGCGGCGGTCCAGCCCCACGGAGAACGCTAGGAACGATCGGGCCCGGCGACCGGCAGCTCGTGCGGCAAGATGCGGGCAAGAAGCGGCAGTATCGACACCCGGCCGGCCTGCCGCCGTGCGGTCAGCCCGCGACGGCGAGCAGTTGGACGTCCGCGGCCGGCGCGAACCGGTGCCCGGGCTCCTCCCGGAGGAGGCGGCGGCACACGTTGAGCACCGTGAAGCGCACCCCGTCGCGGGCGGGCACGCTGCGGATCAGTCCGCGCGACAGCAGTTCGTGCACCGTCGCCAGGCAGGTCTGCGGCGCCCAGCCGCTGCGGACCACCGCGTCCTCCCCCGACCAGTCGCCGGGCTCGTCCACGAGCACGTCCAGCAGGGCCCGCTGGCGTTCCGTCAACCGCTGGATCGCCGGCTCCACCTCGTCCCGGACGTCACCGCGCGTGCCGTACACCACCGGCGGTGCCGCCAGCGTGAACGGGCCGGCCGACAGCCGGGCCAGCAGCTGGGCGGTGGACTGCACCAGCGTCCACCCCGCCGCGCGCTCCAACGCTCCCGGCAGGCCGTCCAGGTGGCGGCAGAGCGCGGCCACGGCGGGGGCCTCGGAGCGCTCCAGGGTGTAGCCGGGGCGCAGCCGGCGCAGGTGCGAGAGCAGCAGCCGGACGGCGCCGATCTGCGCCAACGCCTCCGGCTCGGCGTCGAGTTCGGGGGCCGGTACGGGCAGCGGGGCGAGCGGGACGACCTGCCCGCCGGGCAGCGGCCAGGCCTCCCGGGCGGTGATCAGCACCCGCAGCCCGGGGCAGTGGTGGAACAGCCCGTCCAGCCGGTCGGCGTCCACCCCGCCGTCGGCGCCGTCCAGCACCAGCAGGGCGGGCCGGTCGCCGATGTCCCGGACGATGTCGTCCACCCGTCCGTGCCAGGGGGCCGAGTCGCCGGCGCAGTCCACCCAGCGCACCGACCAGCAGGCGGCCAGGTGCAGGCGGCGGGCCACCTCCAGGGCGAGCCGGGTCTTGCCGACCCCGCCGAGCCCCACCAGCGAGACCAGCCGGTCCCCGTGCACGGCGAAGGCGTCGGACAGCACCTCGGCCTCCATCTCCCGCCCGACGATGGCCCCGCGCGCCACCGGCGGGGCGACCGGCGCCGCGGCCGCCGGCTCATCGGCGAGCGGGTGCCGCCGGGCGGCCTCCTCGAAGTCCGCCCGGCTGCGGCCCTCCAACCGCAGCGCGTCCGCCAGCAGCCGGACGGTCTCGTTCCGCGGCCGTCTCACTCGGCCGCTCTCCATGTCCCGGATGGCCCGCACGCTCAGGGTGGCGTGATCGGCCAGACACTGCTGGGTCAGGCCGATCCGCTCGCGCCGCACCCTCAACTGCTCTCCGAAGCCCGCCGCCGTCCTCACCGCTTGCACCCACTGCCCGCCGTCCATGCCTCGTCTGCCCTTCGTGGTCCGGACTCCTGATGGGGGTCGGGACCAGTGGCGGCATCAGCGCTGGGCACCCGCGCGGTCCGTGGTCCGACCGCGTGGGACCCGGTGGTCAGGCTGTGGCCTCCGAACCGGTCCCCTCCGGTTCCAGATGCTCCAGGCTCGCCGTCTACGCCCGATCAACGGCCGATCACCGGCCCCACCCACGACCTTCACGCGGGCCTCACAGCCCGTCGGCGGACTGCTCCTCTAGTGCGGCGCGGGCTGTGTCCATCAGTTCGTCGAGCGCGTCACGGGTCCTGGCCATGTCCGCGATGTGCGCGTCGAGCTTCGCCCGCTCCTGCCCCATCCGCTCCAGCGCGGCCACCGAGTGCTCCTCGCTGGGCGCGTCCACGCACGGCAGCAGTTCGGCGATGGCGCGGCTGGACAGCCCCGCCGCGTAGAGGCGCTGGATGAACAGCACCCGCGCCACCGCGCCGTCGGTGTAGTGGCGCTGCCCGCTGGCGCTGCGGGTGCTGGCCAGCAGGCCCTGCCCCTCGTAGTAGCGCAGGGATCTGACGCTCACTCCGGCGCGTTCGGCGAGTTCTCCGATCCGCACGGGCACCTCCGGGTCGTGATCCCCGTCACAGGGCTTGCCTCTGACGTCAATGTCAGGTTTTAGCGTAACGGAGGACGGGCCCGGGCACCGGGTCCGTGACTTCGAACGAAGGACTTCCGCATGACGACGTCCGCCACGTCCGCCACGTCGAGCGCCCTGCTCACCGGCTACCGGCTCGGCGAACTCGCGCTGCCCAACCGGGTGGTGATGGCACCGATGACCCGGGGGCGCGCCACCGCCGACGGCCTGGCCACCGCTTCGATGGCCACCTACTACGCCCAGCGGGCCACCGCCGGGCTGATCGTGACCGGAGGCGTCCAGCCGAGCCTGATCGGCCAGTCGAACCCGGGCACGCCCGGCCTGTACACCGACGAGCAGACGGCCTCGTGGCGCCAGGTGACCGCTGCCGTGCACGCCAACGGCGGCCGGATCTTCGCCCAACTGATGCACGGCGGCCGGGTCTCGCACCCGGACACCACGGGGCTGCGACCGGTCGGCCCCTCGGCCGTCCCCGCCACCGGCGACGTGTTCACCCCGACCGGTCCGCAGCCCGCTCCGGTCCCCCGGGCCCTGGAGACCGACGAGGTCCCCGAACACGCCCGCTCCTACGCCGAGGCCGCCCGCCGCGCCGTCGACGCGGGCTTCGACGGGGTGGAACTGCACGGCGCGAACGGCTACCTGATCTCGCAGTTCCTCTCCTCCAACGCCAACCGGCGCACCGACCGCTACGGCGGCCCGGTGCGCAACCGGATCCGTTTCGCCGTCGAAGCCGCCACCGCCACCGTCGAGGCCGTCGGCGCCGCCAGGACCGGGATCCGCCTCTCCCCCGGCGGCACCTTCTGGGGCGTGGCGGAGGAGGACGTCCTGGAGCTCTACACCGCCCTGCTCGGCGAACTCGCCGGCCTCGGACTCGCCTACGTCCACCTGGAGGCGACGACGGACGAGCCGTCCCTGCTCGCCCTGCGCCGCGCCTGGCCGGGCACGCTCATCATGAATCCGGTGCTTCCGCTGGGCCCGAAGCAGGTCGACCGCGAGGCGGCGGACCACTGGCTCGGCCTCGGCGCCGAACTGATCAGCTTCGGCCGCGCCTACCTCGCCAATCCCGACCTCGTCGAACGGCTGCGCACCGGCGCCCCGATCGCCCCGGCCGACGAAGCCACCTACTACCAGGGCGGGGACCGGGGCTACCTGACCTACTCGGCCTACCAGCACACGGTCGACCAGCGGCCGTAGCCGCCACCCGCCCGAGGCCGCCGCGGCGGCGCCCCGCCCCGGGAGGTTCAGTCCAGGAGCTTCGCCAGGACGCGGTCGAGCGCCTGGATGTCCTCCGGGGGCAGGGCGAGCAGGTCGTCGGGCGGGGTGGTGAGGATCCTGACGGCGAGGGCGGCCTTCGCCTGGCCCTCCTCGGTCAGATGGACCAGCTTGGACCGGCGATCGGCGGGATTGGTGACGCGTTCGGCGAGGCCGCGCCGCACCAGGTCGTCGACGATGACGGTGGTGTAGGGCGGGTCGCTGCCCAGCCGCTCGGCCAGGTCCCGCAGGGTGATCGGGTCGGCGCCGAGGCGGCGCAGCGCCCTGACCCGGCTGAAGCTCATGCCGAGGGCTTCGGCGACGGTCTTGCGGCGGTCGTAGCGCTCCAGGACGAGCGCGTTCAGCCCCTGCCAGACCCTGGTCGCCGTCCTGGTGGCGGCCTCGTCCCCCTCGTGGTGCTCACCGGTGTGCGGGCGGTCCATCAGGTGTTCACCGTCTCCTTCGTCTCCCTCGTCCCCGGCGCCTCCGGCGTCTCCGGCGTCTCCGGCGTCTCCTCGGCGGCGAGCCGCTCCGCCGTGCGCAGGGCCGTCTCCCGGGCCCAGCGGCCGGAAGTGAGCGTACCCGTGACCAGCACGGCGGCGCCGCAGCCGGCGATGATCCACCACGCCGTCCGCCCGGCGTCGGTGAAGGCCGCCGTGTGCGCGTACGCGCCGCCCGCCATCAGGGCGCCGACGACGGCCACGCCGAGGGACTGGCCGATCTGCCGGCTGGTGGAGGCCACCGCGGCCGCGACGCCGGCCTGCGAACGGGGCATGCCCGAAACGGCGGTGTTGGTGATGGGCGCGTTGACCAGACCGAAGCCGGTGCCGAAGAGCAGGTACGCGACGACCAGCACGGCCGTCGGAAGGTGGTCGGAGTAGGTGAGCGCCTGGAGCACGGCGCTCGCGCACAGGGCCGCCCCGGCGAGGAGCAGGGGGACGCGCGGCCCCCGGGAGGCGACCATGCGGCCGGACACCGGTGCGGTCAGCAGCGCCATCACCGCCATCGGCAGCATGAACAGTCCGGCGTGCAGCGGGGTGAGCCCGCGCACGTTCTGCAGGTACAGGGAGCTGACGAACAGGAACCCGCCCAGGGAGGCGAAGGCGGCGACCGCGATCACGGTGGCGCCCGCGAACGGCGCGGAGCGGAAGAAGCGCAGCTCGATGAGCGGGTCGGTGCGCCTGGGCTCGTACCACAGCAGGCCCAGCAGCGCGCCCAGCGCCGCCGCCGCGCAGCCGACGACGAGCGGCGAGGTCCAGCCGCGCTCCGGCGACTCGATGATCGCGTACGTGAGCGTGGTGAGCAGGACGATGACGAGCACCTGGCCGACCGGGTCCACCCGGCGGGGCCGCGGCGCCCGCGATTCCGGCACGTACCTGCGGGTCAGGAACAGCGCGGCCAGGCCGATCGGCACGTTGATCCAGAAGACGGCCCGCCAGCCGGCCGACTCGACCAGGGCGCCGCCGACGATCGGCCCGGCGGCCATGCTGATGCCCACGACGCCGCTCCACACGCCGATGGCGCGGGCGCGCTGCCGGGAGTCGGTGAAGGTGTTGCTGATGATCGACATGGCGACGGGGTTCAGCATCGATCCGCCGACCGCCTGGAGCATCCGTGCGACGACGAGCCAGCCGAGCCCGGGGGCCAGGCTGCACAGCAGCGAGGCCCCGGTGAAGACCACCAGCCCGATCTGGAAGACCCGGCGGCGGCCCACCCGGTCGGCGGTGGAGCCGGAGAGCATCAACAGGCTGGCCAGCACCAGCGTGTAGGCATCGACCGTCCATTGCAGCCCGGACACCGAGGTGTGCAGGTCGCGCTGGATGGCGGGCAGGGCGACGTTCAGGATCGTGTTGTCGAGGCTGACGATCAGCAGGCTCATGCAGCAGATGGCGAGCACGAGCCAGGGCCGTCGTAGGGCGGCGTCCGGCATGGTGGGAGCTCCACAAGTATTTGTATTGTTGAAATCATTGTGAGCATACAACTAAATCGCCGAACAGCCCAGCCCCGAACAGCCCAGCCCCGAACAGCCCCGGCCCGCGCAGCCCCGGCCCCGCGCAGCCCGGCCCAGCCCGCGAGCCGCCCCCCGCCCGCCCCGTCACGGGCGGGGGGCCGGCTCCGGCGGCCAGGCGCCGGCGGCCAGGACGCCGGTGGCGTACGCGCGGGCGACCAGCGCGGTGCGGTTGGGCAGCTGCCAGCGGCGGGTGAGCCGGGCGAGGTGGTAGTTGACGCCGTCCGGGGTGAGGCCGATCTCCCGGCCGATCTGGGCGGTGGTGGCGCCGCGGGCGGCGGCGGCGAGGATCCGGGCCTCGATCGGGCTCACCTCGGGGCGGGGGGCGGCCGGCGGGGCGGCCGGCCCGGTACGGACGGGCAGCGAGAGCAACAGGTTCGGGGCCTCCTCCGGGGTGTCGCCGACCAGGGCGACGGTCATCTCGCCGCTCCGCTCGGTGCCGTCGGCGGCCGACCAGGAGACCGGCGCCGGGTACTGCGAGCGCCGGTGCAGGCGGACGGCCTCGGCGAGCGCCGGGATGGTGGCACTGTCCCGGAGGGTGAAGAACTCCAGGATCTTCCGGTTGCGCAACTGCCCGGGCAGCAGGCCGAATTCGGCGGCCATCGCCCGGTTGACGATCATGATCCGGCCGCTGAACTCGCACACCGCCAGCGCCACCGGCACGTGGTCGAGCAAGCGCAGCGTCCGGTTGCGCCAGATGACGGCGAGGTCCTGCCAGCTCTCCGCGGTCGACTCGCAGTCGGTCAGTCTCATGCCCGGCCCCTCCCGTGTACGGCTCCCGCGTGCTGCAGACCTGACGGTCCGTTGACAAGTCTTCCGCGACCGCCGCTACTGCACAAACATGTAGTCCCCGGGCCCGGGTTCCCGCCCCGCTCGGGCGAGAGTGGAGGACGACGAGGTTTCTCCTGCCACGGAAGGCGACAACCCATGACCGAGACGATGACCCCGGCGGCAGCCGAGGCTGCGAATCCGGCCGGGGCCGGGCTCCCGCCCGAGACCCTGGTGCCCCGGCAGAGCACCGCCGGGGTGCCGCTGGTCGACATCTCGTCGGCGCCGCCGATCGCCGCCCCCGTGCTGCGCACCATGGAGCTGGCCCGGCGGCACGCCCCGGCCTTCGTCCAGCGACTGCACGGGCGGGACAGCCTGATCGTCACCGGCCTGGACCTGGTCGAGGAGCTGGCCGACGAGGAGCGGTTCACCAAGTCGATCGGACCGGCCCTGGAGAACGTCCGCGCGTTCACCGGGGACGGCCTGTTCACGGCGTACAACGCGGAGCCGAACTGGGCCAGGGCGCACGACATCCTGATGCCCGCCTTCGCGCTCGGCTCGATGCGCACCTACCACCCGGTGATGCTGCGGGTGGCCCGCCGCCTGATCGAGTCCTGGGACGGCCGGTCGGCCGCCGGACTGGTCGTGGACGTGCCCGGCGACATGACCCGGATGACCCTGGACACCATCGGGCTGGCCGGTTTCGGCTTCGACTTCGGCTCCTTCGACCGGGAGGAGCCGCACCCCTTCGTCGAGGCGATGGTCCGCTCCCTGGACTGGGCGATGAACAAGCTCCTGCGCGACCCGGAACTCGACCACAGCGAGCGCGACGAGGCCGCCCAGGGCGACGCCCGGTACCTGGCCTCGGTGGTGGACGAGGTGATCGCCGCCCGCGCCGGCAGCCCCGAGCAGGGCCCGGCCGAGGACCTGCTCGGCCTGATGCTCGACGCCGTGCACCCCGCCGACGGCGGCAGACTGGACGCCGAGAACATCCGCAACCAGGTGATCACCTTCCTGATCGCCGGCCACGAGACCACCTCGGGCGCGCTCTCCTTCGCCCTGTACTACCTCGTCAAGCACCCCGGCGTGCTCCGCGAGGTCCAGCGCGAGGTGGACGCGCTCTGGGGCGACCAGGCCGACCCGGAGCCCTCGTACGAGGACATCGGCCGGCTCCGGTACACCCGGCAGGTGCTCAACGAAGCGCTACGGCTGTGGCCGACGGCCCCCGCGTTCAGCCGGGAGCCCCGCGCGGACACCCTGCTCGGCGGCCGGATCCCGGTCCGCGCCGGGGAACCGGTCCTGGTGGCCACGATGATGCTGCACCGCGACCCCGTCTGGGGCGACAACCCCGAGCTGTTCGACCCCTCCCGCTTCGACCCCGAGCCGGAGGCGGCCCGCTCACCGCACGCCTTCAAGCCCTTCGGCACCGGCGAACGCGCCTGCATCGGCCGGCAGTTCGCGCTGCACGAGGCGACCATGCTGCTCGGCATGCTGGTCCACCGCTACCGGCTGATCGACCACGCCGACTACCGGCTGACCATCAAGCAGACGCTCACCATCAAGCCCGACGACTTCACCCTCGCCCTCGCCCCGCGCACGCCCACGCCCCCGGCGGTGGTCGACGCGCCGGTCCGCGCCGCCGACCTGCCCGGGCGGGTCCGCCAGGGCACCGGCCTGCTGCTCCTACACGGCTCCAACTACGGCGCCTGCCGCGAGTTCACCCGGCAGCTGGCCGACGTGGCGGCCGCACTCGGCTGCGACACCGCCGTCGCCCCGCTGGACGCCTACGCGGACGGGCTGCCCACCGACCGGCCGGTGGTGATCACCGCCGCCTCGTACAACGGCCAGCCGACGGACGACGCGGCGGAGTTCGTCCGCCGGCTCCGGGTGGCGACCGAACAGGCCGAACAGGCCGAGGGCGGCGAAGCCGCCGAGGGCGCCGCCGGGTTCGCGAAGGACGTCCGGTACGCGGTGCTCGGCATCGGCGACCGGACGTACGCCGCCACGTACCAGCGCGTGCCGACGCTGATCGACGAGGGCCTCGCCGCCCTGGGCGGCACCCGGCTGCTCGCCCGGGGTGCGGCCGACGCCTCCGGCGATCTGGCCGGGAAGGTGGCGGAGTTCACCACGGCGCTGAGCCGGGCCCTGCTGGAACGGTACGGCGACGCCGCCGCACCCGTCGTCGCCCCCGGCTCCGGCACCGCGCCCGCTCCCGTTTCCGCCGAGGCCGCCCCCCTGGAGACGTACACCGTGACGGAGCTGGCCGGCGGTCCGCTGGACGCCCTGGCCGCGAAGCGCCGCGTGATCGGGCTGACCGTCACGGCGGTCGGCAGCCTCACCGACCCCGCCTACCCCCGGGTCAAGCGCCTGGTCCGGCTGGCCCTGCCGGAGGGCGTCGACTACCGCACCGCGGACCACGTCTCGGTGCTGCCGGCCAACGACCCGGCCCTGGTCGAGCGCGCCGCCAAGGTGTTCGGCGCCGACCCGGACACCCTGCTCGCCATCGTGGCGAACCGGCGCACCATCCTGGCCGTGGACCGGCCGCTGACGGTTCGCGAACTGCTCACCCACCACGTCGAGTTGCAGGACCGACCGAGCGCCGCCCAGCGCGCGACGCTGGCCGACCTCAACCCCTGCCCGCCCGAGCGGGCCGCGCTGCGGGCGCTGCCCGAGGACGACCCCCGGACGCTGCTGGACCTGGTCGAGGACCACCCGGCCCTGCGGGAGGTCCTGACCTGGCCGGTGCTGCTGGAACTGCTGCCGCCGATCCGGCCCCGGATGTACTCCATCTCCACGTCGCCGACCAGCGCCCCGCGCCACGTGGACCTGATGGTCTCCGTGCTCGACGCCCCGGCCCGCTCCGGCCGGGGCTCCTTCCGGGGCGTCGGCTCCGGCTACCTCGACCGGGTGGCCGTCGGGGACACCGTGCTGGCGCGCCTCCAGCCGTGCCGCGAGACGTTCCGGATCGGCCACCGCGCCCCGGTGATCATGATCGCGGCCGGCACCGGCCTGGCGCCGTTCCGCGGCGCGGTCGCCGACCGCCGCGCCCTGCTCGCCGCCGCCACCGGCGAGGACACCGCCACTGACGAGGCCACCGCCGCCGCCGAGGCCACCGCCAGGGACACCGAACTCGCCCCGGCCCTGCTCTACTTCGGCTGCGACGCGCCCGACGCCGACTACCTGCACCGCGACGAACTGCTCGCCGCCGAGCAGGCCGGCGCCGTCTCGATGCGCCCGGTCTTCAGCGAACAGCCCGTCGACGGCCGGCGCTTCGTCCAGGACCGCATCGCCGCCGAGGGCGCGGAGGTCTGGAGCCTGCTCACCGCCGGCGCCGAGGTCTACGTGTGCGGCGACGGCGCCCGGATGGCCCCGGGCGTCCGCGCCGCCTTCCGCGAGCTGTACCTGAGCCGGACCCCCGGCGCCGACGAGGGCCAGGCCCAGGCCTGGCTCCAGGGCCTGATCGACGAGCGCCGCTACGTCGAGGACGTCTACGCGGGCCGCTGAGCCCGCCCGACCGGGAGGCCGGCCGCACCCGCCCGGGGTGCGACCGGCCTCCCGTCGCACACATGTCTCCCAACTCCCCTTCCATGCAAGCCTCGACACATTGTCGATCAAGGTGTTCTGATGTTCGCACCATACGTATGACTATCCGACCAATACCTGACGGTAGGTCGGAGAAGCGGAGGAACGGTGCGTCCTGCTCGTGGCGTGGCTGTCCTGCTGGCAACGGGGGTCGTCGTGGCCCTCGGCCTGGGCACGGGAGGCCCCGACTCGAAGGGCAGACCGGCCACCGCCGACGCCGCCCCGGAGAGCACACCCGACCCGAGCGGCACACCCTCCGACGGCCCCAGCAGCCTCGCCGCCACCCCGACCCCCAGCGCCACGCCGAGCTGGGACGGCCAGGTCAAGGTGCTCGGCGACGGCTCCACCTCCGACACCGGGCCGCAGCCCAAACAACCCCGGCCCGAGAAGCTGAAGCCCGGCGAGAAACCGCCGCAGTTCGTGGTGTTCTCCTGGGACGGCGCGCTGGAGGGCGACGACGAACAGTTCTCGCGCTTCCGCAAGCTGGGCACGGAGAACAACGCCCAGATGACGTTCTTCCTGAGCGGCATCTACACCCTGCCCAAGTCCAAACGCACGCTCTACCACCCGCCGCAGCACGACGCCGGCGCCTCCGCCATCGACTTCGCCACCGACGCCCACATCAAGGACACCCTGGAACAGCTGCGCCTGGCCTGGCAGGACGGGAACGAGATCGGCACCCACTTCAACGGGCACTTCTGCGACTCCAAGGGCGGCGACGACTGGAGCACCGAGGAGTGGAAGAGCGAGCTCGACCAGGCGATCTCCTTCGTCACCAACTGGAAGACCAACACCGGCTTCAAGAACCTCCCGCCGCTGCCCTTCGACTACACCAAGGAGGCGGTCGGCGGCCGCGCCCCCTGCCTGCAGGGCCAGAAGAACCTGCTCGCGGCCGAGAAGGCGGCCGGCTTCCGGTACGACGCCAGCTCACCGGGCGAGTTCCAGGTCTGGCCCGGCAAGAAGGACGGCATCTGGAACTTCCCGCTCCAACTGCTGCCCTACCCGGGCAAATCGACCCAGGTCCTCTCGATGGACTACAACTTCCTCGCCAACCAGTCCGGGGACACCACCAAGGGCGATCCGAAGAAGTACGACGCGTGGGAGAAGGAGACCCGGAACGGCTACCTCAACGGCTTCGAACGGGTCTACAACGGCAGCCGGGCGCCGCTCTTCATCGGGAACCACTTCGAGAGCTGGAACGGCGGCATCTACATGCAGGCCATCGAGGACGTGATGAAGAGCGTCTGCACCCGGGAGGGCGTCCGCTGCGTGTCCTTCCGCCAGGTCGCCGACTGGCTTGACGCCCAGGACCCCAAGGTCCTCGACCAGTTGCGCGCGCTGGACCCCGGGCAGCCGGCCGACTGGTCCCGTCTGGTCAAGTGACCCGGCCCGGGCGGCCGCGGGGCCGTGACACCGCGCCCCGCGGCCGCCCGGCCCTACCGGCCTCCCGGGCCACCCGCCGCCTTCATGTACGAGGTCCAGATCCGGGTGGGCAGCGCGGAGTCCGGGGTGTCCGGGGCGGCGCCGCCCAGCCCCTCCAGTGAGAGCAGCTTCATGTCCTTCAGGTCCGCCCGGAAGACCGTGACGGCCGTGGACATCCGCGCGTCGTAGCCGACGAACCACCCCGCCGTACGGTCCGGGGTCGTCCCCGGCTTCCCCGCCAGGTCGGGCCCGGCCTCCGCCGCCGCCTTGGCGCTCCCGGTGCGGACCGCGCTCTTCAGCGCCGCGTCCACCTCCCCCGCGACCTGCGGGGTCAGCGCCTGTACGGCGGTCGGCAGGCGCAGCGCGAGCGGCTCGCCGTTCCGGGTGATCCTCAGGACGGAGTACGGGTCCGTGTGGCTGCCTCCCGCGGCGAAGGCGGCGTAGGCGTCGGCGGTCCTGATCGCGCTCGGCGTGGAGTTCCCGACACCGAAGGCCGGCACCAACTCCCCCATGCTGCCCGGGAGCAGGCCCAGGTCGGCGGCGGTCTTCTGCACCCGGTCCAGGCCGACGTCCATGGCGAGCTGCATCATCGGCCCGTTGACGGACTGCTCCACCGCGCTCCTCAGGGTGACCGTCCCCCAGCTCCGCTTGCCGTCGTTGGCGGTCTTCGCTATCCGCCCGTTGCGCCCCCAGTACGGCCCCTCCGGGGTCATCACGTTCACGCCGTCGTCGCCGTCGTAGGTGGTGGTGGGCGTCACCGGGGTGCGGCTGCCGCCCCGCTGGCGCTGGACGCCCTCGCTCAGGCCCGAGGCGTAGACCAGCGGGGTGAAGGCCGAACCGACCGGCACCGTGGAGGTGTTGGCGTTGTCGAAGCCCTGTTTCAGGTAGTCGGTTCCGCCGTAGAGCGCGACGATCCTCCCGTCCGGGGCCACCGAGGCGGCGCCGACCTTCAGTAACCGGTCGGCCTCGCGGCTGTCGGGGTCGATCCCCTTGGTGGCGTCCCGCACCGCGGTGGCCAGCGCGGTGACCTTCGGCTTCTCGAAGGTGGTGAAGATCTGGTGGCCGCCGAGGTCGAACTGGGCCTGCGTGATGTCGCTGTGGCCCTCCACGTAGGTCCTGGCCATGTCCACCAGGTACCCGACCTGGCCGCTCAGCCCCGCCGCCTTCGGCTGGGTCCTGGGTTCGGGGAACACCGTGTACCTGGCGCGCTCGGCGGCGGAGAGCTTGCCGACCTTCACCATCCGGTCCAGGATCCAGGACCACCGTTCCTCGGCCCGCCGGTGGTTGTTCGCGCTGATCCCCGGATCGAACTGTCCGGCCCCCTTCAACAGGGCGGCGAGGAAGGCCCCTTCGCTCGGGTTGAGCTGCGAGACGTCCTTGCCGTAGTACGCCGCCGCGGCCCGTTCGATGCCGTAGCTGCCGCGCCCGAACCAACTGGTGTTCAGATAGCCGGCCAGGATGTCCGGTTTGCTCATCCGCCGGTCCAGTTTGATCGCGATGACGATCTCGCTGAGCTTGCGCGAGACGTCCTGACGCTGGTTCAGGTAGCTGTTCTTGACGTACTGCTGGGTGATGGTCGAGCCGCCCTGGGTCTCACCGCCCGTGGCCATCTGGTAGACCGCGCGGCCGATGCCCGTGAAGGAGATCCCCGGGTCCGAGTAGAAGGTCTCGTTCTCGGCGGCCAGTACGGCCCACTGCACCGACTCCGGCACCCGGTCGAGCGGCACCTCCTGCCGGTTGGTCTCACCGATCCGCGCCATCTCGGTGCCGTCCGCCCAGAAGTACACGTTGTTCTGCTGGGTGGCGAAGGCGTTCAGGTCCTCCGGGACCTGGGTGGTGACGTAGAACCAGATCAGCCAACCCGTCAGCACCGCCGACCCGGACCCGGCCACCAGGAGCAGCTGCCGCCAGGACGGGAGCCAGCGACGGACTCCGCGCCGCCCTCTGCGCGGGTAGTCGATCCACCGCCGCCCTTCGGGCTTCTCCCCTCCGGGCTTCTCCTTCTCGGCCCCGCCACCTTGGTGAGCACGCACAGTCCGGTCTCCGATTCGCTCGTGGGCACAGACCCCCGAACTCAGACGCGATGAGGGTCGGACCACGGCACAACGGAATTGATGTGATCACGGTCATACCGCGCGGACCGGCGGGGCGGCGCAGACCTGCCCGGCCTGGGGTTTCACAGCGCCGGCCGAGGAGGTGGACCACGGGAAACGACGACGCCGGGGTGCCTTGTGGCACCCCGGCGGGTGGTCGAGGGCGAGGAAAGCGAACGGGCTATGTCAGGTGGAGTGAGAAGGAAGCCCGTTCATGGCCTCGCCGGGGCCAACGGTAGCAGTCAGGCGGGGATCAGGTCGCGCAGGTTTTCCGGGGTGATGACGACGGAGTCCGGGTGCAGGCCCTCCGGGCGCTCCAGGCCGATGTACGTGACCGGGCCGGCCGGGAGCGCCGCGCCGTCCCACAGCGTGGTGGCGGTGGCGCGCTCGCCCATCAGCCCGGTCAGGTGGCGGACCGTCAGGTGGTCGCGCTCGACGATGCCGCGCAGCAGCGTGGCGACCGACACCCGGTTCCCCTCGACCCGGTTGGAGTTCGGGTTGCCCTTCAGGTACAGGTGCAGCCACTTGGCGTGCCAGCGGCCGTCGTCCCCGCGCAGGAAGGCCAGTGGCAGGGCGACCCGGCCCGGGCCGCGCAGGTCCGACTTCATGCGGACGGTGCGCGGTTCGAAGGGGCGGCCCTGCTGTTCGGCATCGCGCAGCATGAAGCCGAAGAAGGACTCCTCGACCTCCTCGAAGCCCTCGCCGGAGAAGATGTTGACCTGCGGGACGATGGAACTGCCGCGTACGGCGCCCAGGCGCAGGTTGATGAACTCGGAGCCGCCGTCGGTGGCGTCGGTGACGTCGCCCGAGTGCTCGCCCTCGAGCTGGGTGAGCGAGGTGTAGGAGAGCCAGCCGAGCGTCTCGTAGGAGTCGTCGAGCAGCAGGGCGGACAGGTCGAAGTCGGTGCTGTGGCTGGTCTGCTTCCAGTAGACGAAGAAGCGCAGCAGTTCGCCGTCGACCGGGGTGAGGGAGCCGCGGGGCAGCACGCCGAGTCCGGCGGCGGTGGCCCTGCCGCTGAGCGGGAGTGCGACGTCGAGCACGTCGGGGTCGATCAGCAGGTGCCCGGGGTCGGGGAGGCGGCGGCTCGTCTCGGCGTCCAGGGCGGCGAGCAGGCGGTCGCGTTCGGCTGCCGGCAGGGGCGGGCGGGCGTCGCCGGTGACCCAGGCGCGGCCGAGGCGGTTGACGAAGAGGCGGCGCCCGTCCGCTTCCCCGGTGCGGTTGTGGAGGTGTTCGCGGACCGACAGCAGGACCCGACCGGAGACCTGCGGGGCGGCCTGCTCGACGGCGGCCACGACGGTGTCGCGCTCCTCCGGGGTGCGGCCCGCGCGCAGCAGCCGGTCCAGGGACCGGAACAGCATGCCCGGGGCGGCGGCCAGCAGCCGTACCGCGCCGGTGACGTCGTCGGCGCCGAGGAGTTCCTCGACGCGGCTGGTGAGGGAGCGGGCCGCCAACTCGCCGCGGGCGACGGCGAACACCTCGGCGGCGTGCGGCCAGCGCGGGTACTCGTGCGGGTGGAGGCGCTCACCGAGGCGCTTGAACGCCTCGCGGTGCGCGGTGACGTCGGCGAGCTTGGCGGGGCTGGCGGCGACGACCGCGTCGAGGCCGGCCAGCAGGGCGCGGCGGGCCGGCCGTGGCAGCGCCCGGAACCGGGTCGGTTCCGCCAGGGTCACGTCGCCGTCGGACAGCGCGCAGGCCAGCCGGAGCACGTCGGTGACGGTGTCCAGGAGGAGGTCGGCACCGGCCCGGAGGCGGGCGAGGTTGACGACGGCGCGGTTCTCCCGGACCGGGATCGCCTCGGGCTGCGGACCGGCGACGCAGTGCCCGGCGAGCACGCCGAGGTCGCGCAGGCCCTCCTCGCCCAGCGGGGTGGTGCTGCCGGCCAGGGTCAGGTAGAGGGCCGTCACCTCCTCCTCCAGGGCGCCGCCCAGGTGCAGGACCGTGATGCGGTCGCCCGCGGCGGCGATCAGCTCGTCGTGGGCGGCGAGCAGTTCGGCGTAGCTGTGCTGGTAGCTGCCGTAGGCCGGGAGGGTCAGCAGGTCGACCACGCCGGTGCGCAGTTGGGCGAGCGCGCCGTCCCGTGACGCGTCGTCGGCGAGCGCCCCGGCGATGCAGTGCGTCCAGAACTCGAAGGTGTCCGGCACGTTGAGCGGGAAGTCGATGAAGTAGGCGTTGTGCCCGACGTGGTCGCCCACCAGCTCCCGGACGGTGCCCAGGGTGCGGGCGGCGGTGTCGACGACCGTCGCCCCGGGCAGCCCCGACAGGTGCTCCAACAGGCCCGCCGAGAGCTTGAAACCCACGGACATCAGTGCGGCGTCGAACTGCCGCGCCGCGACGGCGCCTTGCCCCGCCGGACCGCCCGGCCAGGAGGAGGCGGGGAGGTGGTGGGTGTGCCGGACGACGATGGGTTCGAGACGGTGGACCATGCGGTCATGCTCGCAGAACGGCGCGGGGCGACGCATGCGGGTTTCCGGGCCCGCCACCGGTAGGTCCCGGGAAGTTGGCTAGACAGGAATTGGCTGAAAACTCATGCGGCGTTCGCTGGAGGACCTCGTACGGCCCGGCTGCGGCACCTATGTTCGAACCTTCTTGGCACCCCCCCTTACCCCGAGAAGGAAGGACACCACGTGGCCTCCATCGACCGGCGCCGATTCCTCCAGCTGAGCGGCGCGTCCGCAGCCGCCGCAGGCCTCGGCGCGTTCCCGCCCGCGGTCAGCAAGGCCCTGGCACTGCCCGCGATCGGCCGGACCCGCTCGATCGAGGACGTCGAACACGTCGTCGTCCTGATGCAGGAGAACCGTTCCTTCGACCACTACTTCGGCACCCTGCGCGGCGTGCGCGGGTTCGACGACCCGCGCCCCACGCTGCTGCCCGACGGCCGGCCGAACTGGCACCAGCCCGCCGCCGCCGTGAAGACCGACCGCTACCACGACCGCGGCCTGCCCGCCTCCGAGCAGGAGGTGCTGCCCTGGTACATCGACCCCCGGAACACCACCGAGTACCAGGCCGGCACCGACCACGGCTGGAGCAGCGGCCACCTCGCCTGGAACGAGGGGCGCCACGACCAGTGGGTGAACCAGAAGCAGGACGTCATGACGATGGGCCACCTCAAGCGCCAGGACCTGGCGTACCACTTCGCCCTGGCCGACGCCTTCACCCTCTGCGACTCGTACTTCTGCTCCGTCCACGCCGACACCGCGCCCAACCGCATCTACCTGTGGACCGGCACCAGCGACCCGCGCAACGTGTACGGCCGCAAGCCCAACGGCCCCGGCCTGGAGGAGCGCAACAACACCAACGGCTACACCTGGACCACCTACCCCGAGCGCCTGGAGAAGGCCGGCGTCAGCTGGAAGCTGTACCAGGGCGGCTCCGGCGAGCCGGGCACCCCCACGGACAACTACACCGACAACTCGCTGATGTTCTTCGAGCGGTACCAGGTCGCCGAGGGCGCGTCGGGCCCCCTGGTCGACAAGGGCGCCACCGACCACACGCTGAAGGAGTTCCGCGCCGACGTCCAGCAGGGCCGGCTGCCGCAGGTCTCCTGGATCGTCCCGCCGTACAAGTACAGCGAGCACCCGTCCGCGACGCCCACCGACGGCGCGTACTACATCAACCTCGTGCTGGACGCGCTCACCTCCAACCCCGAGGTCTGGGGCAGGACGGTCTTCCTCATCAACTACGACGAGAACGACGGCCTGTTCGACCACGTCGTCCCGCCGATGCCGCCGGTCGTCAGCGGCCCGGGCGGCCAGGGCATCGTCTCCGCCGACCTGAGGGCGAGCCTGCGCGACGAACTGCTCGACCTCGGCAAGCACCCGGGCGAGATGAGCCCGCTGGTCCCCGGCGCCGACCCGGGCGGCCTCCAGCCGATCGGCCTCGGCCCGCGCGTGCCGATGCTGGTCATCTCCCCGTGGTCGCGCGGCGGCTGGGTCTGCTCGGAGACCTTCGACCACACCTCCGTCCTGCGGTTCCTGGAGGCCCGGTTCGGCATCGAGGAGCCCAACATCAGCGCCTGGCGCCGGTCGGTCTGCGGCGACCTCACCTCGGCGCTCGACTTCTCCGGCACCGACCCGCGGCCGGTCTCGATCCCGGTGCCCGCGCCGATCGCCTCGCAGGGCAAGCCGTACCAGGTACCGCTGCCCCAGCGGATGCCCACCCAGGAGCCCGGCATCCGGCCGGCCCGCGCCCTCCCGTACGACCTGGTGGTCAACGAGGAGGAGACGGACACCCCCGGGCGGTTCCAGCTGGATCTGGAGAACCGGGGCGAAGCCGGCGCCTGGCTCTACGTCTACGACCGGACCGCGCCGAAGGCCGCCCCCCGCCGCTACACCATCTCGGGCGGCGACACCCTCGGCGACTTCTGGCCGCACTCCGCCTCCGGCGACTACCACCTCGCCGCCCACGGCCCGAACGGGTCGGTGTACGAGTTCGAGGGCAGCGCCCGGACCGAGCTGGTCGCGCTGTTCGACCCGCAGAAGTCCAAGGTGCGCGTCAAGGTCACCAACAACGGGCCGGTCACCCGGACGGTGACCGTCGCCAACGCCTACGCCAAGGGCTCGCAGCAGAGCCGCAGCCTCCGGCGCGGCGCCTCGGCCCAGTTCACCTTCGACATACGCCCCGACAGCCGCTGGTACGACATCACGGTCGCCGCCACCGACGGCCCGACCTTCCGCCGCCGCTGGGCCGGCCACCTGGAGAACGGCCGCCCCGGCACCAGCGACCCCGGCCCCCGCTGACCGACGGCGCGGCCCTGACCGTCGGCACGGTGCCCGACCGGCGGCGCAGCGCCTGAACCGGCCCGCCGCACCGGCGTTTCGTCCTACGCCGGTGCGGCGAGCCCCAGCGCCTGGCGGTACCAGGGGGCGGCGGCGGGCAGCCGGGCCAGCGGGCCGGGGCCGGGCGGGCAGGCGGCGAGGCGCCAGACGTCGTCCCCCCGGTACCAGTGGTCGCGGGCGATCAGGGAGAACTGCCGCTCGGAGACGCGGCCCGGGGTGGCGGCGAGCAGACGCCGGCATTCGTCCCACGAGGCGTCCGGGCCGTCCGGCCCGTCCACGCCGTCCGCGCCGTCCGCGCCGGGCAGGGCGGGCAGCAGGCCGAGGCCGGCCAGGGCGGCGAGCAGGTCGCCGGCCCGGACCGGGTCGGGGTGGCTCGCGTGCTGGACGCCGGGCGGGACGGCGTGGTCGTCCAGGGCGAGCGCGGTGATCAGCCGGGCCAGGTCGGCGCGGTCCACCACGGAGAGCCTGGCGTTCCCGCCCGCCCAGGGCACCGGCACCCGGCGGACCAGTTCGGCCAGCGCGGGCACCACCCAGCGGTCGCCCGTCCCGGTCACCAGGCCGGGCCGCAGCACGACGGCACCGGCCGCCAGCGCGACGCGTTCGCCGAGCAGCCTGGTCCGGCTGGCCTCGGAGACCGGGGCGGCCGGCACCTCGTCGACCCCGATGCCGGAGTGCGGCCCCTCGCCGTACACCGCGGTCGTCGACAGGTGGACGATCCGGCGCACCCCGGCCCCGGTCGCGGCGGCCGTCACCGCCTCGGTGCCGCGCACGTTCACCGCCGCGCACTCCTCGGCGCCGCCGGAGACCCGGGAGGCCAGGTGGAGCAGGACGTCGGCACCCTCGCAGAGCGCGGCCAGCGCCGCCCCGTCGGCGAGGTCTCCCGGCACCCAGGCGGCCGGGCCGCGCCCGGCCGACACTTCGCGGGCCAGCGCGCGCACCCGCGCGCCGCGGGCGGTCAGGGCGGCCAGCACCGCGGAGCCTATGAAGCCGGTCGCCCCGGTCAGCGCGACCGTGGTGCGCTCCGGGTGCCGCCGTCCCGCCGCCATGCCGCACCCCTCGCCGTCCCGCCGTCCCGGCGTGTCCCGTGTCGCCGTCCCGGCGTGTCGCCGTCGACCGGCCGGTCAGTCTATCCAGCCGCCACCCGCCCGGCGGCCACCCGTACGGAGGGGGCGGGGCACGGCCCGAGGTAAGGCCCACCTAGGCTGTAGGCCAAGCAAAACGGGCGAACCGGACCCCCTCCAGGGGCCACGAGGACGGAAAGCAGGGCCCCCCGATGGGCGACGGAATGTCAGGCATGCACCACCACGGCGGGATGACCCAGCTAGGCCCGTTCACCTTGTCCAACGTCTGGACCTGGTCCCCCGACTGGGTGTTCCTGCTGGGAGGCCTGGCCGCCCTGGCGCTGTACGCGGCTGGCGTGGTCCGGCTCCACCGGCGCGGCGACCGCTGGCCGATCGGCCGGATGGTCGGCTGGGCGGCCGGTGTCGGCAGCTTGATCCTGGTCACCTGCACCGGGCTGAACGACTACGGCATGGTGCTGTTCAGCGCGCACATGATCCAGCACATGGTGCTGTCCATGCTGACGCCGATCCTGCTGCTGCTGGGCGCCCCGATCACGCTGGCGCTGCGCGCGCTGCGGCCGGCCGGCAAGGGCCGCCCGCGCGGGCCGCGCGAACTGCTGGTGGCGCTGCTGCACAGCCGGTACGTCCGGGTGATCTCGCACCCGGCCTTCACCATCCCGATGTTCATCGCGAGCCTGTACGGGGTCTACTTCACCCCGTTGTTCGACTTCCTGATGCAGTACCGCGCCGGGCACATCTTCATGATGGTGCACTTCCTCCTCACCGGTCTGGCCTTCTTCTGGCCGATCATGGGCGTGGACCCGGGCCCGCACCGCCCCGGCCATGTGATGCGGATCATCGAGCTGTTCATGGGCATGCCGTTCCACGCCTTCTTCGGCGTGGCCGTGATGATGGCCAGCCACCCGCTGGTCACCACCTTCACCGTGGAGGGCGCGCCACCGGGCACCGACCTCCTGGAGGACCAGAAGCTGGCCGGCGGCATCACCTGGGCGTTCGGCGAGATCCCGACCGCGATCGTGCTGATCGCGCTGGTGTACCAGTGGATGCGCTCCGAACAGCGGCAGGCCCGCCGCTCCGACCGCGCCGAGGAGCGCAGCGGCGACGCCGAGCTGGAGGCGTACAACGCCTATCTGGCCTCACTGCACAAGCGCGGCCCGCGCCCGGCGGCCCCGGCCGCCCCGGCCGCCGCTGTCACCCCCGTCACCCCCGTCACCCCCGTCACCCCGGCGGCCGACGCCGGCTGAGCCCACCGCCGCCTGCACCACGGAACCCCCGTCCCCGGTGGAACGGGGGTTCCGCCGTATACGTTCGGACGGTATGCACGCTCTGCTGATCGTCGCCGTCCTGCTCGGCGGGTACGTCCTGCTCTGGCTGCTCGGCTTCCTCGGCTGCGCGCTGCGGCAGGGGCGCCGCCCCGCCCCCGTCGGGGCGGACTACCTGGTCGTCCTCGGCGCCGCCCTGGACGGCTGCGAGCCCGCCCCGCCGCTGGCGGCCCGGTTGGACGCCGCGCTGGAACGTTTCGCCGCCGAGGAGGCCGCCGGGCACACGCCGCTGCTTCTGGTCACCGGCGGGAAGGGCCCGCACGAGGAGTGCACCGAGGCCGCCGCGATGGCCCGCTACCTGACCGCCCGGGGCGTCCCGGCCGACCGGATCCGGCGCGAGGAACGGGCCGTGAACACCGTCGAGAACCTGCGTTTCAGCGCGGCGCTGATGGCCGCCGAACGGCCCGGCTACCGGTGCACGGTCGTCACCAGCGGCTTCCACACCGCCCGCACCGCGCTCGCCGCCCGCCGGGCCGGCGCCCCCGGCCGGGTGGTCGCCGCGGACGGACTGCTCGCCCACGGCCCGTACGCACTGCTGCGGGAGGCGGTCGGCACGGCGCTCGCCTACCCGCGCGCCAACGCCGCCGCCCTCCTGCTCCTCGCGGGCACCGGGGCCCTCCTCGGCTAGGCGGACCTATGCCCCGGGCCCGGCGGCTGCTACTGGAGCCTCCACTGCTGGTTCCAGCCGCTGTTGCAGGTCCAGACGCCCAGGGCCTTGGCGTCCTCGTCGTAGGTCAGGCAGTCCTGGTCGGTGATCCGGATCTGGTACTGGCCGTCGCCCTGCGCGACGAGCTGCCACTTCTGCTCGTCGGAGCCGGTCCACGGCTTGGCGTCGGCGACGTAGCCCTTGGTGTTCTCGGTCAGCGCGAGGCCGGACACGGCGCTGGTGATCTTGTAGCGGCCGTTGCCCAGTGCGGTGAACTGCCAGCCGGTGTTCTTGGGGCCGCTGGTGCCGGCGAGGATCGAGGGGCCGGAGGCAACCCCGGTGGCCACCGGGCCCCGGCCGGTCTTCACCTGGGGGTACAGCAGCCCGGTCACGGCGTCACCGCCGCCACCGCCGCCACCGCCGCCCTGGTGCGCGGGCACGCCGGGAGTGGCGGTACCGCCGGTGCTGACGCCCGGCACCGTACCGGGCTTGGCCGGGACACCCGGGGTGGCGGTACCACCGGTGCCGACGCCCGGCACCGTACCGGGCTTGGCCGGGACACCCGGGGTGGCGGTACCACCGGTGCCGACGCCCGGCACCGTGCCGGGGATGCCGGGGGTGACGGGGACGCCCGGGGTGCCGGGGGTCCCCGCGATGTCGGCCGGGATCTCGCGGGCCGGGAAGTGGATGATCCGCTTGCTGTCGTAGCACCGGATCAGCACGCAGGACCGGGAGGTGGTCACGGTCCGGTCCGAGTCGCTGCCGACGAAGGCCCAGTTCCCGTAGCCGCCGTCGCCCTTGTTGGTGAAGGTCGACTCGCCCGCGAAGACCCAGATCCGGAAGTCGTCGTAGCCGGTCGGGCCGCCCTCGCTGTCGTGGTGCTCCAGCTTGACGGTCTGGTCGATCAGCACCCCGCGCATGTCCGCCTCGTAGACGTTGCGGAACCAGAGGGTGTCGTACAGGTCGGTGCCGTCGTACTTGAACACCATCACGTTGAACCCCGGTGCGGCGGCGCTCAGTTGGCCGGCCATCCCCTGGGTGAACGCCGCGTTGTCGGCCTGCGCGGTGAGGGCCGCACTGCGGAAGCCCCCGATCATGGCGCCGATGGAACTGATCAGCGCGCTGTAGCAGTTGCCGTTGCCGATGTTGGCGGGCCCGCCGACGCCCGGCTCGATGCCCGGGCAGTCGGTCGCCGCCGAGGCCTGCTGCGGCACGGCCATCAGGCCGGTCGAGGCCAGGGCCGCCAACAGGGTGCCGGCGACGGCCCGTTGGGTGACCCTGGTCGTCCGGCGGGAGGAAGCGCGCATGCTGAAGTGCCCCGATCGTTCGGCGAGGTGGCGTCCGTCTGCGGATCCGCAGCGGAGAGCGGTCCTCCGGATGCTAGGGCCGCTCACCGGCACCACCCGCGATCTTGACGGCACCCTGACGAACCGTTGATGATCTTCCTCCGCGCTGGCCCCGCGGCGGCCGCGGAGGCCGCCCGGAAAGCCCGGAGGCTCCCGGGTCCGGTACCGGACCCGGGAGCCTCCCGGTGCTTCGACTCCCCTGGGATCAGGCGAGGTTGGCGAGCGCCTCGTTGAAGGTCTTGGACGGGCGCATCACCGCCGCGGCCTTGGCCGGGTCCGGCTGGTAGTAGCCGCCGAGGTCGACCGGCGAGCCCTGCACGGCGATCAGCTCGTCGACGATGGTCGTCTCCTGCTCGCCGAGCGCCTTGGCCAGGCCCTCGAACGCCTGGGCCAGCTCGGCGTCGGCGGTCTGCTGGGCCAGCTCCTGGGCCCAGTACAGGGCCAGGTAGAAGTGGCTGCCGCGGTTGTCGATGCCGCCGAGGCGGCGGCTCGGCGACTTGTCCTCGTTGAGGAAGGTGCCGGTGGCGCGGTCCAGGGTGTCGGCCAGCACCTGGGCGCGGGCGTTGCCGGTGCTGGTGGCCAGGTGCTCGAAGCTGGCGGCCAGGGCGAAGAACTCGCCGAGGCTGTCCCAGCGCAGGTAGTTCTCCTTGACCAGCTGCTGGACGTGCTTCGGGGCGGAGCCGCCGGCGCCGGTCTCGAACAGGCCGCCGCCCGCCATCAGCGGGACGACCGACAGCATCTTGGCGCTGGTGCCCAGCTCCAGGATCGGGAACAGGTCGGTCAGGTAGTCGCGCAGCACGTTGCCGGTCACCGAGATGGTGTTCTCGCCGCGGCGGATGCGCTCCAGCGAGAACGTGGTGGCCTCGACCGGGGACTTGATCTCGATCTGCAGGCCGGTGGTGTCGTGCTCCGGCAGGTACTTCTTGACCTTCTCGATCAGGACGGCGTCGTGGGCGCGGTTCTCGTCCAGCCAGAACACCGCCGGGTCGCCGGTGGCGCGGGCGCGGGTGACGGCCAGCTTGACCCAGTCCTGGATCGGCAGGTCCTTGGTCTGGCAGGCGCGGAAGATGTCGCCCGGCTGGACGGCCTGCTCCAGCACCACGTTGCCCTCGGCGTCGACGAGGCGGACGGTGCCGGCCGCGGCGATCTCGAAGGTCTTGTCGTGGCTGCCGTACTCCTCGGCCTTCTGGGCCATCAGACCGACGTTCGGCACGGAGCCGATGGTGGCCGGGTCCAGGGCGCCGTGGGCGCGGCAGTCGTCGATGACGGCCTGGTACACGCCGGAGTAGCTGCTGTCGGGCAGCACGGCGAGGGTGTCGGCCTCCTGGCCGTCCGGGCCCCACATGTGGCCGGAGGTGCGGATCATGGCCGGCATCGAGGCGTCGACGATGACGTCGCTCGGGACGTGCAGGTTGGTGATGCCCTTGTCCGAGTCGACCATCGCCAGGGCCGGGCCCTCGGCGAGCTCGGCCTCGAACGAGGCCTTGATCTCCGCGCCCAGGTGCGGCACGCCGTCCAGGCCGTTGAGGATGCCGCCGAGGCCGTTGTTCGGGTCCAGACCGGCGGCGACCAGCACCTCGCCGTACTTGGCGAAGGTCTTCGGGAAGAAGGCGCGGACCACGTGGCCGAAGATGATCGGGTCGGAGACCTTCATCATGGTGGCCTTGAGGTGGACCGAGAACAGCACGCCCTCGGCCTTGGCGCGCTCGACCTGGGCGGTCAGGAACTCGCGCAGGGCGGCGACGCGCATCACCGAGGCGTCGACGACCTCGCCGGCCAGCACCGGGACGCGCTCGCGCAGCACGGTGGCGCTGCCGTCCTCGGCGACCAGCTCGATCCGCAGCGCGCCGTCGGCGGCGATCACGGCGGACTTCTCGGTGGAGCGGAAGTCGTTCTGGCCCATGGTGGCGACGTTGGTCTCGGAGTCGGCCGACCAGGCGCCCATGCGGTGCGGGTGGGTCTTGGCGTAGTTCTTCACCGAGCCCGGGGCGCGGCGGTCCGAGTTGCCCTCGCGCAGGACGGGGTTGACGGCGCTGCCCTTGACCTTGTCGTAACGGGCGCGGACGTCCTTGTCCTCGTCGGTCTGCGGGTCGTCCGGGTAGTCCGGGAGCGCGTAGCCCTGTGCCTGCAGCTCGGCGACGGCGGCCTTCAGCTGCGGGATGGACGCCGAGATGTTCGGCAGCTTGATGATGTTGGCGCCCGGGGTCTTGGCGAGGTCGCCCAGCTCGGCGAGGGCGTCCTCGATCCGCTGGCCCTCGGCGAGACGCTCCGGGAAGCTCGCGATGATCCGCCCGGCCAGGGAGATATCGCGGGTCTCCACGCGCACACCCGCCGTCGAGGCGTATGCCTGGACAACCGGCAGGAACGAGTAGGTCGCCAGGGCCGGAGCCTCGTCGGTGTGCGTATAGATGATGGTCGAGTCAGTCATCGGTACTCCGCTTCACGTCTCCAACGTCTTGACGTCAAGATATCTCGTCACGACCCCCTAGCTCCACCTCCCCCCGCCCCGGAGCGCGCGCCGGGCGCCCCGGGGGCGCGCCGACGGTCAGCTCCACCGTGGTCCCGGGGCGGGTGCGGGGCAAGCGGAGAACGCTCAGACCTCGGTGAACCGGGCCGCCAGCTCCGTCTCGTCGGCGAGGAACCAGAGCTGCCGGCCGCGGTTGCTCTCCCGGACGAAGTCGCGCAGCGGGTCGCTCGCCGCGACGTGGTCGGCGATGTCGCCGAGGACCACGAGGCCGACGCGGTAGTTGACGAACTTCTGCACGATGCCGCCGGCGACCCGGGTGCGCAACGTGAAGAAGTCCGGGTGCAGCCGGGCGACGGGGACGACCACCCAGGAGGCACCGCGGCCGAACGCGTCGCCGATCACGTCCATGGCGTCCTGCTCCTCGCGGATCGGCGCGCCCTCGGCGGGCAGCCGCAGGACCGTCGTGCCGTACTGCTCGGACATTGCCGTTCTCCCTGGTCGATGTGGATCCGATATGGACCCGATGCGGATCCCGATGCGGATTCGGTGTGACCGACGCCATCCGACGCGGCCGGCGTCAGTGCATGGACGCGGTCATCGTGTGGACGATGCCGAGCAGCGCGGCGGTATCGGCCGGATCGCCGAGGACGACGAGCCGCAGGGTCTCCCGCTCCTCGTCGTGGACGGTCTCGACGTGCAGCGGCCGGCCGCCCTCGCGCGGGCCGGCGATCGCGGCCATAACGGCGGTGGACAGCCGGTCGGCGGCGGCCCGGTCGACGTTCTCGATCCGGACGACGGCGGACACCTCGGCCCGCCGCGCGCCGGCGCCGGGTACGGGCGGGGCGGCCGGGGCACCGGTGAAGGCCTCCAGGTCCGCACGGGCGATCCGGTACTGCTTGCCGATCCTGGCCGCGGCGAGCCGGCCGTCGCGGATGTAACCGCGGACGGTGCGCACGTGCAGGCCGAGAAGTTCGGCCACCTGTTCCACCGAGTAGTACTGCGCCACCTGCGACCATCCTCCCGAACACCCTCATCCGCAGGAAACATACCATCCGATAGGGATGTTTACGTAATGATAGGGAGTGGTTTAGTCCACTCGGGTGAACCGACCGTCAGGGGTGCGTCAACGCACCCACCCATTCGGTCAACGCCGCGTCAGGACCGGCGACGCCCGGCGGAACCCGGCCTAGCGTCGAAGCAGCAGTTCCGGCAGGCACCACCACCCCACCCGGGAGCACTCGCATGGCCCGCGTCGTCTGGCACGTTCCGGTCACCGTCTCCGGTACCGGCACCACCACCGCCCTCCGCCTCTTCCGCCTGCGCGACGGCCGCCGCTGCGCCGTCGGCTTCTCCAGCCCCGAGTCGCTCGCCGCCCTCTTCGGGCCGGACCAGGCCTTCACCGAACTCGGTGAACCCGCCCTGCGCGCGCTCACCGCCCCGCTCGGCATCGACACCCTCGTCCTCGACCCGCGCCTGGTCGCCCCGCCCGTCACCGCACCCGCCGCCCCGCTCGCCCCCGTCCCGACCGCACAGCTCCAGCACCGGTGACCGCCCTCCAGCTGGTCCCCGAGGACCCGGACCCCGAACCGGAACCACCTGAGCCGGCCCGGGCGCTGCACGCGCTCGCCCGGGTCAGCTACGGGCCGGTCCCGCTCGACTTCGACCGGCTGGCCGCCGAGCACCCGGCCGTCCAGGGCGGACTCTCCCTCGCCGGCGACGCCGACCTGGAGCTCCGCCTCGCCTGCACCGGCCCCGAGGAACTGCGGGCGGTCGCCACCGCCCTCCAGCGCGCCGGGGCCGCCAAGGTCAGGATCGACCTGGTGCTGCGCGCCCTCACCCCCAGACCCGTCACCCTCCGCCCGGTCCCCTAGCGGCCTCCTCCTCGCGCCCCGGTCGGACGGCGCCAGGGCCCCGCCCCGGTGCCGTCCGACCGTGATCATTTCCTCGTCCCGCGCCCGCGACGTACCGTCAAGCCCAGAGGCGACGCACCCGGCTTGAGGAGCAGGCACGATGGACCGATTGACGTACGACGAGGTCAAGGCCGCCGGCGAGCGGATCGCCGGGAGGGTGCGGCCGGTCGCGGTCGCCCCCGGGGACGACCGCGGGCGGACCTGGCTGGCGCTGGAGTTCCTCCAGCACACCGGCAGCTTCAAGGCGCGCGGTGCGCAGAACTTCCTGCTCGCGCACGCCGAGGCGGGCACCCTGCCGGAGGCCGGGGTCACCATCGCCTCGGGCGGCAACGCCGGGCTGGCCTGCGCCTGGGCCGCGCGCGAGCTCGGCGTGCGCGCCACGGTGTTCCTGCCCGAGACGGCCTCCCCGGTGAAGCTGGCGCGGCTGCGCTCGTACGGCGCCGACGTGCGGCTGGTCGGCCGGGAGTACGCGGAGGCACTGGCGGCCTGCGAGGAGTTCGCGGCGGGCAGCGGGGCGCTGGCCTCGCACGCCTACGACCACCCGCTGATCGCCGCCGGCGCGGGCACCGTGCTGGAGGAGATCCGCGCCCGGGTCCCCGGGCTGGACACGGTGGTGGTGTCGGTCGGCGGCGGCGGGCTGTTCGCCGGGGTGGCCGTCGCGGCCCGCGAGCACGGCGTCCGGGTGGTCGCGGTGGAGCCGGAGGGCAGCCGGGCCCTGCACGCCGCCCTCGCCGCCGGCCACCCCGTCGACGTCCCGGTGTCCTCCGTGGCCCAGGACGCCCTCGGCGCCCGCCGCGCCACCGCCCTCGCCGTCCACGCCGCCCGCCACGAGGGCGTCCGGTCCGTCCTGGTCGACGACGAGGCCATCGTGCGTGCCCGCCGCCGGCTCTGGGAGGACCGCCGCATCGCCGTCGAGTACGCGGCCTCCACCGCCCTGGCGGCCCTCGACCACGCGGAGGGCGAGCGGGTCGCCGTCCTCCTGTGCGGCGCCAACACCGACCCGTCCGACCTCGCCACCCCCTGACCGACGGCCCCCGGACGGCGGCTTTGGCCGGATCCGTCGTCAAGCACGAAGACCTGCCCGCCGGTTGGGAAACCGGCGGGCAGGTCCCGTTGTCGGCCGGGCGCTACAGGCTCAGCACCGCCCGCAGGGCCCCGGCGACCTCCGCCTCCGGGTCGTCCGCCGCGCCCGTCGAGCGCCAGGCGACGAAGCCGTCCGGCCGGACCAGCACGGCGCCCGCCGGGCCGATCCCGTGCAGCTCCGCGAAGTCCGCGCCCGGCTCCGGCGCCAGGTCGTCCTCGGCGCCGCCGCCGATCCGGTAGGCGTCCAACGGGACGGCCAGCCGGTCGGCCGCCCGCCGCGCCCCGGCCTGCCAGGCCGCGCCCTCGGGGCCGGTGAGCAGCACCATCGCCTGCTCGTACAGGTCCAGCGTGGACAGGCGCACGCCCGCCCGCAGCAGCCACTGGTGCGGGGCCCGGCTGCCCGGCTCCCCGGCCGACTCGAACTTCTCGGGGACGACCGCGCCCGCCGGGTCCGTCCCGATCACCGCGCCCACCGGGTAGCGGTAGCCGAGCGCCACCCCGAGCACCCCGGTCTGCCGCCCGGCACCCGGCACCACCGCGTACCCGGGGTGGCTGTGCTCGGCCGAGCGGGCCGAGGCGCGCTCGCTGGTCACCTGCGCGACCGGGCGGCGCTCCTGCCCGTACGTCTCCAGCAGCTCCGGCCCGGCCCACCCGCAGAGCACCGCGGCGAGCTTCCAGGCCAGGTTGTGCGCGTCCTGGATGCCGGTGTTGGAGCCGAACGCGCCGGTCGGCGACATCTCGTGCGCGGAGTCCCCGGCGAGGAAGACCCGCCCGGCGCCGTACCGCTCGGCCACCCGCTCGGCGGCGTGCCAGGGCGCCCGGCCGGTCACCTCGACGTCGAGCTCCGGCAGGCCGACGGCGGTGCGGATGTGCCGCTCGCAGCGCTCGTCGGTGAACGCCTCCAGCGGCTCACCGTGCTCGGGGTGCCAGGGCGCGTGGAAGACCCACTCCTCCTGGTTGTCCACCGGCAGCAGCGCGCCGTCCGCCTCCGGGTTGGTCAGGTAGCAGGCGATGAAGTGCCGGTCCCCGACCACGTCGGCCAGCCGCTTGGCGCGGAAGGTGATGCTGACGTTGTGGAACAGCTCGCCCTGGCCGCTCTGGCCGATGCCCAGGCGCTCGCGGGCCGGGCTGCGCGGGCCGTCCGCGGCGATCAGGTAGTCCGAGCGCACCCGGCGCTCCTCGCCGGTCTCCCGGCTGCGCAGCACCGAGGTGACGCCCTCGGCGTCCTGCTCGAAGGAGACCAGCTCGGTGTTGAAGCGGACGTCGCCGCCGAGGTCGCGGGTGGCGCGCAGCAGCACCGGCTCCAGGTCGTTCTGGCTGCACAGGCACCACGAGCTGGGGCTGAACCGGGCGAGCCGCCCGCCGGGGTCGATCTCCCGGAACAGCCACTCCTGCTCGGTGCCGGTCAGCGAGGGCGCCTGGAGGATGCCGTGGTTCGGGGCGAGGACCGACGCCGCCTCGCGGATCGCCGGCTCGATCCCGGCCACCCGGTACAGCTCCATCGTGCGGACGTTGTTGCCTCGGCCACGCGGGTGATGCGAGGTGTCGGCGTGCTTCTCGACCAGCAGGTGCCTGACACCCAGTCGGCCGAGGAAGAGCGAGGCCGACAGCCCGACCAGCGACCCTCCCACGATCAGGACCGGCACCCGGTCGTCAACCTTCGGATTCATCAATTGCTCCACCCTGTCAGGGGATTCAGCGGACCGGCGCCTGGGATCGGGGCCGCCGTCGAGGGGGCCGCACGGCCGGGGGCCCCGCTCTTCCATCCCCCGCCCGAGGGTGCTTGTGCCGCCTCTTCCCCCGGATGGCCCGCAAATATCGCGGCACCCCGGTACGCCGCTCACGATCGACTTCAGGCCTGGCGCCGACCGACCGGGCCGATCGCCGTCGCACCGCCCTCCCAAGCCGGGAGCACCCCCCGGACGCGGCCCACCGCGGCCCGCAACGTGCGGCCCAGAGCAGAAAGTGGATCATGACAACTCTGTCCGAACCGCAGCGGAAGCAGCAGGCCGACTCCGACACCCGGCTCCGGGTGGTACTGATGCTGGAGATCCAGGACGGCGCCCAGCAGCGCTTCCTCGACGTCTACGAGCAGCTGCGCCACCAGGTCGCCTCGGTGCCCGGCCATGTCAGCGACCAGCTGTGCCAGTCGATCAACGACCCCCGCCAGTGGCTGATCACCAGCGAGTGGGAGGACCAGGACACCTTCCTGGAGTGGGTGGACAGCCCCGCCCACCGAGAGATGGTCAAGCCGATGCACGGCTGCGTCAGCGACAACTTCCGCTCGCTGCGCTACGGCATCCTGCGCGAGACCTCGGCGGCCGGCTCCACCGGCACCCGGGCCCCCCTGGAGGTGCCGCCCGGCCTGCCGCGCACCGAGCCCGCCGGGCACGTCGGCCCGCCGAAGGCCGAGCCCGGCCCGGACGGCGTGGTCCGGCACGCGCTCACCTTCACGGTCAAGCCCGGCAGCGAGCACGAGGTGGCCCGGATCCTGTCCGGCTACGCCTCGCCCCGCGCCGAGGTGGACGAGCACACCCGGCTGCACCGCACCTCGCTGTTCATGCACGGCAACCGGGTGGTCCGGGCCGTCGAGGTGGTCGGCAACCTCGGCGACGCGCTGCGCCACGTGGCGATGCAGCCGGAGGTGCGGGCCGTCGAGGAGGCGATCAACCCGTACCTGGAGGAGGCCCGCCAGCTGGGTGACCCGCAGGCCGCGCGCGCCTTCTTCGCCCGGGCCGCGCTGCCGGCGAAGCACCAGGCGATCGCCAGCTCCCCGACCTCCGCCCGGCTGCACCGGCACGCCGTGCTGTACCCCGTCCGCCCGGGCGAGGGGCAGGCCGTCGCCGAGCTGCTCGCCGACTACGACAACCTCGCCACCGCCGACCCGACCGGCCCGGTCGCGGCCAGCACCGTGTTCCACCGGGCGGACGTGGTGGTGCGCCTGGTCGACCTGCGGGTGCCGGCCGAGGCCGACCCGGCGGCCGCCCTCGGCGTGGCGGGCGACCAGGAGGCCGCCGCACTCGGCCGACTGCTCGACCTCGGCCCGCAGGGCGACCTGCGCACCTCCACCGGACTCGCCGCCGCCCTCGCGGCCCGCGCCATGAACCCGGTCACCGACCGCAGCTCGCAGGACAACTGAAGAACCAGCCGCATCTCTCGGAGGAAAACACCATGACCACGCAGTACCCACGGATCGTGCACGTCGACGAGGCACCGGAGAACCGTCGGCGCGGCGGCGACCTGCGCGCCATGCTCACCCCGACCACCTGCGGGGCGACCAGCGGGTTCATGGGGCTGGCGATCGTCCAGCCCGGCGAGCGGATCGGCGAGCACTACCACCCGTACTCCGAGGAGTTCGTGTTCGTGGTCAGCGGCGACCTGGAGGTGGACCTGGACGGCGAGAGCCGTCCGATCAGGCCCAACCAGGGCCTGATGATCCCGATCAACATGCGCCACCGCTTCCGCAACGTCGGCGACACCGAGGCCCGGATGGTGTTCCACCTCGGCCCGCTCGCCCCCCGCCCCGAACTCGGCCACGTGGACACCGAGGAGACCGGCGCCGCCGGGCCGCCGGAACACGCCAAGGTGGCCTCGTGACCCGGCGCGTCGCCGTCACCGGGATCGGCGTCGTCGCGCCCGGCGGGGTCGGGGTCCCGGCGTTCTGGGAGCTCCTCACCGCCGGCCGCACCGCCACCCGGGGCATCACGCTCTTCGACCCCACCGGGTTCCGCTCCCGGATCGCCGCCGAGGTCGACTTCGACCCGGCGGCCCACGGGCTGGGCCCGGCGGACGTCCAGCGGGCGGACCGCTACGTGCAGTTCGCGATGGTCGCGGCGGACGAGGCGATCGCCGACGCGGGCCTGGACCTGGCCGCCGAGGACCCGTGGCGGATCGCCGTCTCGCTCGGCACCGCCGTCGGCGGCACCACCCGGCTGGAGCACGACTACGCCCTGGTCAGCTCCGGCGGCGCCCGCTGGGACGTCGACCACCAGCGGGCCGATCCGCAGCTGCACCGGGCCTTCGCGCCCAGCACACTGGCCTCCACGGTCGCCGAGCGCACCGGCGCGCACGGCCCGGTGCAGACCGTCTCCACCGGCTGCACCTCCGGCCTCGACGCGATCGGCTACGGCTTCCAGGCCGTCGAGGAGGGGCGCGCCGACATCTGCATCGCCGGCGCCTCCGACTCGCCGATCTCGCCGATCACCGTCGCCTGCTTCGACGCCATCAAGGCCACCAGCGAGCGCAACGACGACCCGGAGCACGCCTCCCGGCCCTTCGACGCCCACCGGGACGGCTTCGTCCTCGGCGAGGGCGGCGCCGTCCTGGTGCTGGAGGAACTGGAACACGCCCGCCGCCGCGGCGCCCGGATCTACGGCGAGATCGGCGGCTTCGCCACCTTCGGCAACGCCTACCACATGACCGGCCTCACCCAGGAGGGGCTGGAGATGTCCCGGGCGATCGACGACGCGCTCGCCCACGCCCGGGTGGACCGCACCGACGTCGGCTACGTCAACGCGCACGGTTCGGGCACCAAGCAGAACGACCGGCACGAGACCGCCGCCGTCAAGCGCTCGCTCGGCGCCCACGCCTACCGGACGCCGATGAGCTCCATCAAGTCGATGGTCGGGCACTCGCTCGGCGCGATCGGCGCCATCGAGGTGGTCGCCTGCACCCTGGCGCTGGCCCACGGCGTGGTGCCGCCGACCGCCAACTACGAGACTCCGGACCCGGAGTGCGACCTCGACTACGTGCCGCGCACCGCGCGCGAGCTGCCGCTGAGCCACATCCTCTCGGTCGGCAGCGGATTCGGCGGATTCCAGTCCGCCGTCGTGCTCAACAGAACGGGGTGAGTGTCATGACGTCACGTCAGCAGGGCCGCCGGGCGGTGGTCACCGGCCTCGGCGTGGTGGCGCCGAACGGCGTTGGGGCCGACGCCTTCTGGAAGGCCACCAGGCAGGGCGTGAGCGTCCTCGACCGGATCACCCGCGAGGGCTGCGACGGGCTGCCGCTGCGCGTCGCCGGCCAGGTGCGGGACTTCGACCCGCGGGCCGCGATCGACAGCCGGTACCTGGTGCAGACCGACCGGTTCACGCACTACGCGATGGCCGCCGCCGACCTGGCGGTGGCGGACGCCGGATTCCGCCCCGACCCCGAGCATCCCTTCGCGGTCGGGGTGGTGACCGCGGCCGGCTCCGGCGGCGGCGAGTTCGGCCAGCGCGAGCTCCAGCAGCTCTGGGGCAAGGGGCCGCAGTTCGTCGGCCCGTACCAGTCCATCGCCTGGTTCTACGCCGCCAGCACCGGCCAGATCTCGATCCGCGGCGGCTACAAGGGTCCGTGCGGGGTGGTCGCCAGCGACGAGGCCGGCGGCCTGGACGCGCTCGCGCACGCGGCCCGCACGATCGAGCGCGGCACCGACGCGGTGGTGGCGGGCGCCGCCGAGGCACCGCTGGCGCCGTACTCGATGGTCTGCCAGCTCGGCTACCCGGAGGTCAGCCTCGCCGGGCAGCCCGACCGGGCCTATCTGCCGTTCACCGCGCAGGCCTGCGGCTTCGCCCCCGCCGAGGGCGGCGCGATGCTGCTGCTGGAGAACGAGCAGGCGGCCCGGCGGCGCGGCGCCGCCGTCCGGGCCCACCTGGCCGGACACGGCTCCACCTTCACCGGGGCCTCCCGCTGGGAGGAGTCCCGCGAGGGGCTGGCCGCCGCGATCCGCATCGCCCTGGACGAGGCCAGGATCGCGCCCGAGGAGATCGACGTGGTCTTCGCGGACGCGCTCGGCGTTCCGGCCGCCGACCGGGCCGAGGCGCTCGCACTGGCCGACGCGCTCGGTCCGGCGGCCGAACGCGTCCCGGTCACCGCCCCCAAGTCCGGCACCGGACGGGCCTACTGCGGCGCGCCGATGCTGGACGTGGCGGCCGCCGTCCTGGCCATGGAGGACGGCGTGCTGCCGCCCACCCCGAACGTCACCGAGGTCAGCCACGACCTCGCCCTGGTGACCGGCCGCGCCCGTCCGGCCGAACTGCGCACCGCACTGGTGCTCAGCCGCGGGCTGATGGGTTCCAACTCCGCACTGGTGCTCCGGTGCGGAGACCGGCCCTGAATCCGCACCCGCAACTCCACCGAAGGGACATCCCGTGAGCAACACCCTCAGCTATCACGAGCTGGCCGCCCTGATCCAGGCCCGGGCCGGCGTCACCGTCGACCCGCTGCACCTGGAGCGCCCGGGCGCGCAGTTCGACGAGTTCGGCGTCGACTCGCTCGGCCTGCTCGGCGTCGTCGGCGAACTGGAGAACCGGCACGGCCTCAAGGTCACCTCGGGCGCCGAGTCCGCCAAGACCCCGGCCGAGTTCCTGCAGCTCGTCAACACCTCCCTCCTCTCCCCGAAAGCTGGTGCCTGAGATGCCCGGACACACCGACAACGAGATCGTCATCGCCGCGCCCCTCGACCTGGTCTGGGAGATCACCAACGACCTGGAGAACTGGCCGGACCTCTTCAGCGAGTACGCCTCGGTGGACGTGCTGGAGCGCGACGGCGACAGCGTCCGCTTCCGGCTCACCATGCACCCGGACGAGAACGGCCAGGTGTGGAGCTGGGTCTCCGAGCGCACCACCGACAAGTCCTCGCTCGCGGTGCGCGCCCGCCGGGTCGAGCCCGGCCCGTTCGAGTTCATGGACATCCGCTGGGAGTACGCCGAGGTCCCGGCCGGGACGAGGATGCGCTGGATCCAGGACTTCGCGATGAAGCCCACCGCCCCGGTCGACGACCACGGCATGGTCAACCACATCAACCGCAACTCCCGGATCCAGCTGGAGCTGATCCGCGAGAAGGTCGAGAAGCGGGCGGCGGAGCGGTGACCGGAATGCACCGCGCCCTGATCGTCGCCCGGATGAAGCCCGAGGCCGCACCGGACATCGCCGAGGTGTTCGCCACGTCCGACCAGGGCGAACTGCCGCACCTGATCGGCGTCACCGGCCGCAGCCTGTTCCAGTTCGGCGACGTCTACCTGCACCTCATCGAGGCCGAACGCCCGCCGGGCCCGGCCGTCGCCAAGGTCATCGGCCACCCGGAGTTCCGGTCCGTCAGTGACCAGTTGACCGCCTTCGTCCAGGCCTACGACCCGGCCACCTGGCGCGAGCCGAAGGACGCCATGGCGCACGAGTTCTACCGCTGGGACCGCTGACCCCGTCCCGCTCGTCCTGGGCCCGCCCCCGGCCATCCGCCGGGGGCGGGCCCACGTGCGCGTCCGGCTCGACCGGACGTGGCGTCAGCGCCGCCCGAGCCGGCCCGACGCGGCGTCAGTGCCACCCACGCCCGCCGGACGGCACGTCAGCACCATCCGGGCCGCCCGACGCGGCGTCAGTGCCATCCCGGGCCTGCCCGACGTCGCGTCAGCACCATCCGAGCCCGCCCGACGCGGCGTCAGTGCCTTCTGAACGGGCCCGACACGCCGTCAGCACAGGACCGGCTCGGCCCGGACCGCCGCGAATCCTTTTCACCCGTCTCACTGGGGCACCCGGGTGAACCGGGCCGGGACTCCACTCGAATCGAGCACAGTCCGTACCCAAGTCGCCACTCTCCGGTGGCGGCGGACGTCGCGGTGGTTGACGGTGAATCAGACGCAGTTCCCACGAATTCCCTTGTCCGGCGCCGTGCCGGCGATCGCGGGCCTGTGTATCGGAAGGATCAACCTCATGCGTTCTGCACGCACTCTGCTCGCCGGGGCGGCTGTCGCCGCCGTTCTCACCGTCGGCACCCCCATGGCCTTCGCCGACGGCTCCGCCGACCAGGCGAAGAGCCTCACCTCGCAGGACCAGTCCGACCGCGGCGACGAGCACGGCCGTGGCGACGACCGTGGCGACGAGCACGGCCGTGGCGAGGGTCGCGGCGACGAGCACGGCCGTGGCGAAGGCCGTGGCGACGAGCACGGCCGCGGCGAAGGCCGCGGCGACGAGCACGGCCGTGGCGAGGGTCGCGGCGACGAGCACGGCCGTGGCGAAGGCCGTGGCGACGAGCACGGCCGCGGCGGCGACAAGGGCGGCGAGGGCCGCGGCGGCGACAAGGGCGGCGAGGGCCGGGGCGGCGAGCACGGCCGCGGTGGCGAGCACGGCCGCAAGGGCCCGCACGGCGGCGTGCACGCCGGCGGTGGCGGCCTGGCCGTGGCCGAGACCGGCACCACGCTGTCCGGTGGCGGCCTCGCCTCCGGTGCCGTCCTGCTGATCGGCGGCCTCGGGGCCGGCGCGTACGCGCTGCGCCGCAACCGCCGCAACACCGGCGCCACCATCTGACGTCCGGCATCTGACGCCGCCCCCACGCGCCTCCCCACCAGGGCGGCGCGCACGGGGGCGGCGGGTCGTTTTGGACCTTCTGGACCTTTCGGACTTTTTCGGGCCGCCACCGGCCCGGCTGCGCATGGGAATGGAGAAAGAGGAGCGATGGGCGGTCCCGTCCCTGGAATGTCCCGACTGCTGCGCACCGGCATCGGTGCGGCGGCGGTCGGCCTGCTGCTGATGTACAACTCGGTCGACACCACGCCGAGAGCCAACTCGGCGTCCCGCATGACCCGTCCCCCGGCGATCGTCGCGCCGGCCACCCCCCGCCCGTCCGCACCGGCCACCACCCCCGCGGAGGCCCCCGCGGAGGCCCCTGCGGAGGCCGCCGAGGACCCGGCCCCCGCGCCACCGTCGCTGGGCCGCGCCAATCCGACCCGGCTGCGGATCCCGCAGATCGGCGTCGACGCGCCGTTCACCGAGCTGACGCTCGATCCGGAGGGCCAGCTCACCGCGCCGCCGCCGGACGACGACAACCTGGTCGGCTGGTACCGGGACGGCGTCTCCCCGGGCGAGCTCGGCAGCTCGGTGGTCGCCGGGCACGTGGACACCACCACGGGCCCGGCGGTGTTCGTGATGCTGAGCCAGATGCAACCGGACCAGCAGATCGAGGTGGAGCGCGCGGACGGCACGGTCGCGGTGTTCTCGGTGGACTCGGTGGAGGCCTTCCCCAAGAACGCCTTCCCGGACGACAAGGTGTACGGCCAGACGCCCGACGCCCAGCTGCGGCTGATCACCTGCGGCGGTGCGTACGACAAGGGCCAGAAGGACTACACGGACAACGTGGTGGTCTTCGCGCACCTGGACTCCTCGCACCCGGCCTGACCGGCAACGCGAACGACCGCCGCCCCCAACTCCCGGGGGGACGGCGGTCGTTCGCGTGGGGGCCGGTGCTCAGCCGCGCACGGTGGCCTCGAAGGCGTGCAGGTAGGGGTTGACCGGGTGGACGTCCGCGACGTCCAGTCCGGCGTCCTCCATCAGCCGCACCATGCTCTCCTTGGAGTGCTTGGCGCCGCCGACGTTGAGCAGCAGCATCAGGTCCATCGCGGTGGTGAAGCGCATCGACGGGCTGTCGTCGACCAGGTTCTCCACCACCACGACGCGGGCGCCGGGCCGGGCCGCGGCGACCACGTTGGCGAGGGTGCGGCGGGTGCTCTCGTCGTCCCACTCCAGGATGTTCTTGATGATGTAGAGGTCGGCGCGGACCGGGATCTCCACCCGGCAGTCACCGGGCACCAGCCGGGCGCGGGCCGAGAAGGCGCCGCCGTCCTGGAGCTGGGGTTCGGCGCCGGCGACCACCTTGGGCAGGTCGAGCAGGGTGCCGTGCAGCGCCGGGTGCTTCTCCAGCAGGCTGGCCAGCACGTGCCCCTGGCCGCCGCCGATGTCCGCCACCGAGTCGACGCCGGTGAGGTCCAGGTACTCGGCGAGGTCGTGGGCGGACTGCCGGCTGGAGGTGGTCATCGCCTTGTCGAAGACCTTCGCGGAGTCGCCCGCGTCGCTGTGCAGGTAGTCGAAGAACTCCTTGCCGAACAGCTCGGGGAAGACGTTGCGGCCGGAGCGGACCGCCTCGTCCAGCTTGGGCCAGGCCTCCCAGGTCCACGGCTCGGTGCACCAGAGGGAGATGTAGCGCAGCGAGTTGGGGGCGTCCTCGCGCAGCAGGCGGGACATCTCGGTGTGCTCGAAGCGGTCGTCGGAGGTCTCGGAGAAGATGCCGTAGCAGGTGAGCGCGCGCAGCAGGCGGCGCAGCGGCAAGGGCTCGGTGTCGAGGGCGGCGGCGAGATCGGTGAGGCTGGTCGGGGTGTCGCCGAGCACGTCGGCGACACCGAGCCGGGCGGCCGCGCGGACGGCGGCGGCGCAGGCGGCGCCGAAGACGAGCTCGCGCAGGCGCATCGCGGCCTGGGGAGTCGGGGGCGGTGCGATCGTCATGGGAGGTCTTCCTTGTCGACGGGGGCGGGGGTGCCGGGGGCGCGTGCCGGGGGCGGGTCGTGCCGGGGGCGGGTCGTACCGGGAGTGGGTGCCGCGGCTCAGCAGCGGCCGAACGGCTCGGACCGCGCGCAGGTGTTTCGGGCGAACGCGTTCTCGCCGGTGTCGCGGTCGGCGATGTCGGCCGGGCTGTTGCCGCTCAGGTGGTTGTCGGCGACGGTGTTGCGGGCGTTGGCGACGCCGACGACGCTCTTGAAGAGGACGATCCCGCCGGAGAAGTCCGAGCTGCCGACGTTGTCGTGGACCTCGTTGTCGGTGACCCGGGCGTCCTCGACCCCGGTGAGCACGATGCCCGCGCCCTGGATGGCGCCCAGCCGCGGGTTGGCCGGGCAGAACATGTTGTTGGCGACGACCTCGTTGCGGCGCACGTCGAGGTCCCCGGCCCGGGGCACGCCCTCGTCGCCGACCACGAAGACCCCGGCGCAGTTGCCGCGGAGCTCGTTGTCCTGGACGGCCAGCCCGCGCAGTCGGCGGACGGTGACGCCGACCCGGTTCTCGGTCAGCTCGTTGCCCTCCACGACGGTGCCCCCGGTGTCGGGCGCGCCGCCCTCGCGGTAGGCGTAGTTGGCGAGGAAGACACCGGACTGGCCGTTGTGGGTCGCGCGGTTGCCGACGATCCGGGCCCGGGTGGAGATCTCCTGGCTAATGCCCTGCTGGGCGTTGTCGTGGACGTAGGTGTCGCGCACGGTCAGGCCGGTGGTGCCGCTGGCGTCGATGCCGTTCTTGCGGAAGCCGGTGACGGCGAGGGTCTCGATGGTGACGTCCGGCAGCGGGGCCGCCTCGGTGCCGTCGACGCACAGGCCGTGTCCGGCGGTGGCGCAGGCGTTCTCGGTACCGTCCCCGGGGGTGATCACGCTGTCCGCGCCGGCGCCGCGCAGGGTGAGACCCGGGGTGGTGATGCGGACGCTGCCGGGGTAGGTGCCGGCGAGCAGTTGGACGGTGTCGCCGGGAAGGGCGGCGTCGACGGCCTGCTGAATCGATTCGCCCGGCTGGACGACGTGCAGGCCGTCGGCGGCGTGGGCCGCGGGCACGGCGGCCAGGCCGGCGAGGACGGTGGTCAGGGCGGTGGCGGCGGCGGTGGCCGCGGCGAAGTGGTGGACCCGTCGCGTGGGCATGAGTGGTGACCTGTTCTTTCCGGCGCGCTCGCCGGTGTGCGGCCGGAGCCTGCCGGGCGGCGCGCTAGGTACGCGGTGTCTGTTCTTACGCGGTGTGCGTGGGCGGTGACGGCCGGTGGGTGCGGCCGACTCGACGCTATGGGCCGCCGGGTGGGCCCGCCACCAGGGCTGGGCTGCGGGACTGACGGGGCGTCGGCCGGTGGTGGGACGGCCCGGCGTGGCGCGTACGGCGCGGCGCGCTCCGGGCCGCGCCGCACGGCACGCCCTCGGACCGCCCCGGCACCGCCGGCCGGGCCGCGTGCCACCGCCGGCCGGCGGCGTGACATCCTCGGGGCCATGACCACCGCACCCGCAGCGCCCTTCGGCACCCTCCGCAACCCGGTCGGCGCCCACGTCCCGGTGGCCGCCCGCGGGCTGGCCGGAACGGGGCTGGCGTACGCGCGCCGGGTCGGCGCCGAGACCGTGCAGGTGTTCGTGGCCAACCCGCGCGGCTGGGCCACCCCGCCGGGCAACCCCGCGCAGGACGAGGAGTTCCGGGCGGCCTGCGCCGAGCAGGCACTCCCCGCCTGGGTGCACGCCCCGTACCTGATCAACTTCGGCTCGGACAACCCGGCCACCCGCGAGCGCTCGGCCGACTCGCTGCGGCACTCGCTGCGCCGCGGCCACGCGATCGGCGCGCTGGGCGTCGTCCTGCACACCGGGTCGGCGGTCGGCACGGCGCCCGGCGGCGGCTCCCGGCGGGCCGAGGCGATGGCACAGGTCCGGGCCGACGTGCGGCCGCTGCTGGACGAACTGGACGCCCTCGGCGAGGACGCGCCCTGGCTGCTGCTGGAGCCGACGGCGGGCCAGGGCAGCTCGCTCTGCTCCCGGCTGGAGGAGCTCGCCGAGTACGTCGAGGCGCTGGACGGGCACCCGAAGGTCGGCGTCTGCCTGGACACCTGCCACGCCTTCGCCGCCGGGCACGACCTGGCCGTACCCGGCGGGGTGACGGCCGCGCTGGACGCCCTGGCGTCGGCGGCCGGGCCGGGCCGGCTGCGGCTGATCCACGCCAACGACTCCGAGGACGTCGTCGGCGCGCGCAAGGACCGGCACGCCAACATCGGCGCCGGGATGATCGGCGCGGAACCGTTCCGCGAGCTGTTCGAGCACCCGGAGACGGCCGGTGTCCCGCTGCTGGTGGAGACCCCGGACCGCAAGCACGGCGGGGACGGCACCGGGCACGCGATGGACATCGCCGTACTGAAGGAACTGCGCGAGCGGGCCGCCGCCCCCGCCCGGCCGGCCTGACCTGCTCGGGCCGCCGCTCGGGCCGCCGCTCGGACAGCCGTGAGCCCGGGGGCCCACAGCGGCCCCCGGGCTCACCGGTCGGTCAGCAGTCGCCGATGCAGTCGTCCTCGGTGTGCTCGTGGACGTTCAGCCAGTTGGCGTGCGGGCCGAACAGGCCGACACCAGCCGAACCCGACTCCAGGCTCTGCCCGGTCGACGAGTGCGACCCGTGCCAGGCCGCCATCGCCGGCGCCGGCGCCGCGAAGGCAGCGGCGCCCGCCACGGCCGCGATCACGGCGAGCTTGCGGATCTTCCCACGAAGCGACATCTGATGTCCTCTGGTTCGATTCTGGTCCTCGATCCGCCTCCCGGAACGGCCGGTGCGGCCACCGGACGGGGCGGACGGCGCCCCACCGGGGGAAGCGCCGGGCCAACGTTTGCACACGAACGCGCACGCGCCGCGGCACGCCGCAAACCGGCTGAGGCATTCGGGTGACGACTTCCCTCCCCCGGGTGAACGCCCTCGGACACCCGGCCGCACACCGAACGGCCGGTCCGGACCGGCGCAGGACGAGTGCCCGTCCGACCGGCGCGGGACCGCAAGTCTTGCGGTGACATGCCAGGCCGACTGAACAAATCCCATCGATTTGGTACAGGACGCCACCCGGTTCGAGCATGAACGGTGGCTCCACCGAGCACGCGCAGGACCACGAAAGGCGCACCACCCTCATGCAGACCAGCCCGGCCGCACCCCGGCAGGCGACCCGACCGAGCCCGCCGGAGACCCCGGAAGCGGTCACCGCGACGCCCCGCAAGGGCGGCCGCTTCGGCCTGCCGACCGCCACCGCCCTGGTGATGGGCAACATCATCGGCGGCGGCATCTTCATGATCCCCGCCGCCGTGGCCCCCTACGGGACGGTCAGCCTGGTCTCCTTCGTCGTCCTGACCGTGGGCGCGATCGCACTCGCGCTCGTCTTCGGGCAGCTCGCGCGCCGCAACCCGCGCACCGGCGGGCCGTACGTCTACGCCCGGGAGGCCTTCGGGGACTTCGCCGGGTTCCTGTCGGCCTGGTCGTACTGGATCACCACCTGGGTCAGCAACGCCGCGCTCGCGGTCGCCGCCGTCGGCTACCTCGACGTGCTGCTGCCCGTCGGCCACTCCATCGGGCTCAGCATCGCCGCCGCGATGGCCTTCCAGTGGCTGCCCGCGCTGGCGAACCTGGCCGGCACCCGCTACGTCGGCGCCGTCCAACTCGTCTCCACCGTCCTCAAGTTCATCCCGCTACTGCTGGTCGCGGTGGGCGGCCTGGGCTTCTTCGACGCGCGCAACCTGGGCCCCTTCGACGCCACCGGGCACGGCTGGGCCGGCGGGATGACGGCGGCCGCGGCCATCCTGCTCTTCAGCTACCTGGGCGTGGAGTCGGCCGCGATGAGCGCCGGCCAGGTCCGCGATCCGGAGCGCAACGTCGGGCGGGCCAGCGTGCTCGGCACGGCCGGTGCGGCGGTGGTCTACCTGCTGGGCACGCTCGCGGTCTTCGGCACCGTCGCCCACGACCGGCTGATCCACTCCACCGCGCCGTTCTCGGACGCCGTGGACGCCATGTTCGGCGGCACGTGGGGCGGCACGGCCATCGCCGTCGCCGCACTCGTCTCGATGACCGGCGCGCTCAACGGCTGGACGCTGCTGGCCGCCCAGGCGCCGTACGCGGCCGCCAAGGACGGGCTGTTCCCGGCCGCCTTCGCCAAGGAGCGGCGCGGCGTCCCGGTGTTCGGCGTCGTGACCAGCGTCGCACTGGCCTCGGTGCTGACCATCCTCAACTTCGCCACCGGCGCCAAGGGCGCGTTCGACATCCTGGTGCTGGTCACCACCTTCACCGCGACCGTCCCGTACCTGCTCTCCACCGCCGCGCAGCTGTACTGGCTGGTGCGCGGCATGCCCGACAAGGTCTCCGGGGGTCGGCTCGCCCGGGACGCGGTGCTGGGCCTGGGCGCCTTCGGCTTCTCCCTGTGGCTGGTGGCCGGCGCCGGTTACGCGGCCGTCTACCAGGGCGTGCTGTTCCTGTTCGCCGGGATCCTGGTCTACGTCTGGATGGCGGCCCGCCGCCGGGACTGACGGCCCGGAGGCCGGGGCCGCGGCGGCTCGGAGTGACGGGTTCCTGACGGATCGTCACGCACCTTGCCCGGAGCGGCGGATGTGGACATCCTTGGCCGGAGGTTTCCCTCCCGGGCGGCTCCGCGCCATCGGCCGGCCCGCCCGCGCCGGATAGACGGGAGGCCGGAACCTCCGCACCCTGCACCGCCGTTCTGCGCGAACCTCCGTTTCCGTGAACCTTCGAGTACCGGGAGTGCCATGAAGATCCTGAGGCTGTTGACAGCCCCCGCCGCCGTCCTCGCCCTGACCGCCGGCACCGTCACCACCGCCGCGGCGGCCCCGGCGCGGCCGGCCCTGGCCGACGTCGTGGTCCTCGGCCCCGCCGCCAACGGCCAGACCGTGCAGGTTCACCCGGGCGACGTGGTCCAGATCGACCTGCCTCCCTACCGCGACTACACCGTCACCTGGCTGTCGTCCGTCCCGGCGACGACCGTGCCCTCGGTACTACCGCAGACCTCGGGCAGCACCGACCCCGGCAACACCGCGCACGCGACCTTCAACGCGGCCACCGCCGGGACGAGCGACATCACCTGGATCTGGCGGTGCGCCTTCCCGGACCGCGGCTCGGTCTGCCCGCCGTTCGTCTACTACCTGCGGACCACCATCGTCGTCTCCTGACCGCACGCACCCGAACGGCCGGGATCCGCAGCCTGCGGATCCCGGCCGTTCGGGTGGGGGCGAAGGTCACCCGGGCCCGCGGCCCCGCTCACCGGGAAGCCGCGCCTCGGACACGTTCACCGCGACGGCCTCCGGGCGCCCGGCGGCCGATTCCGCGAAGCGGGCGCGGGGCCGCGGGGCGTCCGGCGGCTGGAGGGTGAGGACGTGGTCGGCCAGCGGGAGGAAGGCCGGGTCGTGGGTGATCAGGATCGTGGTGCGGCCCGCCATCAGGCGGCGCAGCGGCGGGATCAGCTGCTGGACGGTCTTCGGGTCCAGGCCGGTGGTGGGTTCGTCCAGGACGAGGACCGGCGCGCCGCGCAGGAAGGCCCGGGCGATGGCGACGCGCTGGGCCTGCCCGCCGGAGAGCTGGAAGCCCTCGTCGCCGATGACCGTGCCGTACCCCTGCGGCAGTGCGGTGATGAAGCCGTGGGCGCCCGCGCTGCGGGCGGCGCGTTCGATGTCACCCTGCGGGGCGTCGGGCCTGCCGTAGGCGATGTTGTCCCGGATGGTCGCGTGGAACAGCTGCGCCTGCTGGGGCAGGAAGCTCATCGCCGCACGCAGCGAGGCGATGGTCAGGTCCTGGATGTCGGTGCCGTCGAGGCGGACGGTACCGGCCTGCGGGTCCAGGAAGCGGACCAGGAGCTTGGCGAGCGTGGACTTGCCGCTGCCGCTGGGGCCGATGACGGCCAGGACCTTGCCGGGACTGACGTCGAAGCTGACGTCGGACAGCACCGGGGCGTCGTGGCTGCCGGCGTAGGCGACGTGGACGCCATCGAAGGAGACCCGGCCGCGGACCGCGCCGGCGTCCCGCGCGGCGGGGCTCTCCCGGACCGGACTGGACAGGTCGTGGATCTCCAGCAGGCGCTCGCCCGAGGCGCAGGCCGCGCCCGCGAGCGGGACGAGCCCGGCGAGTTGCTGGATCGGCTCGAACAACTGCGCCATGAAGGCGGCGAAGGCGAGCAGACCACCCAGGCTCAGCCCGCCGTGGATCACCTGGAGGGCTCCGACGCCCACCACGACCAGACCGGCGAGCATCTGGAGGACGTTGAGGAGGGGCTGGTAGAGGTCGGACATCCGGGCGGCGGAGAGCTCGGCGTCCAGCAGGGCCTTTCCCTCGCGGTGCACCCGCTCGACCTCGCGCTCCTCCTGGCCGCAGGTGCGGGTGACCACCACGTTGCGCAGCGTCTCCTCCAGCAGCGCGGTGACGCCGCCGGCGCGGCGCTGGACCTGCCGCTCCCGGATGCGGATGCGGCGCCCGAAGAAACCGGTGGTGAGGATGAACAGCGGCGCGACGATCAGCGCCGCCAGGGTGAGGGGCCAGCTCAGGTAGAACGCCGCGCCGGCGAACAGCACCAGGCTGACCGAGGCCACCGCGCCCTCGACCAGGCCGGTCGCGACCATCTGCTCGATCGTCGCGATGTCGGCGGTCATCCGGGCCACCAGGTCGCCGCGCCAGCGGGTCTCCAGGGTGTCGGGCGGCAGGCTGTGCAGATGGGCCAGTGTGCCGGTACGGAGCCGGAGCAGGTACCGCTCCGCGATCCAGGTGCCGGTGTAGGTGCCCGCGAAGGTGAACAGCGCCGCCGCCGCGGCCGCGGCGAGCATCGTGCCGCCGAGCGGCCAGAACTCGGCGAAGTGCCGAGGCACCAGGACCTCGTCGATCAGGTCCTTGAACATCCAGACCGAGACGACCTCGCCGAAGGCGCCGAGCACGAGCAGCACCGCGCTCAGCGGCAGCCAGCGCAAGTCCGGTCTGACCCACGGCCAGAACCGCCGGAACAGCTCGCGCAGCGAGATGGCGGGCGAGTCCGCCACCGGCCCCTGGTCGATGGCCCGGTCGGCTGCCCGGTCCTCCGGACCCCCCATGGGCGTCGCACCGTGCATGGAGGAACCCCACTCAGGATGAGGGGCCGGCGGTGATACCGCCGGCCCCAGGGATGGGTGTCATGCCGGACTGTTAAGCACAGCCCGGACCGCCCTTATCTGTCACCAGAAGCCAAACCGACGACGGCGGCCGTGGCGACGGCGGCGACGGTCACGTTCACGTCCGCGACCGCGGTCCCTGCGGTTGAAGTAACTCATCACGACTCCATTTCTTCCCTTGCATTGGCACGCCGCACGTCCACGGCCGACGCCGACGGCGCGGACCCGGGGAGCACGACAGAGACTGCCGTTGCCGTGAGACAGCCCTAAGCGGCGGGCACGTCAGGGATGTGCCTGCCAGAGCCGTTCTCACATCTCCAGTATCCGCCTGACGCCCCCGCTCGCAGCTTCTGGACCGCAACCGCGACCGGTCCTCGGCATGCGAAGGGCCACCGGACGCGGCCGCCCGACCCCCGCCCCGGCGGCCGGATCCGGCCCTCCCGACCGGCCCCCCGACGAGCCGGGTCGGGCGAGCAGCCGCCCGGCCGGTTCGGCGACTGACCCGCCGTCAAGTGCCGTTCGTCCGGCGTCTCGAAACAGCCGCACCCGCGCACCGGGCGCCGCCGCCCACCGGTCGACCGCAGGCCCCCGCGACGACGGCGTCGGCACGAGCCCCCGGCCCTCGCGCCCCCTCCTCGAAGACCCCCGCCCGGGCCGCCGACCCCGCCCGCCGACGCCTACCCGGATGGCGCAGCCGACCGACGGGGCGGGGGTGCGCACCCCCGCGCGGCGAGAGGCGAGCCCCCGCGTCGAGCCCCGCGGGAACCACCGGAACGCGGCCCCGGCGCCGCCTGCGCCACGGCGAGTCCGCCCTGAGGAGGCGCCCCGCAGCCGCCTTCCGGGCGACTCCGGGGCCCACGAGAACCCGAAGCGACTGCGTTCGGGTGACGGCGCCACCATCAGCGGCACCCTCGCCCCACTCCCCGGCCCACTCCCCGGCCCACTCCCCGGCCCGCCCGCCGGCTGCCCGTGCTGCTCGGCTCCTCGGTGGCCCCGCCGGTATCGCGGCTACGGGGCGGCATTCCTCGTCGCAGGAGTCCTCGTCACAGGAGTCCTCGTCCGGGATGCCCCGTTCCCTGGAGGATGCTCCGAAGGAGACACCGGTGCGGTGGGGGTGGTCGTCGGCTCGGGCAGCTGGGTGGGTGAGGCCGAGAGCGGGCAACTCGGCGACGGCACCGCGGCGGGCGAGGGGGCCTCAGGGGTCGGGGTCGGTTGTACCGGCACCGGCGTCGCCGGGTACGAGGCGCCTCCGCCCTCGTTCGTCGAGGGGCCGCCGAGATGGCCCGCCACCTCGACCACGCCGCCGCAGGCGAGCAGCACCGCGGCCAGCACGGACAGCCCTGCGGAGGCCCGCAGCGCCCGGGGCGCCGTGGTTCGCGGGTCGGTGTCCACGCTCAGTCCACGTATTCCTGGGCGACCTGCACGTACTCGAAGCCCTTGACGTCGGTGGCGATGTGCATCTGACCGGTTTGCGAGGAGGCGATCAGGGTGTTGAGCAGGCCGGTGATCGCCCCGCTCAGCGCCGACTCGGTGTCCGAACCGTCGGCGATGAACAGCGCCTTGGTCGCCACCTCCTTCAGCACGTCGCGCCTGGCGGCGCCGAAGCCGTAGGCAATCACGTGCGGGTGGCGCGGCCAGTTCCGGTCCACCAGCGCGCGGAAGGAGTCCCGCCACTTCGCGTCGGTCGGGGCGCCGTCGGTCAGGAAGAAGATCGCCGGCCGCAGCACGCTGTACTGCTGTGCCCGCAGGCTGCTCACGTCCTGTTCGATGCTCTGCCGCAACTGGTCGAAGGCCTTGCCGTACTCGGTGCCCCCGCCGCAGATCACTTCGGGCATGCTCGGGACCTGCTCCATGTCCGACATCGGGATCACCACGTGCACGTCGGTGGAGAAGGCGACCACGCTGACCCTGGCGAACTCCGAGACGCGCGGATTCGTCGCCAGGTTGTAGTGCAGACGCGAGAGGGTCGCGTTGAGCACCGCCTCGTGCGGCTTCATCGACGAGGAGGCGTCGATCACCACGTAGGTGGGCAGGCAGAGTGACATCGTGTGCACCTCTGAGCTAGTGGTTGGAGGCGATGATGACGACCAGGATCACGACGAAGGCGAGCACCCAGATCCACTTGGTGGACGAGCCGGTCGCGGGCTTCTTCTTCTCCTCGACCGTGCTGATGCGGGTGACGGTGACGGTGGGGGGCTCCGGGATCGCGTGCGGCGCGGGCCGCGGAAGCACCACCGTCGGCTGCTTCGGGGGCAGTTGGGGCAGCGGCGTACGTGTCGGACGCGGCACGGCCCTGAGGTAGGGCCCGTTGTTCAGCGCCTGGTTCAACTGGGCGGCCGCGGGCCGTCGCTCCCGGTCGGTCGCGAGCAGCATGTCCAGCAGGACCTCGGACACGGCGGGCTGGTTCAGCCAGTGGGACGCGGCGACGCCGTGGAAGGTGCTCGCGTCGCGCCGGCCGGTCAGGCACTTGGCGACGAGCAGGGCGAGCCGGTAGCGGTCGGTGTACTGGTCCGCGTCGGAGCCCGGCGGCGTGAGCGGGTCGGCCCAGTTCGGCTGGTGGATGTCGGGCATCTTCTTCGGCTGGCAGCCGTCGACGTCGATCAGGTAGACGGAACGCCCCTCCGGGCTCCAGAAGGCGTTGGAGAACGACCAGTCCGAGTAGACCAGGCCCAGGCCCTCCAGGATCGCGGCGAGCTCCGTCAGTTGACGGCAGGCAGCCAGTCGGCCCTCGAATCCGGGACAGGGCAGGCCGACGCCCCGGATCGACTCGTCGGACTTCGCCAGCCAGTCGATCTCCAGGAACCGGCGCTCGCTGAACTTGCCGCGCCGCAGCTCGGAACGGTACTGCTCGGGCGCCACCGGGATCACGCACCCGACGGCCGGGTTGCCGGGCTCGCGGATCCGGGCCGCGGGCCAGCACGTCCCGGCGTACAGGGTCGCCCGCTCCGCCTCCGGCAGCGTGTCCGGAGCCGAGATCAGCAGGTCGATCCGGCGGCCGTCCTCCTGGTGCGGGCCGGGCCGGTAGAGCTTGGCCAGCCAGCCCGGATGGCCCGTCAGCGGCCGTACGGCGACGGCCTGGCCGTTGTGTTCGGAGATCGGCTCGGCGAGCGGTCCGAGATCGCCGAGGCCCACGGTCCTCGGCAACGCCCAGCCCCGCGGGTCCACCGCCGGGGCGTCTTCGCCGGCGACGGGATCGGAGTCGGTCATGTCCCGCTGCCGTTCCACACCACGACGGCGGTGCGGTCGTCGAGGCACTGCGGTGCGTCGAAGCCCACGTCGGCGGTGAACCGGGTGGCCGGGACCGGCGAGCGCCAGGCGTTCGCGAAGTACTCGTTGACGTTGCCCGCCCGGTCCGCCCACGCGTCGCCGATCCCGTCCGTGACCAGGGCGAGGGCGGCACCGGACGCCAGGGTGACGTAACCGTCCACGGCCAGGTGCGGCGTGTCCGGCAGTCGGCCGGCGACCTCGTTGGAGACCACCACGGCCGCGCGGTCCTTGGCTTCGCCGGCGGAGAACCGCCACAGCGGGACGCGCGGGTCGAGTGTCCAGGCCGAACTGTCACCGAGCCAGCCGACCCATGCCCGCGCCACGCCGTTCGCGTCCGGCTCGGCGATCACCGCGGTGATCAGCACGGTCGCCAGGTGCGAGGTGCCGACGCCGCGTCCGGCCGCGTGCGCGGCGATCGATTCCGCGACCCGCCCGTACAGCGCCTTGACGTCGAGCCGGTCGAAGCCGACCGCCTCGATCTGCTCGCGCAGCAGGGTGACGGCCTGGCTGGAGGCCGCGGTGGCCCCGACGTCGGACCAGGCCGCGCTGGACAGGCCGTCGGCCACGGCCACGATCGCGTACCGGCTGTCCGGGCTCCGCCCGATCCGGTAGGAGTCCTGTCGCGGCTCGGCGGGCCGGCCGCAGCGGTGGCCGGGCCCGACGACGGAGGCGGCGCGGATGGTGAGGGCACCGACCGTGGCTTCGTCGGCGGCGATGCCGTTCTGCACCGTGCGCTCCGGCAGCATCCAGGGATAGCCCTGTGCCCGCGCGCCTTCGCCGAAGCGGGGCACGCTCAGGTCGGTCGGCCTCTCGCGCAGGAACGGCCGGGGCCTGCCTGGCTGAGCCGTCGACACCGCCGGTGCCGCGACGAAGCGGCAGACCGGCGCCGTCGCGTCGGGCCGGGGCCCCCGTTCGGGCCGGTCCCGCTGCCGGGCGGGCGTCGCGGCGGCCTCGGACCCCAGTGCGGCCGCCGCGCCGACGACGCCCACCGCCGCGAGGGCGAACGCGTCCACCAGCCAGCCGTAGTGCCGGTGCGGCGTGCCGACCTCGGCGCAGGCCCCGATGACGACGGCTGCGAGCAGCCCCGCCCGCACCCAGCCGTCCGTCAGGCCGTCCCGCCGGCCGTCGCCCCCGCTCACGGCCGTTCCTCACGATCACGGGACCTCAGCCCGGAGGCGAAGTGCTGGTCACCGTGCTGCACCGCGAACACCTCGCCGGAACCGGTGGCGGAGTTGACCTGGACCACGACGTCCGGCCGTTGCTCGGTCCGCAGCGTCGCCAGAGCTATGACGTCCTGGGCCAGAGCCGGGTTCCGGTCCAGCAACTGGAACAGGGCCTCGGTCCAGAAGTCCACGGCCGCGGCGTCGACCGCTCCCCTCGTGGCGGTCGACCCCCGCTCCAGCGCGGCGGACAGTTCCCGGCGGCGGCTGCCGTGGGCCCGGGCGATGACGCCGCTCATCAGTCGCCTCGCCTCGTTCCACAGATCGGTGCCCATCGCGGACACCAGAGCGGTGGCTCCGCTCGCGGCCAGCTCGGCGAGTTCCTGGTTCATCGGCGCTTCAGCCCCGTTCGTTGTAGTGGATGCACTGGTCACCTTCGCCGACGGCGAAGACCGTGCCGTTCCCCGTGGCTCGGACGAGTTGCTTCACTGACGGCGGCTCGGCTTCCGCAGGCCGCTCGCGGGAGCCGGACTCCGGGCCGGGACCGCCGTGCGGCCCGACCGGGCTGCCCGGGTACCAGAGCCAGGCCCGTGCGGCGTACTCCTTGACCCGGACCTCGGCCGCGGTGAAGGCGCCGGCTTCGAGCCCCTCGTAGCCGTGCCCGACCGTCTCCTCGTAGTAGTGCTGCGACAGCATCGCGGCCACCGGGGTGCCGTCCGGACCGTCCAGGGCCGCATGCCGCAGCGGGGGCGAGTCGAGCAGCCGGGCGAGCGCCTCGAACGGGGTGCCGGAGACGGTGCCGTCCGGATCGACCCGGACCTCCCCCGCGTGCGCGGCGGCCCGTACCCGCAGCAGGGCGTCCGGGCCGGCGTGCCGGTTGTGCTCGCGGATCCGCGAGCCCAGCTCCGGCAGCAGCGGGACCAGCAGTCCGGCCTTGGGCAACCCGGCCGGGGCGACGAGCCGGCAGCCGTCGCCGGTGTCCACGTACGCGAAGTCCCGCCGGTCCAGCTCCGCGACGCCGAGGGCGCCGAACAGCGCGGACCGCAGCACACCGCGGATCTCCTGCAACCGCTGCTGACCGCGGCCCGCGGAACCCGCGATGTCGCACGCCAGCAGAGCTCGGTACTCGTACCTCGGATTCACATTCCCTCCGCGATCACGACGAGGGCCGGCAGTTCGAAGATCGATCTGCCGTCGGCACCGAATTCCCGGTGCCGACACGATGGTTAACCAGAACGTAGGGGAGGGGTCCTCGGGTAAACCGGCTACTAATACGGCTTGTCCGGCTTCGGCCGGACGAGGAGGAGGAGTGACCGATGAGCAACACACGGATGCGCGGGGCCGGGGCCTACTGGCCGACGACCGGGCTGCTCGGCCGGGTCGGCGAGGCCGATCGCCGAGTCCTGCTGGGGCTCGGCCACGGCGTGGTCTACCCGGCCGGTCAGATCACCATCCGCGAGGCCGACACCTCGGACTTCTCGCTGCTCCTGATCGGCGGAACGGTGAAGGTCACCGCGCACGCACAGGACGGTCGGGACGCGCTGCTGGCCGTACGGATGGCCGGGGACCTCGTCGGGGAGTTCGCCGGGATCGACGGTCAGCCGCGCATCGGCACCGTGACCGCCTGCGGCCGGGTGCTGGCCCGCTACATCCTGCCCACCGAACTGCTGGCGTGCACGAAGCAGCACCCCGCCATCGGGCTCGCACTGAACGCGAGCGTGGTGGCCAAGCTGCGCACGGCGACCAGCCGGATCGTCGACTTCACCGGTTGCGACGTGCTCGGGCGGCTGGCCAGGATCCTGCACCACCTCGCCGTCACCTACGGGCGCCCCGGCCGCAACGAAGCCCATCTCCCGCTGTCACAGCCGGAGATGGCCACACTGGTCGGCGCCGCGGAGTCGTCGATCCACAAGGCCCTGCGGGCCCTGCGGGAGTCGGGCGCGGTCGTCACGGGCTACCGCAGGATCACGATCCTCGACCTGGATCACCTCGCCCGGATCGCCGCCGCGACCGAACCGGCCGGTTCGCGGGCGATCTCACCAAACAGGTAAAAGCGCCGGGTTCCGACGACGGGTCGGCGCCAGCATGACCGAGTGCCGGGACCCGAGCGTTGGAGAGGACCGGAGAAACAGATGCCAGAGAACAACGGTGCTCCGGACGGCTCCGCGCGCATCCGGGCGGGCGACGTGTCCGGAACGATGATCGTCGGCAACCGGAACACCGTGACCAACCTGAACATCACCACCGGACACGGTTCGGCCATCACCGTGAACGCGGGGCCTCCGCCGAACCCGGTCAAGCGTCAGCCGATCTCCCACCTGCCGCGTTCCGCCGCCGATCCGCTGATCGGCCGGGAGCGGGAGCTCCAGGCACTGCAACAAGCCATCGGAGCACGCCAGTTGGTGCAGATCTGGGGCGCCTCCGGGGTCGGCAAGAGTGCGCTGCTGCGCCACCTCGCCCGCACCCTGCCACGCGGGCCCGAAGGCGCGGCCTACATCGAAGCCGGCGGACGGACGGCCGACGACCTCGCGCAGGCGATCTTCGACATCAGCTTCGACGCGCCGAACTACAAGCCGTCACTGGAGGTGTTGAAGGAGCACCTGAAGACCCTGCGGCTGCGGATCTACCTGGACGACGCGGGGCTCGACGAGAAGGACCTGCACCGGCTCTTCGACCTGGCCGAGCACTCCACGTTCGTCTTCACCTCGCAGCGCCGGTCGTCGGTCACCGGCGTCCACCCGATCCGACTCGACGGACTGACGGCCCCGGCAGGGGTGGTCCTGGTGCAGACGGTCCTGGCCCGCGCGCTGCGGCCGGACGAAGCGCGGACCGTGACGGCGCTGTGCGACGCCCTGCACGGCAATCCGCTCCGCCTGCGGCGCATCGCCCTGTCGGCCGCGACCGGCAAGGGCCTGCCGGGCATCGCCGACCTCCCCGCGCTCCTTCCCGCGCTGCTCAACAGGCTCCGGCCGGAGGAGCGCGACCTGCTGTACCTGCTCGGCTCGCTGTCGGGCGCCGAGTTGGCCGCCCGGCAGCTCGACGCCCTGCTCGGCCGGACGGACAGCGACGCGCTCGCCGGCGAACTGGTGCGGCACGGCCTGCTGGTCGCCTCGGAAACCGGCTACGGGTGTCCGCCGGACGTCGCCGAGTGCGTGCTCAAGAGCCGGATGACGCAGTTCCCCGCCGCGCCGCTCTGCCGGGCGCTCACCACGTGGGTCGAGTCGCGGGAGACCACCCCGGACGAGGTCGCGGCCCACTTCCAGGCCCTGGACGTCGCGGTGCTGGGAGCGGAAAGGAGCGGACAGGCGCAGCTCGGCGTGGAGTTGGCCCGCGCCGCCTCGCCGAAACTGGCGCTCTCCCGGCAGTTCGACGCGTGGGGCAGCCTCCTCGGAGCCGGCTGGGCCGCCGCGAAGAGCGCGGGAGACCGCGCGGGCGAGGAGTTCTTCCTGGGGGAGGCGCGCACCCGCCGCAAGGCGATCGGCCGGGCGGCACTGACGACGGCCCTGGTGCTGGAGGCGGGGGTGCTCTGGCAGGAACTCGCCGCCCTGCAGGCGCACTCGGTGGCCCACCAGGCCGCCACGACGGCGATCACCACCGTGCCGCCGATCGATCCGGCCACCACGGCACACGCCGTCGGCCAGTCCCCGCTGATCACGCAGCCGGCGGTCAGCCCGCCGACGGTCACCCACCCGGTCGTCCAACCACCGACCGTCACCCACCCCCTCCCCGCCTCCGGCGCTCCGGCGCCCGTGCACCCGCCGGGTACACCGCAGGTGATCGACCTGTCCCACTCCGCTCCGCAGCCCCCGGCCGGGGGCCATGTGGCCGGCGCACACTCCCCCTCGCAGGCGGCGCCGCACCGAATCGACCTCTCGGGGGCGCACCACTCCGCCGCCCAGCCGACGCACGCCGCGAGCGCCACCACCACGTCCAGCACGGGCCACGCGGCCACCACCGCCGGCGCAGCGGCCGCCAAGGGCGGAGCAGCCCTCGTCGTCGCCTGCGTGGTCGGCGCCTCAGCCGTACTCGGTGTGGGCGCCATGGTCTACACCCAGAACCAGTCGAACCTGGCTGAGCCGGCCCAGCCCACCTACTCGCCGGCCCCGCCTCCGAGGGTCTACACCCCCGCCCCGCCGGTCTACACTCCCGCCCCGCCGGCCCCGTCTCCGAAGGTCTACACCCCCAAGCCGCCGGTCCCTGCCCCCGTCGTCACACCGGACCCCGTCGATCCCGTGTGCGCAACGGTGGTACCGGAGTTGGGAAAAGAGACCCGGCAGCACAACGCCGACCTGACCGCCGTTCACAGCGCCTTCGACTCGTACAACAACGCCGTAGCCGCGTACAACTCTCGACGGACCTCCACCGTTCCCGACGACAGCACGGTGAAATCCCGTATCGACATCATCCTCAAAGACCTGCGCGCCAGCGAGTCCACGTTGCGGGGAGCCCTCTCGCAAGCGCGGGACGGATCCGTGGTATCCGACCTCAAGGGCCTTCTGACCGCTAGCCAGCAGGAGGAGAACCAGTTCCGCGCGGCTCGGAACGATCTCACCACCGGCTACAACACGGCCAGCCAGGCTTCGGCATACAACTCGGCCTGGCAGAGTCTGGCGATCCACTGCATCGCCTGGTAATCCGCCACAAGACCGACCAGGAAAGGCCGACCATGCCTGCGGAATCCACCCCCGGCACCATCCACGCCGGAGACGTCTCCGGCACCTTCATCGTGGGCGACAACAACCACGTGACGAACACGACGCACCACCCCGAGCAGCCGCAGCCCCAACCGCGCCAGCAGAACTCGGCCGAGGACCAGGCAGCCGTCTTCGCCGTGGAACACGGCACCATGCACGTCACCTACAACCACAACGCCGAAGCCGCGCCCGAGCCGGAGGCCCGAGAAACGCCTCAGCCCTGATCGGCCAGCAACTCCAGGTCCTGGGCGTTCAGCGTCGCCGTCTTCAGCAGTTCCCTGATCAGGTTGACGCTGAGCGTCGAGCCGACCGGCTCGCCGACCTCGTCGCGCGTCAGTCCGCGCACGCCCCGCCGGCGCAGCCGTTCGCGCACGTCCTCGACCGTGTTGGCGACCGACTTGTGGGTCCAGGACTTGGTCGCGTGGGGCGAGGCGTTGACCAGCCGGGCGGTCTCCTCCCAGGCCGACGGGAGCGGGAAGGCGTCCTGGCCCTCCAGGTAGCGCCGGGCGAGTGCGGTGAGCACCAGCCGCTCCTGCAGGGAGAGCAGGTAGACCGTCTCGGGGGCCGCGGTATCGGCGTTGCTCGTGGAACGGGGGTGCAGGTCATCCCCGTCCACGACGCGGACCTCCACCAGGTGGGACCGCCGCTTGGACGAGTTGATCACCAGCGGGGTGTACCCGGGCCCGATGATCCGCTTGTGGCTGGTGAGCATCAGCACGCCGTCGGGCAATTCGATCGGCAGACTGCCGGTGTTGACCAGCCACCAGTCGCCATCGGTGCCGGCGCGGGTGAAGACGCCGTGCCGACGGCTGACGGTCGGGTCGTCGACACCGACCGGTACGTGCACGTCCTCGCGGTCGCGCCCGAACAGCAGGGTGTACCGGCGCGGCGGCACGGCGTACCCGCCCTCCGGGCCGAGCACGAAGATCGTCCCCGGTGGCGCCGAGGGCACCCTGCCGGAAGGACTGCCCGGCGGCAGCATCTGAGGTGGGAAGTTCTCGTACGCCATCTCGCATACCTCCGCTTCGGCTCGCGCCAGTGTATGAGCGCACCGAGAGGACCAGTCCTCCTGCGGGCATGCGGCGTGTCGAGCCTGCGGAACCGCCAACTCCGCTTGTCCGGAGTGGACTTGCTCGATAGCCTGCCCGCCGTGAGCGAGATCAGTCGGCGGGCTGCCGCGATCGACAGCATGGTCGCCGAACCACTCGGTCCGGGCGATCCGCAGGAGATCGGCCGTTTCAGCATCATCGGCCTGCTCGGCACCGGCGGCATGGGCGAGGTCTACCTCGGGGTCTCGGACAGGGGCTACGCCGCTGTCAAGCTCGTCCGGCCGCGGCTGGTCCCCAGCGAGCGCTTCGACCGAGAGGTCGGCATCCTCTACCGTGTGCCGCTCGGAGTCGGACCGCGGGTGCTGGCGAGCGACGCCACTCCGGAACGCCCGTGGTTCGCCACCGAGTACGTCCCCGGGCTCACGGTGAACGAGGCGGTCCGGCTGCACGGCCCGCTGCCCGCCGAGGCGCTGTGGCTGCTGCTGGCCGAGACAGCCGCTCAACTGCGGTCCGTGCACGCGTCCGAGATCGCGCACCGCGACATCAAGCCCGCCAACGTCATGCTGGTGCGCGACGGCGTGAAGCTGATCGACTTCGGCATCGCGCGCGCCGCGGACCAGGCGAGGCTCACCGGGATCGGTGGCAGCTACGGAACACAGGGCTTCTCGGCACCGGAGCAGCAGGCCGGGGACGAGGACGTGGCAGCGCCCGCGGACGTCTACTCGCTCGCGGCGCTCCTGCTCTACGCCGCCTCGGGTCGCACACCCGGCGCCGCCTCCGACGTGGAGCCGCTGCGCGCCGTGGACGCCGACCTCGCCGCCCTCCTCGGGCCCTGTCTCGCCACCGACCCCGGAGCGCGCCCCACCGCCGACGAGATCGTCCTGGCGGCGCGCACGCACCGGCTCGCTCCTCCCCCGTCCTGGCCGCCTGAGGTCATGTCACGCATCGACGCTCGACGTGCCTTCGCCGAAACGCCGGTCGGCAAGCTGGAGACCGTCCCGCCACCGGATACGAGCACGGACCCGAAGCCTGACGTCGGGCCCGCACCCCTGGCATCACCTCGCCGCCCGCGCAAGCACCTGTTCCTGTTGCCGATCGCCGCGGCGACCGCCCTCGGCGCGGTCGCGGTGTTCGCCCTCAGCCCGTCCACCTCCCCGCAGCACCACAACGCGCAGGAGTCCAGCGGCGTGCCGGTCGCCGTCGAGCCCTTGGCCGGGGCGACGCCCGGGCCCTCCGCGAGCCCGAGCACCTCGATCTCCGCCACCGCCACCGCCACACCCTCTCCCCCGCCTTCAACCGTCCCGGCCGGCACCACGCGGACACCCTCCCCGAGCCTGCGGCCCTCGACCTTCGCCACCGCCAAACCCGCTACCCAGCCCCCGACCACCCCACCTGGCACGGCCACCCCACCGGGCACGGCCCCCGCCGCACCCTCAGCGGCTGCCCCCAGCCCCACCTCGTCATCGATCAGCGGCATCAACGGCAGCGACGACCCGGCACAGGTCAAGGGCTCCGAGGCGGACACCAGTTGGTTCGGCCCCGACGCCGCCTGTTCCGCCTGGCTGGACGACAACGGCTCCGGCTCGCTCGCGGGCGTGCTCAACACCTCCCTGGCCCAAACCTGCGTCGCCGAGCTCGCCCGCAGCGACGGCATCACGTACACCTTCCGCGCCTCCTTGGGCGCCGCGAAGACGAGCTTCGTCCCAGACATCGGCTACACGATGTGGATCTGCGTCTGGAACGCGAACAACCGGTCCGGCGAGCAGTGCTCCGCTCGCTTCGGCATGAACGGCACCACCCCGGTCCGCCGGTGAAACGAGGCTGCCGGAACGACTGCGGCCCGGGGCGGGATCATGCTCCTGACCTGGGCCGCAGTACGCGTCTCAGCTGTTCACGGGGTGGGCGCGGACGCTTTCGAACCGCCGACACCTGCTTCGTAAGTTCTCGCCGGCATCCGCAGATGCCGTCGGGGTCACTCCGACGACCGGCATACGGCCGAACGACGCACCAGCGGTGATCCCACTGTCCGAAGAGGCTTCACCGGACGGTCGGAACTCCAGCTGTAGAGGCCACCACCCGTGCAGGGCCGTCAGCAGATCATCGTCGGTCATATCGTCCCCGTCGGCCGATCTGAGCCTCGTGGTCCAGCGACCTGCCGGCTCGCCTGGAGACCGGTGGCGTCGGCGGTCACCAGCCGGGCGGGGCGGCCACCTGACCAGGGGGCGAGCGGGGCACCGTGACCGACGGGAACCCGTGGGCGGTCACTGGGCGCTCGCCGCGGGGCGGACGACGAGCTCGTTGACGTCGACCTGCCGGGGCTGGGACACGGCGTAGGCGATGGCCTCCGCGACGGCGGAGGCGGGCAGTGCCACTGCGCGGTACGCCCTCATGGCCTTCCTGGCGGTGGGGTCGGAGATGCCTTCGGCGAGTTCGGACTCGGTCACGCCTGGAGAGACGAGGGTGACCCGGATGTCTCCGGCGGACTCCTGGCGCAGCCCTTCGGAGATCGCGCGGACGGCGAACTTGGTGGCGCAGTAGACGGCGGCGGTGGGAGAGACCTCGTACGCGCCGACGGACGCGATGTTCACGAAGTGCCCGCCGCCCTGGGCCCGCATCACGGGCAGTGCGGCGGCGATGCCGTGCAGGACTCCCCGCAGGTTCACGTCGATCATGCGGTCCCACTCGTCCGTCCTCAGGGCCTCCAGGGGCGAGAGCGGCATGACTCCGGCGTTGTTGACCAGGACGTCGACCCGGCCGTAGCGCTCACGGGCGGCGGACACGAAGGCCTGGACGTCGGCGGCGTCCGTGACGTCGAGACGCCGGAACGCCGCGGTGCCGCCTGCGGCGGTGAGTTCGCCGGTGAGCGCGTCGAGGCGGTCGGTGCGCCGCGCGCCGAGGAACAGGTGGTGGCCGTCGGCGGCGAGGCTGCGCGCGGTGGCCTCGCCGATCCCGCTGCTTGCTCCGGTGACCAGTACGACCTTGGGTGTCTGCGTCATGCCTGCTTCTCCTCCCGGTGGAGCACGAGGTGTTCGTGGTGGAGGACTCCGTCTCGGATGTCACCCGTGGCGGTGAACCCGGTGTCGTCGACGTAGTCGATGTGATGGCCGGTGACCGTGTAGCGGCCCGTGTAGGCGCTGCGGCGGTGGCCGCGGGCCTCGTCGTATCGGCCGTCCGCCCGTAGTTCCCGACGGATGTGACCGTCCGCCGTCACCCACAAGCCGACCACGTCGGCCCGGCCCTCCTCGGTACTGCCCGTCAAGGACGGACTCCCTTCGTCGATGGATGCGGATCCGTTCCGCCAGACCGAGTCTGGGCGGGACGCGGGTGACCGGCCAGGACGTGCCTTGCCTGGGTGCGGTGCACCCAGGCAAGGCACCGCCGGCGCGGCCTAGGGTGAGGGCGTGACCGACAACCACCTGGGAGAGTTCCTGCGCGCACGCCGTGCGGCCCTGCTGCCGCAGGACGCCGGCGTGGCGAGCCACGGGGTACGCAGGGTCGCCGGACTGCGCCGGGAGGAGGTCGCCGTCCTGGCCGGGGTGAACGCGGACTACTACACCCGCCTGGAACAGGGGCGGGAACGCCACCCATCGGCCCAGGTCCTCGACGCGCTCGGCCGCGCCCTGCGGCTTGACTCGGATGGGCACGCGCACCTGCACCAGTTGGCGGGGACGATACCGAGCAGCCGGTTCGCCCACACCACGGACCGGGTCGGCCCCGCCCTGCGCCAGTTGCTGGACGGCTACCCGGCCGCCCCGGCGTTCGTCATCAACCGGACTTTGGACGTCCTGGCGGCCAATGCCCTGGCCGAGGCCCTGCACTCACCCTTCGAGCGGATGGACAACCTCGCCCGGATGGCCTTCCTCGACCCGGCGGGCCGGCAGTTCTACGAACGGTGGGGCCACACGGCCCAGGCCGTCGTGGGCCACCTGCGGCAGGCGGCCGGGCTCGACCCGGACAGCCCCCGGCTGCGGGAGCTCGTCCGCACCCTCACCGGTCACAGCACGGACTTCACCCGTCTGTGGAACGCCCACGCGGTGCGCGGCAAGACCCAGGAGGCCAAGCACCTCCTCCACCCGGACGTCGGCCAGCTGACCCTCACCTACCAGGCCTTCGACGTGCGCGATGCTCCCGGCCAGCAGCTGATCGTCTACCAGGCGGAGCCCGGCGGTTCCAGCGCGCAGGCCCTCAGCCTGCTTGGGTCCCTGCGCGCCACCTTGAACCGGGGCGCCGGGTAAACGGTGAGGACGGTCAGCTGCGTTGAGCGCGCAATGATCAACTCGCCTGATGACCACGGCGCCACACTTCACTCTCCGTGACTCCGTAACTCGAATGGTCGCCACCAGACTGGGTCAACTAGCGAGCATCACAGAGGATTTGGCCCTACGGTCCGGTGCCAGGGGGCCATCGAGCGAAAGGCTGTCACTGGCATGGCCGGGAAATTCGAGCTGTACAAGGACGAGAGCGGGATGCACCGCTTCCGGCTCAAGGCGAGCAACGGGACGGTCATCGTCACCGGGGACCCGCACGAGAGCAAGGACGAGTGCCTCAGGAGCATCGAGTCGCTCCGCAAGCTCGCGCCGTACGCGGAGCTCAAGGAGGCGGCCGGGTCGCACTGAGGCGGCGCGGTGCGGGAGCGGGTCGGCGATGCAAATCGCCGACCCGCGTTCGCTTCTACGACAGATCCCTTTGGCCGGGTGCACGCCGGGCGCGGACAGAACACCGGCATGCGCGTCGTCATCGTCACCGAATCCTTTCCGCCCGAGGTCAACGGAGTCGCCCACAGCGTGCTGCGGACGGCCGAGCATCTGGTCCGCCGGGGCCACCAGCCACTCGTCGTCACCCCCGCACCCGCGCGGGGCGCCGCGTGCCCGCCGCACACCTTCGGCGGCTCCGAAGCGGTGGAGCTGCCGGTGGTGCGCATTCCGTCGGTGCCGCTGCCCGGGTACCCGCAGGTGCGGATCGCGCTGCCGAGCCGGCAGCTGGCGGCCGCCGTCGCCGGGCACCGGCCGGACATCGTGCACCTGGCCAGCCCGTTCGTGCTCGGCGCGCGCGGGGTGCAGGTCGCGGCCCGCCTCGGCGTCCCCGCCGTGGCCGTCTACCAGACCGACCTCGCCGGGTACGCGCACGCCTACCGGGCCGGGCGGGGCCTCGGGGAGGCGGCCGCCTGGCGGCGGATCCGGGCCGTGCACCGGGCCGCGGCCCGGACGCTGGCGCCGTCCACGCCCGCCGCCCAGGACCTCACCGCGCACGGAGTACCCAGGGTGCAGCTGTGGCCGCGCGGGGTGGACTCGGTGCGGTTCCACCCCCGGCACCGGGACGAGGCGCTGCACCGGGCGCTCGCCCCGGGCGGGGAGGTGCTGGTCGGGTACGTCGGGCGGCTGGCGCCCGAGAAGCGGGTCGACCTGCTGGCCGCCGCGTCGGCCCTGCCCGGGGTGCGGGTGGTGGTGATCGGGGACGGGCCGTCCGGGCCCGGGCTGCGGGCCTCGATGCCCGGCGCGGTGTTCCTCGGCCGCCGGACCGGCGAGGAACTGGCCCGCTGTTTCGCGACCCTGGACGTGTTCGTGCACACCGGCCCGCTGGAGACCTTCTGCCAGACCATCCAGGAGGCGATGGCGAGCGGCGTGCCGGTGATCGGCCCGGCCGCCGGCGGCCCGCTGGACCTGGTCGCGCACCACCGGACGGGCCTGCTGGTGCCGCCCCGGGACGGCGCCGCGGTGGCCCGGGCGGTGGCGGAACTGGCCGCCGACCCCGGGCGGAGGGCCGTGTACGGGCGCGCGGGACGGGCCGAGGTGACCGCGCGGACCTGGGAGGCGGTCGGAGACCTGCTGCTGCGGCACTACGCGGAGGTCCTCGCCGAGCACCGCGGCACACCGGTGGCTCCCCCTTCCGCTCCCCCGGCGGTCGTCGAGCCGGTCGCCGTCGTGGAGGAGCTGCCGGCATGACGGACACCGCCGACCGCGAGCCGCTGACCATCGTGCGGCTCGCGAACTTCGTCACCCCGGTCTCCGGGGGCCTGCGCACCGCGCTGCGCCACCTCGGTGCCGGCTATCTGGCCGCCGGGCACCGGCCGGTGCTGATCGTGCCCGGGGAGCGGCGCAGCGAGGAGGAGGGCGAGCAGGGCCTGGTGGTCACCCTGCCCGGGCCGGTGCTGCCGGCCAGCGGCGGCTACCGGATGCTCACCGACCGGCGGGCGGTGGCCGCCGAACTGACCCGGCTGAAACCCGACCGACTGGAGGTGTCCGACCGCACCACGTTGCGCTGGACCGGTAGTTGGGCCCGGCGGCACGGCGTCCGCTCGGTGATGGTGTCGCACGAGAGCGCCGTCGGGGTGCTGCGCACCTGGGGGCTTCCCCGCCCGCTCGCCGACGCGGCCGCCGACCGGCTCAACACGGCGACGGCCCGTACGTACGACGCGGTGCTCTGCACCACCGACTGGGCGGCGGCGGAGTTCCGGCGGATCGGCGCGCCCAACCTGGCCCGGGCCCCGCTCGGCGTGGACCTGGCCGCGATGCGCCCGCTGCCGCCGGCCGCGCGGGCCCGGGAGCGGGCGCGGTACTGCGGGCCGGACGACGTACTCCTGGTGCTCTGCTCCCGGCTCTCGGCCGAGAAGCGGCCCGAGCGGGCGGTCGAGGCGCTGGCCGCACTGCGGGCCCGGGGGCTGCCGGCCGTCCTGGTGGTGGCCGGGACCGGACCGCTGCGGGACCGGCTGGCGGCCCGGGCGGAGCGGCTGCGACTGCCGGTGCGCCTCCTCGGGCACCTGGGCCGGCGGGAGGAACTGGCCCGGCTGCTGGGCTGCGCGGACGTGGTGCTCGCGCCCGGGCCGGTGGAGACCTTCGGGCTCGCCGCGCTGGAGGCGCTGGCCTGCGGGACACCGGTGGCGGTCAGCCGCTCCTCCGCGCTGCCCGGGCTGATCGGCCTGGCCGGGGTGGCCGCCGCCGACACCGGCGCCGGATTCGCGGCGGCGGTACGGGAGTTGCTGGCGCGCCCGGAGCAGGCACGGCGGGCCGGCGCCCGGGCCCGGGCCGAGCGGTACGGCTGGCCGGCCGCGGTGGCCGCGTTCCTCGCGGCCCACGGCGTGCGGAACCCCGGCGCGGTGGAGGAGGGTTGGGATGAGCGTGCTCGGCACCGGGCGTGACCGGTCCGCGGACGGCCGGCCGGCCACCGGCGGGCCGGTGCGGTTCGTCGCGCTCGGGGACTCGCTGACCGAAGGGGTCGGGGACCCGGTCGGTGAGGGATGGCGCGGCTGGGCCGCCGTCCTGGCCCGGTCGCTGGCACCCGAGGGCGGCGTCGAGTTCACCAACCTGGCGTGCAGCGGCGCCCTGACCACCGATCTGACGAATCGTCAACTCCCTTCCGCGTTGGCGCTACGGCCGCGGTTCGCGGCCGTGGTGGTCGGCGGCAACGACACCCTGCGGGCGGGCTTCGACATCCGGCGCACCACCCTGGAACTGGACGCCACCCTGGGCGAACTCTCCAGCCACGGCGCCGTCCTGCTGACCGCCTGCCTGCCCGACCCGGGCACCCTGCTCCGCCTGCCCGCGCCGCTGGCCCGACCGCTGGCGCGGCGGATGCAGGCCGTCAACACCGTCGTACACGCCCTCGCCGCCCGGCACCGGGCGGTGCACCTGCACATCGCCGAGCTGCCCTGGTGCGCGCAGCGCCGGCTGCTCAGTGTCGACCGGCTGCACCCCAGCGCCGAGGGCCACCACCTGATCGCCCGCGGGTTCCACGAGTTGCTCGCCGCCGCCGGCCACCCCCTCGGCCCGCCGCCCGTCGACACCCCCGCCGAGGCCCCACCCGGCCGGGCCGCCGACCTGTGGTGGATGGCCACCCAGGGCACCCGCTGGGTGGCCGCCCGCAGCACCGACCTGCTGCCCGGACTGCTCGCCCTGGCGGCGGCCGAAGGCCTCGCCCGGCTGCGCGGGTCCAACGGGCGGCACGACGAGCAGATGGCCCGCGCGGCGGCGCAGGCCCTCGCGTCACTGGGGTGAGGCGGCGAGGGCCCGGCTAGGACGGCTCGTGGGGGGAACCATGAAAGGGGTCCGCCGAGTCGTCGGGGGGACACGGCCTTCGAACCGGGCCTGACGGAGGGAGCAGCGGTGGACGCGTCATCCGGGAGCGGGCGGGAGTTGCTGGCGGCGGCGGGGGTGCTGTTCCCGGACGGGCGGGGGCGGGTGCTGGTGGTGCGGTTGCCGTACGACCGGAAGCATCCGGTGGCGATCCCGGGCGGCGGGTGGGAGCCGCAGGACCGGTCCCCACGGGAGACCGCGCTGCGCGAGGTGGTGGAGGAACTCGGGTTCACGCCCCGGCTGGGGCCGCTGGCCTGCGTCGACTGGACGCTCGACCACTTCCGGCCGCCGATCGCCGCGTACCTGTACTGGGCGCAGCCGCTCAGCGCCGAACAGGCCGCGGCGATCCGGCCGGACGCGGCGGAGGTCGGCGGCTGGGCCTGGCTGACCCCGGACCAGGCGGGCCACGCGCTGCCGCCCCTGCTGTCCCGCCGGGTCACGGCCTGCCTGCGGGCGCCGCGGTCGGCCGGTCCGCTGGAGCTGGAGGACAGCAGGCCCGTGGGGCACACCCTCGACCACCTGCCGGCGGACGAACCGCCGCCCGCGTACACCGGGTTGGCCGGGGTGACCGCCCTGGGCCCCGCCCCCGGCGGGCCGGCGGCGGGGCCCGGGTACGAGCCGCCGATGGACCGGGCCACCTACATCGCCACCCGCCCGCGGATCCGGGCCAAGGCACGGGCCCTGTTCACCGACGACGCCGGGCGGGTCCTGCTGGTCCGGCTGCGGCCGTGGGACGGGCCGCGCGGCCGGGTGCCGCGCTGGACGCTGCCGGGCGGCGGGATCGAGGCGGACCGGGAACTGCCCCGGGCGGCCGTCCGGCGCGAGATCCGCGAGGAACTCGGCTGGGAGGTCGAACCGGGGCGGCTGCTGGCGCTGGACTGGCAGCCCGGGTCGGCCGCCGACCCGGAGGCCGACCCGGCGACCGGGCGGGACACCGCCGTGCTGGTGTCCGTGTTCGACGGGGGCACCGTGACGGAGCGGATGCTCGGTTCGATCGCGCTGCCGGAGGAGGAGCTGGTGGAGTGGCGGCTCTGCGGCCCCGCCGAGGCGCGGGCGCTGCTGACCGGCCCGTCCTGGGCCCGGACGGCCGCCGCGCTGGCCGCGCGGGAGCGGGCGGGCGGGCCGGCCGAGCTGGTGCGCGGACGCGCCGCCGGGTAGCGGCGGGCGGGCGGGCGAGCTCAGGAGGGTTCAGGAGGGTTCAGGAGGGCGAGTCGGGGGGACCGGCTGGTCGGACGGGGCTGTCGGGCAGGGCGGACAGGGCCGGGTCGGGTGGGTCACACTGGGCCCATGCAGAACGGGATCACGCAGCACGGGATCACGGAGGCGCTGGCCGGCCGGCGAGTGGCGTCGGTCAGCGGCGGCGACCGGCTGGACCTCACCCTCGACGGGCCGGTGACCGTCCGGGTGGCGCACGAGTTCCGCCTCGCCGCGCCCTCCTTCACCGCCCCGGCGGAGGTCGAACACTACTTTCCGGCGCTGACCATCCGCCCGACCGGCACCCTGCTCGCGCTCGTCGGCCGGACCGTCGACACCGCCGAGATCACCCTCGCCGGCGGCCTGGAGCTGGCCTTCGCGGAGGGCGGCGCGCTGTCCGTCCCGCCGCACGCGCAGCTCGCGCCGTGGAGCGTGGAGACCGCGGAGGGCGCGATGTGCGCGGGGCTGCCGGGCGGCGAGGTCCGGTGGACGGCGCCCGGCGCGGCCTGAGCCGACGCCGGGCCGACGCGTCGTCCGGTCGGACTCTCCGGCCTGTCCGCCTGTCCGCCTGTCCGCCCGTCCGAGCTGTCCGGCCTGTCAGACCTCCAGGTCGGCCTCGATCCTGGTGAGCTGGTGGCGGGCCATCGCCAGGTTGGCCCGCGCCTTGTCCAGCGCCAGGTAGAGGAAGAGGCCCTTGCCGGTGCGGCCGGCGAGCGGCCGGATCAGGTGGTACTGGCTGCTGAGGGTGATCAGGATGTCCTCGATCCCGTCCTGTAGGCCGAGCATGTCCATGGTGCGCATCTTGGCGCGGACCACGTCCGTGTTCCCCGCCGCGGCCACGTTGAGGTCCAGCCCGCCGGGGCCGTCGAGGGTGGCGAGCGCCATGCCGCTGTTGTAGTCCACGAGTGCCGCGCCGATGGCGCCCTCGATGCTGGTCATGGCCTGCTTGAGCGCGCCGGCTGCGTCGGTCATCTGGGTAACTCCCTTTCGGTGGTGGGGTGCTGGGGTGCTGGGGTGCTGGGGTGGAAGGTGCGGTCGGGCCGGGGTCCTGACCGGTCAGACCGGTCAGGCCGGGTCGCGGGGGTCCTTGGGCAGGAGGCTGTCGCTGAGCAGCCCGGCGATCCGCTGGGCCGAGCGGCGGGCCTCCAGGTGCAGCCGGCCGACGTTGACGTCCGGGTGCGCCAGCAGGGCCAGCACGCAACTGCCCCCGGCCGCGTAGGTGGCGACGTAGCCGTGCTCGCCGCGCACCAGCGACTCGCGGAACTCGCCCTGGCCGGTGGTGTCGGCGAGCCGCTGGGCCAGCGACAGCGAGGCCGCCGTCATCGCGGCCAGGCCGGAGGGTTCCGCCCCGTGGGTGTCGTGCGCGACCAACAGGCCGTCCACGCTGGCCACCAGGCCACCCGCAAGGTGCGGGACGCGCTGCTTGACGGCGCGGAGCTCGGCGAGCAGTTCGGTCTCCAAGGCGATCAGTTGTCTCCTTCCGACACGCTGCTTGAGCGCCCGCCTCATGGCCGGGACGGCGGGGTCGCGGGTGGAGAGTGGTTCAAAGTCGGGCCTCCAGAAGGGTTCGGACCCGGGTCAGCAGCGCGATGTCCGGGTCGGGGACGGCCAGCGGGTGAGCCGTGGCCGTGGTGGGCGGGTGATCGGAGTGGGTGGGGGCCACGGGGCCGGACGGCGTGGCGCCGGTGAGGGTGGCACCGGGGACCCGGCGGTGCAGGCCTCCCGTCGGGCGGGCGGGGGCCGGCGCGTCCGGGGCCGGCGCCTCGGCTTCCGCGACGGGCGCCGCGGGCCTCGGCGCCCCAGGTGCCACGGGCGTCGCGGGTACCACGGGCGTCGCGGGTACCACGGATGTCGCAGCGCTCGGTGCCACCGCCGGCGCGGCCGCCGGTGCGGCGTGCCGCGGAGCGGCGAGCAGCCCGGCAGCGGCCAGGCGGCGGACGTCCGCCGTGACGCCGAAGCCGGACCGGCCGAGCAGGCGCGCGAGGTCCGCCGGGGTTCTTCGGCCGTCGGCGTGGTCCAGCAGTTCGCGTCGGCGACGGCCGGGCGGGCGGTTCGACGACCGTGGGACCGGCACCACCGGGCGGACCGGCGCGGTGTCGAGCTGCGGCCAGGGCCAGATCCGTTCCAGCAGCCGGCCCCGGCGCTCGACCTCGCGGCGCAGCCGGCCGGGGTCGACCGTGGCCACCGGGCCCAGCCAGTGCCGGGCGTCGGGCTCGAACCGCCAGACGCCGCCGGTCCGGTCGGCGAGGACGAAGAACGCGGCGTCGAAGAGCGTGCCCAGGTGGCCGAGTTCGAGCTCGCCCCGGGTGAGCAGCCGCCGTTCGACCAGGGCCTCACCGACCCGGGCGCGCGGGCCGTGGAGCCGGAGCAGTTCCGCCCACTGCCCGGGGGTGATCCGGCCGCAGCCGGTGAGCAGTTCGGCCAGGCCGGGCGCGCGCGGGGAGTCGGCGTGGGCCACCTGGCCGTCGACGAGGTGCAGGCTGCCGAGCGGGCCGCACAGGGCGCCGGTGGCGCGGCGGGCGGCGAGCAGGCCGAGGGCCTCGCCGGGGGTCTGCGGCGGTGCGGGCGGGCGGACGGCGGCGGGCGCGGCGGTCATCCGGGCCACCGGCCGGTGGAGCGCGGGCGGCGGGGGCGGCCCGTCCGGCGTGCTGGCCGAAACCCGATGGCCGCGGTGGGCGTCCCGTTCACCCCAGCACCAGTTCCTCGGCGAGCGCCTGGAGGCGGTAGCGGGCGGCGGCGAGGTTGCCCTGGGCACGGTCGAGCCAGAGGTGGAGGACGAGGCGGCTGTCGAAGACGGTGTCGATGAAGCAGATGAGGTGGTAGCTGCGGCCGGCGGTGACGATGACGTCCTGCAACGGCGACCGCCGGTCCTCCGCCCCGGTGAAGGTCTGGCTCTCAACGGCCGCCCGTACCAAGTCGGTTGTCTCGGCGGCCGCGGTCTCGTGGTCGCCGGTCGGGCACTCGCCGAGGCTGCCGAGCGCGAGTCCGCTGCTCCAGTCGACCAGGCTCGCGGAGCGTGCCCCGGAGATCGACATCGCTCCGGCGAGGCATTCGTCGATACCCGGCACACCGGCTCCTTCGAGGGGGTCTGGGCAGCCGGGCGCAGCACGGCACGGCCGGGCCGCCACCAGCAGTGGCGGGCTCGACACGGAAGGCTACTGCCGGATTCCATATGACGAACATTCCAATGGCATATTCACATCAGTAGCGTCCACTTCCGGCCAAGGTATGACGAGGCGTCAGCCTCCGCCGCCGGGCGAACCCGCTGGCCCGGGGACGGTCGCGGCCCGCAGTCCACCGCCACCCGCCGACCACCTGGCAGGGGAGCTTGGCCGAGAACCGGCCGCACGGCAGGGTTTCGACCGCCGCCATGCGGTAGAAGGACCGGGCGAGCAGGTCTACACCACCGGGTCGCCGCCCGACTGCCGCCGGGGCCCTCGGGCATGACGAAGGAGCCCCGGGCATGACGAAGGGGCCCGTTCCGCTGGACGGAACGAGCCCCTTCGGGTGGAGCGCCAGGCCCGGGTCGCACGGACTCTTCCTACTGAAAGTAGGACGTGCTCTGGTAGCACCGCTGACGCCTGTTCGGGAGGTTGTTTCCCTCCCGACGAGAAGAACATTAGCAGGTCATCACGCCTGCTCAGAAACCGGAGGGAGGAACGGGACCGGACCCGGCGGAACCGCGGCGACCCGACCCCGGCGCGGCGCCCCCGACAGCCCCGGCACGGAGGGCGGTCAGGGCAGCAGCGCCCGGTAACCCGCGATCAGGGCGGTGAGGCCCAGCTCGAAGGCCCGGTCGGCACGTTCGCGGCCGGCGGGGACGGCATCGAGGGCGTCGGCCAGGCGCGGGGTGGCGTCACGGTCGACGGCGTCGACCATGACGTCCGGGGCGACCAGGTCGAGGGCGGAGCCGAGGATGAAGCTCTCCAGGGCGGTGATCACGCCCATCACATCCCGTGCGGCGAAGCCCGCGCCCTCCAGGGTGGCGACGGCGCGCTCGTACAGCGCGTGCATGAACGGTTCGGCGAGCGGGGCGGTGGCGAGCAGGCGGACGATGCCGGGGTGTTCGGCGAAGGCGTCCCGGTAGGCGTGCGCCCAGGTGCGCAGCGCCGCGTCCCAGGGCTGGTCCCACATGGACTGCTCGCCGATGGTGCGGACGAGTTCGGCGCGCATCAGGGCGACGATCTCGGCCCGGCCGGCGACGTGGTGGTAGAGCGCGGAGGGGCTGACCTTGAGGGCGCCGGCGAGGCCGGGGATGGTGAGGTCGCCCGCCTCGTCGACCAACCGCAGCGCGGTGTCGACGATGCGCTGCCGGTCCAGCAGGGGTGTGCGCGGCCTGGCCATGCCGGTTCCTCGTCTTTCGGGGAGTCCTTCGGGGCCCCTCGGGGAGTCCCTCAGGAAGCCTTCCGAAGGATCTCCGGGAGGGCGGGGGCCGGAGAGCCCTCCGGAGAACCCCCAAGATCATCGTTACCCAAGCGTTACTGAATGGCTTTCAATAAAACTCTTCCGCACCCGCCGGTGCCGCGCCTACGGTAACCGAACCCCATTCGGTTTAGGCAGGTCGCCCTCGTCACCTGCCACGACCCGGAGAGGACGCTCCCCCATGCGTGCCGACACGATCTTCACCGGCGGCCGGATCCACACCGGAGACCCCGCCCACCCCGCCACCCACGCCCTCGCCGTCACCGCCGGGCGGATCACCGCCCTCGGCGACGCGGCGCTCGCCCTGCGCGACGACCGCACCGAGACCGTCGACCTGGCCGGCGGCGCCCTGCTGCCCTCCTTCGGCGACGGCCACCTCCACCCGCTGCTCGGCGCCATCGGGCTGCGCGGCGTGCCGGTGCGCGACTGCACCAGCCTGGAGGAGGTCGTCGAGGCCGTCCGCACCTGGGCCGCCCGGCACCCCGAGGCCGAGTGGATCACCGGGGACGCCGTCAATCCGTGGCTCGCCGAGGGCGGCCTGTTCGACGCCCGGCTGCTCGACGCCGCCGTCCCCGACCGGCCCGTCCTGCTGCGCACCATGGACCACCACACCGGCTGGGCCAACAGCGAGGCGCTGCGCCGCGCCGGGTACGGGCCGGACACGCCCGACCCCGTGGGCGGCGAGATCGTCCGCCGCCCGGACGGCTCCCCGCTCGGCACCCTGCGCGAGTTCGGCGCCCTCAACCCCGTCCTCGCGCTCGTCCCGCCGCCCCCGCTCGCCGAACAGGTCGCCGCCCTGCGCGAGACCACCGCCGCACTCGCCGCCGCCGGGCTCACCTGGCTCCAGGACGCCTGGATCGAGCCCGCGCAGGTCGACACCTGGCTCGCCGCCGTCGCCGAGCACGATCTGCCCGTCCGGGCCGGGCTCGCCCTGCTGCTCGAACCGGACGGCTGGCGCGCACGGCTCCCCGCCCTGGCCGCCGACCGGGAGCGGGTCGAGGCCGGCGGGCGCGGCCGGCTCACCGCCCGGGCGGTCAAGTTCTTCGCCGACGGCGTCGTCGAGTCCGGGACGGCCGCCCTGCTGGCGCCCTACAGCGACTGCCCGCACTCCCACGGCGTCGCCAACTGGACCGGCGCCGAACTGGCCGACGCCGTCACCGCCGTCGACGCGCTCGGCTTCCAGCCGCACATCCACGCGATCGGCGACCACGGCGTCCGGATCGCCCTGGACGCCGTCGAGGCCGCCACCCGCCGCAACGGCCTGCGCGCCCGCCGCCCGGTGATCGCCCACGTCCAACTGGTCGACCCGGCCGACCTGCCCCGCTTCGCCGAACTCGGCGTGATCGCCAACTTCGAACCGCTGTGGGCCCAGACCGACCCGCTGATGACCGAACTCACCCTCCCCCGGCTCGGCCCCGAGCGCGGCGCCCGGCAGTACCAGATCGCCGCGCTGCTGCGCGGTGGCGCCCGGGTCTCCTTCGGCAGCGACTGGCCGGTCACCCGGTACGAGCCGCTGGCCGGTCTCGCCACCGCCGTCACCCGGCAGACCCCGGACGGCCTGCCGGCCGGCGGCTGGCTGCCCGAGGAGCGGATCGGTCTCACCGAGGCCCTCGCCGCGTACTCGGCGGGTGTCGCGCACCAGGCCTTCGAGGAGGCGGAGTGGGGCGTGCTGCGGCCCGGGATGCGGGCCGACCTGGTGCACCTGGCGGCCGACCCCTACGCGGTGCCGGCCGACGAGCTGGCCGCCGTCCCGGTGGCCGGGACCTGGCTCGGCGGCCGACGCACGCACTGACCCCCAGGGCGGGCCCCCGTACCCCGCCCGCCGGAACGCCCCCCACGGCGTCCGCTCCCCGTCGACCGCCCGCACCCGATCCGCGGCCGGCCGCTCTACCCTCGTCCGTACGACCCCAGGAGAGCTCCCCCATGACCCTGCCCTCCGAAGCGGCCTCCCCGACCGCACCCGGCTCCCCCCGCACCGGCCCCGGCACCGGCCGCGCCGGGCCCGACACCGGGCCCGACAGCACCGGGCCCGGCACCGCGGCCGCCGGCTCCACCGGCCACGCCCGCCTGGAAGGCGGCGTGCTCGGCACCGGCGACATCGTCTTCTTCGTCGTGGCCGCCGCCGCACCGCTGACCGTGATGGCCGGCGTGGCACCGTTCGCGATCGCCTTCGGCGGCATCGGCACGCCCGTCGCCTACCTGGCCACCGGCGTCATCCTGGCCCTCTTCGCGGTCGGCTTCACCACCATGACCGCGCACATCCGCAACGCCGGCGCGTTCTACGCCTACGTCACCCGCGGCCTCGGCCGCCCCGCCGGGCTCGGCGCCGCACTGCTCGCGGTGCTCTCGTACAACGCCATCCAGATCGGCATGTACGGCGCCTTCGGCTTCTTCGCCCACACCACCGCCGCCGACCTGCTCGGCCTGGACCTGCCCTGGCCGGTCTGGGCGCTGCTCGGCGTCGCGGTGGTCTGGCTCCTCGGCTACCGCTCGATAGACCTCGGTGCGAAGGTGCTCGGCGCGCTGCTGATCGCCGAGACCGGCATCCTGCTCGTGCTCGCCGTGGCGGTGCTGGTGCGCGGCGGCGCGCACGGGCTCGACCTGTCCTCGTTCGCCCCGCACAACGTGTTCTCCGGGGGCATGGGCGGGGTGCTCGGGCTCTCCTTCGCCGCGTTCATCGGCTTCGAGGCCACCGCCATCTACCGCGAGGAGGCCCGCGAGCCACGGCGGACGGTGCCGCGCGCCACCTACGCGGCGATCGCCTTCCTCGGCCTCTTCTACACCTTCATCACCTGGATGATCGTGCAGGCCTTCGGCGCCACCGAGGCCGTCGCGACCGCCACCGCCGACCCGGCCGGGATGTTCTTCACCGCGATGACCGACTACGTCGGCGCCTGGGCCACCGACCTCCAGCGGGTGCTGATCGTGACCAGCCTGCTCGCTGCGCTGCTCGCCTTCCACAACACCATCACCCGCTACGGCTACGCCCTCGCCACCGAGCAGGCCGCCCCGGCCGCGCTCGGCCGGGTCCACCCGCGCCACGGCTCCCCGTGGATCGGCGGCATCGCGCAGTCGGTGCTGGCGGCGGTGGCCGTCGTGGTGGCGGCGCTGATCGGGGCCGACCCGTACAACCAGTTCTTCCTCTGGGTGAACTCCCCCGGCGTGGTCGGCATCCTGGTGTTGCAGGCGCTCGCCGGGCTGTCCGTGTACGCCTTCTTCCGCCGCAATCGCGAGGCGGCCGCGAGCGCCGGGGCGTTCCGGACGGTCGTGGCGCCGGTCGCCGCCACCGTGCTGCTGTGCGGGGCGACGGCGCTGGTGGTGTGGCGGCTGGACCTGTTCACCAATGCCGGGCCGGAGGTCAACTGGCCGCTGGTGGCGATCGTGCCGGTGGTGTTCCTGACGGGCGTCGCCATCGCGCTGCGGCTGCGGGCGCGGCGGCCCGAGGTGTACGCCCGGCTCGGGACGTCGGAGGTCGACGCGGGCTGAGCTCGGAGGTCGACGCGGGCTGAGCCCGGAGGTCGACGCGGGCTGAGCGGGACGGCGGCGCCGCAGGGCTGGCCCACCCGCCCCGGCCCGGCCGGCGGCCTCAGGCCTGGCCGACCGCCTCGGCGAGCAGCCGGTAGGAGTCGAGGAGGGCGGCGCGGTCGTAGGTGCTGGTGGTGACCAGGAACTCGTCCGCGCCGCTGCGCGCCACCAGGGCGGCGAGTTCGGCGACGGCCCGCTCCGGGGTGTCCGCGATGTGGCCCTTCAGCGACTGCTCGTAGGCGGCCTGCTCGCGCGGGCTCATCGGCCGGGCCAGGATCTCGGTGGCGGGCGCCAGCGGCGGGAACTCGCCGTGGGTGCGGGAGTACGCGCCGGACCACGCCTCCGGAACGAGCAGTTCCCGCGCCCGGTCGGCGCTCCCGGCGACCGCGACCGTGCCCGAGACCACCACGTACGGCTCGGCGGCCTGCGCCGAGGGGCGGAACCGGCTGCGGTAGCGGTCGATCGCCGCGAGCATCCGTTCCTCTCCCCGGACGGCGGCGATGACCAGCGGCAGCCCGGCGTCGGCCGCCAGGTCGGCGCCCGAGCCGGTGGCCAGGACGAAGGCCGGCACCCGCAGGCCCTCGGCCGGGCGGGCGTGGACGCCGGGGTGGGCCTGCTGCGAGCCGTCGAAGTAGCCGAGCAGTTCGGCCAGCTGGGCGCCGAAGTCGTCCGCGGAGTCCTTCTCCCTGCCCAGCGCCCGCCGCACGCCGTCGGTGAACCCGACCGAGCGGCCGAGCCCCATGTCGATCCGGCCGGGGAAGAGCGAGGCGAGTACCCCGAACTGCTCGGCCACCACCATGGGCTGGTGGTTGGGCAGCATCACCCCGCCCGTGCCGACCCGGATCCGGGTGGTGGCCGCCGCCACCGCCGCGGCGAGCACCGTCGGCGCCGATCCCGCCACCCCGGGCACGCCGTGGTGCTCGGAGACCCAGAAGCGGTGGTACCCGAGCCGCTCGGCCTCGCGGGCGAAGGCCACCGTGTCCCGCAACGCCCGCGCCGGCTCCTCGCCCCGTCTGGTCCGGGAGCGGTCGAGGACGGAGAGCCTGGTCATGGGCGCAGCGCTGGTCACGCGGTGGACAACGCCCGCCGCCGAGCCGGGCATTCCCCCCTCCGCCATGCCCCGGTACGGACGGGCCCCGGTCAGTCCGTCACGGAGAAGCCCTGCGCCGCGCCCAGCCGGTGCAGCGAGTCCTGCCCCGGGATCCCGTCCGCGGCGGCGTCGGCGTACCCGCACCGGCGCTGCCACCCGGCGTAGGCGGTGACCGTCAGGCTGCCGAACGAGCCGTCCACCCAGCGTTGTTCGAGCAGCCCCTCGTCCGCCAGGGCCTGCTCGACGATCGCCACCTCGGCGCCGTACGTCCGGTGCCCCTGTTCGGCCCCGGGGTCGGTGCGGGCCGCCGCCACGACGTGCGCGAGCGACACCGTCCGGGGACCGGGCAGGTAGCCGAGCAGCCGCCGCAGCGAGCTCTCCCCCGGCACGCCGTCCGCCGCCTGGCCGGAGTAGCCCAGACTCCGCTGGTAGTCCGCGTAGTTCTCGGTGTCCGCGTCGCTCCAGTTCGGCCCGGGGCCGGAGCGGTAGTGGGCGCCGAAGCCCTGGGCGACGAGCCCCCGGCCGACCACGGTGACCTGGTAGCCCTGGGCGCCGTAGCCGTAAGGGAGGCCGTTGATGGTGGTCTGGTACCGGGCCGGGGTCGGGTCCGCCGGAGGCACCGGGGGGTGCTGCGAGGGCGAGGGGATCGGGGTGCCTGGGCCGGCCGTGAAGTCGGGCCAGGAGCCGGGGTCGGTGTGGTCGTTGAACGGGACGTGGGCGTGTGCGTACCAGCCGCCGCTGGCCTCCCACACCTGCTCGTCGCGGTGGCTGGTGAAGTCGACCGGCCGGCCCATCGGCCACACGTCGGGCACGCCCCAGGAGGCGATCCAGGCGTGGATCCGGTCCCAGCCCGCGCACGGGGTGTCGACCAGCCGCGGGTACACGGTGCCCTGGTAGGTGCAGTAGGGGAAGAACACCGCCTCGATCTGGATCACCACGCTCCCGGCCCGGTTGGTGCGGGTCGGGCTCGTCGTCGGGCTGAGCAGGCTCTTCGAGCGGGAGTCGGCCGGGAACAGCTGGGCGATCCGGCCGCTGAACGGGTCCCAGACCAGGTGCGGCGCGTCACCGGCGCCGCTGCCGGTGAAGTAGTTCACCAGGTCCTCGTAGGTGCACCAGTCCTGCGGCGCGGCGGCGGTCGCGTTGCGGTCCCAGGTGATGTGGGCGATGGCTCTCGGGGGGTACTGCTGGTCGGTCGGCGCGTGGTCGCCGAGGTCGTGGATCTCGGCACCGGGCAGCCACAGGTCGGACATGCGGTCTCCTCCAGGCGGCGAACGGACGTCGTTGCGGGTATCGGCAGGTTCGCCCTCCGGATTGACCCCAACGGCGCAATGCACGGCAATGAACCACCCGCGCTCGCGCGCCCGTTCGGATCTGTGACGGGAATTCGTCCTCGCGTACGGACCCGGAGGCCCGCGCCGCGTGCCGCCGGACCCGTGCTCCACCCTGCCCGGAAGGAAGCCCGAGAGCCTCCGGAAAGCCGTCGGGCGGGGGCGCATTCCACCCCGCCGCAGCCGCTCTGTCAATCGTTGACTTCGGAACTGGTCTAGTCCACGGTGGTGCGCGAAAAGCACTCATACCGTCATCACCGCCACGATTCTGACGAACCGACGGAGATTCCACCGTTATGCAACGAGTCTGCCTCGCCCTGCCCACCATGCGATCCTGCCCCGACACCATCGTGGAACTCGCCGAGGAGGCGGCCTACGCCGTCGCGAACTTCGACGTCGAGGTGCACCTCCTCATCCTCGACACCACCGACGTCGCCCAGTTCGCGGAGAACGCGGGCGCCGTGGCCGCCCTGGAGCCCACCCCCGGCGTGGTCGTCCACCACCTCGGCAACGCGCAGCAGCGGGAGTTCCTGCGCCGGGTGGCCGAGCGCTCCGGCGCCGCCGACCCGGAACTGCTGCTCGACATGATGCTCCCGCCGGCCGTCGCGTACGGCTCCTGCGTCAACCGGCTGTTCCTGGGCGCGGCCGCCCTGGGCTGCACCTCGGCGCACCTGCGCAACGACGACGCCGACTTCCAGGTCGTCGACGGTCGGAAGATCTTCCCGATCCACCACGAGCTGCTCTCGATCGGCCGACCGGCCGGCGAGGCGGCGGCCGACGTGACCCGCTCCGAGCTCGACCCGGCCGACGCGGACAAGCCGGTGATGCTGGTCAGCGGCTCCTTCATCGGCGAACTCAACGTGGACATCAGCGAGATCCACGAGTTGGACCCGGACATCTACCGCGACGTGGTGCGCCTGTGGACCCCGCCGGTGTGGCCGGAGGAGGACCGGGACGCGATGGTGGACGTCTCGTTCAAGGGCGCCGGCTCCGAGCCGTTCACCACCGACGAATCCGTCCTCGGCGTGCCCGACATCTGGGACGTCTACATGTGCAACATCGCGCTGGACCACCGGGCCTACGAGGTGCTGCCGCTGCTGCCCTCGGTCAAGACCATCGGCAGCGACTACGCCCTGCTGCACGCCATGGTCCACTCCCGGCTGCCCGGCGTCGTCCACAACCGCCACATCGTCAACTACTACACGCCCGAACGCCGCATCGGCGCCGGCTTCATCTCCTACCAGATGCGGTTCGTCAAGTTCCTGCTGTCGATGCTGTACCTGTACCCGGTCTACGGCGGGATGATCGACCTCGGCCGCGGGCTGCTGGACGAGCGGCACGGGCTGAAGGTCGAGCCGATCCTCGACCTGGTGCGGGGCAGCGTCGACTGGGACCGGGCCGGGAACGAGTACTGCCTGGACGTCCTGGACCGCTCCTACCGCAAGCTGGGCGGCAAGTACGCCGAACTCGCGGACGCGGTGGCCGAGCAGCGCCAGCAGCTCCTGGACGAGGCGCAGGAGGACGCCGAGCGCTGGGCGGTGCTGATGGGAGCGTGGGCGTCGCTGGTGGCCGCCTCCCGCGCGGAGGGGCTCGGCACCGCCTCGGAGGTTGCGGCCGGGTGAGCGAGGACCTCCGGATCCGGCTCCTGGCCGAGGGCGACTGGGACGCCGTGGTCGCCCTGGAGCACGACGCCTACGCGGCCGACGGCCTGTCGGAGGGCCGGGAGGCGCTGCAGTCCCGCGCCCTCGCCTCGCCGCGGACCTGCTTCGTGCTGGAGCAGGACGGCGCCGTCCGCGGCTACCTGCTGAGCCTGCCGTACCCACCGCTGCGCTGCCCGGACCTCGACCGGCCGGAGGAGGCGGTGTTCGCGTCGGACAACCTGCACGTGCACGACCTGGTGATCGCCGAGGACCTGCGCGGCCGGGACGTCGCACTGGGGTTCATCCGGCACTTCCGGGAGCAGGCGTCCGAGCAGGGCTTCGAGCGGATCTCCATGGTCGCGGTCCGCGGCACCGACATCCTGCTGCGGCTGCTCGGCTACCGCGCCCACCGCGAGGTGACGGTGCCGTCCTGCTACGGCAAGCGCGCCGTCTACATGTCGATGCCGGTGGCAGCCGGCTGACCTTCACTCGTCCGGAGTAGTCCGGGCTGCGGCACTCACCCCGTCGAGTGATGCTGCTGACGGCTGTGCCCAGCCGCCAGCAGCATCACCACCGACCGAGGGAGAGCGCATGAAGGCCGCCGTCGTCCACGACTTCACCGCGCCGCTGGTCATCGAGGACCGCCCCGTCCCCGAGCCCGCGCCGCACCAGGTCAGGGTCAGGATCGAGGCGTCCGGCCTCTGCCACACCGACATCCACGCCGCCCACGGCGACTGGCCGGTCAAGCCGAGCCCGCCGTTCGTGCCCGGCCACGAGGGCGTGGGGATCGTCGAGGCGGTCGGCGGGGAGGTGCGCAACGTGCGGGTCGGCGAACGGGTCGCCATCCCCTGGCTGGCCGACGCCTGCGGGCGCTGCGACCAGTGCGTCTCCGGCTGGGAGACGCTCTGCCTCCAGCAGCACAACAGCGGCTACTCGGTGGACGGCGCCTACGCCGAGTACGCGCTGGCGCACGGCGACTACGTGGTGCCCGTCCCCGACGGCCTCGACCCGCTCGACGCCGCGCCGCTGTCCTGCGCGGGCGTCACCACCTACAAGGCGCTCAAGGTCTCCGGCGCCCGCCCGGGCACCCGCGTCCTGGTCTCCGGCATCGGCGGGCTCGGCCACCTCGCGCTCCAGTACGCGCGGATCTTCGGCGCCGAGACCATCGCGGTCGACGTCACCGACGACAAGCTCGCCCTGGCCCGCGAACTCGGCGCCGACCACGTCCTCGACGCGCGCACCCAGGACGTCGCGGCGGAGGTCCAGCGGCTCGGCGGCGCCCACGCGGCCATCGCCCTCGCCGTCAGCAACGCCTCCTTCCAGGCCGCTTACGGTGCGCTGCGGCGCGGCGGCACGCTCGTGCTGGTGGCCCTCCCGGCCGGCGGGAAGCTCGAACTGCCGGTGTTCGAGACCGTGTTGAACGGCACCAGGGTGATCGGCTCGATCGTCGGCACCCGCCAGGACCTCGCCGAGGTCTTCCGGCTGCACGCCCTCGGCCGCACCCGCGTCATCCTTGAGCCCCGCCGCTTGGAGGAGGTGAACGCCTGCTTCGACGAGGTGCTGGGCGGCAAGGTCTCCGCCCGGCTGGTCTTCGACCTGCGCTGAGCGGCCTACACTGAGCGGCCTGCGCTGAACCCGGCCCCGGCCGAACGGGTGCGCCCACCGGTCAGCCGCGCCCGCCGGTTCGCCGCGCCCGGCATCCGTCCGTCCCCCGTCGGGGCGCGGCTCGCGGCCGATCCGCCCCCTTGACCGGCTCGTTCGGGCACCAGAGGCCCCGCGGGTCACGCCCGCCCCACCCCCGTCCGGGCCCGGTTGCAGTTCCGTCTCCGTTCCGTCCGGCGGGGGCCCCGCGCCGCCCGGTCCGGGATCGTGGGGGCAACGACTCGTTGGGCGGGGGGGAGTTGCCGTGGGGGACGGCCAGGAGTTGGTGCCCGTGGTGGTGGGCGTGCTGGTGCGGGCGGCCGAGGGGGTGTCGGGCGGCCCGGGGCGGTCGGTGGCGGATCTGGTGCGGGTGCGGCTGCGGGCGACGCCGGAGGGCGCCCGGGCCGTGGACGCGGTCGAGGCGAACCCGGGGGACGCCCGGGCGCGGGCCGGGCTGACCGCCGCCGTCGGCGAACTGCTCACCACGGACCCGGCGTTCGCGCGGTACCTGGCCACCACCGAGCTCGGCCGGCCCGCCGACCCGCCGACCGTCCACCTCCGGGTCGATCCGGCCGTCGCCGGGGCCCAGGCCCGGGCCGCCCGGATCGGCGCCGCCCCCGTCCTCGTCACGCTGGCGCTGATCGTGGTCGCCGCCCTGGTCGCCGTCGGGATCAACCTGGGCTCGCGCCCGCTGCTGCGGCCGGGCGGGCCCGACCTGGCCCACGCCGGGCGGACGCTGCACGACCCGGCCCAGGTGCAGGGCGTGCTACCCGACCTGCGGGCCATGCCGGGCGGCTGGCAGGTGGAGAGCGGCCCACAGTCGGGAGCGGGCCCGGGCCAGGACGTGCCCTGCCTGCTCCCGGACGCCTGTGACCAGCAACTCGCGTACGCCACCGTGACGTTCCGCGCCGCGACCACGCACAGCGCACAGTTCACCGTGGTCACCTTCGCCTCCGCCGACGCCGCCGGCCGGGCCTTCGACGCGATGCTCGCCCACGTCGGCGGCGCCGACGCGGCCGCCGCCGTCCCCCTCCCCCCGATCGGCGACCAGCGCGCCGCCCGGACGCACGGCGCGGAAGGGGCGGAGGCCCTGGTGCGGGTCGGCACCACGCTGCTGTACGTCCGCGATTCGGGCCCGGGCTCCGACGCCGCCACTCCGGTGCTGGCCCTGTTCGCCCGCCTGCTGGCCGAGCGCGCCCAGCAGGCCGAGGACGGCCGCGAGCCCGACGCCGCCGCCCAGGGGGCCACCGCCTGACCCGGCCGCCCGCAGCCCCTGCTTGAACGCGCCGCACCCCGACCGGACCGGTCGCCGGGTGCGGCTGCCGTTGCGCCGGGACACGGGTGGGGCCACCGGTGAGGCCGCGAGGGCCCGCTCCCCCGAATACGTGTATCGCTCTCTTGACTGGCGTCACCAACACGCCATACTGGCCTCACTCCCCGCTCGCACGATGAGGTGCCCGCCCATGGAGCTATCCCCCTCCGCGCACGTGGACACGTTCTGCCGCGACCATCTCCCGCCCTTCGACCAGTGGCCCGAACTCCGCTTCGACATACCGGAGTTGTCCTATCCGGACCGGCTGAACTGCGCCCAGGCGCTGCTCGACGGAACGATCGCCCGGTACGGCCCCGACCGCCGCTGCCTGCTCACCCCGACCGACCAGTGGACCTACGGCGAACTGCGCGACCACGCCGACCGGGTGGCCCGGCTGCTGACCGAGGACCTCGGCCTGGCCACCGGCAACCGGGTGCTGCTCCGCGGCCCCAACACCCCCTGGCTGGTGGCCTGCTGGCTCGGCGTCCTGAAGGCCGGCGGCGTCGCCGTCAGCACCATGCCGCTGCTGCGGGCCACCGAACTGACCGGACTGCACCGGATCGCCCGGCCCGCCATCGCCCTGTGCGACCACCGCTACCTGGACGACCTCGCCCGGGCCGAGACACCCGGCCTGCGGGTGCTCGCCTTCGGCGGGCCCGGCCCCCAGGACCTGACCGCCCGCTGCGCCGCCAAGAGCGGCGGCTTCACCGCCGTGCCCACCGCCGCCGACGACGTCGCGCTGATCGCCTTCACCTCCGGAACCACCGGACGGCCCAAGGCCACCCTGCACTTCCACCGCGACGTGCTCGCCAACGCCGACACCTTCTCCCGCCACCTCCTGCGCCCCACCCCCGACGACCTGTTCGCCGGCACCCCGCCGCTCGCCTTCACCTTCGGACTCGGCGGCCTGGTGGTCTTCCCGCTGCGCGCCGGCGCCGCCAGCCTCCTGCTGGAGCAGGCCACCCCCGAGCAGCTCGCCGAGCAGGTCCACCGGCACCGGGTCGGCGTGCTGTTCACCGCGCCGACCGCCTACCGGGCGATCCTGGCCGCCGGGCTCGCCGACCGCCTGTCCGGCGTACGGCGCTGCGTCTCGGCCGGCGAGCACCTGCCCGCCGCCCTCTGGGAGGCCTTCCACGCGGCCACCGGGCAGCGGCTGATCGACGGCATCGGCGCCACCGAGCTGCTGCACGTGTTCATCTCCGCCGCCGACGGCGACATCCGCCCCGGCGCGACCGGCCGCCCCGTCCCCGGCTACCGGGCCGCCGTCCTCGACGAGCAGGGCCGACCGGTGCCGGACGGCGTGCCCGGCCTGCTCGCCGTCAAGGGCCCGACCGGCTGCCGCTACCTGGACGACGAGCGCCAGCGCGACTACGTCCGCAACGGCTGGAACCTCACCGGCGACACCTACGTCCGCGACCGGGACGGCTACTTCTGGTACCAGGCGCGCAACGACGACATGATCGTCTCGGCCGGCTACAACATCGCCGGCCCCGAGGTCGAGCAGGCCCTCGCCGCCCACCCCGACGTCGTCGACTGCGCGGTGGTCGGGGCGCCGGACGAACGGCGCGGCACCGTGGTGAAGGCCTACGTGGTGCTGCGCGAGGGCGCGCCCGCCGGGCCGGAGCAGGTGCGGAGCCTCCAGGAGCACGTCAAACGGACCATCGCCCCGTACAAGTACCCGCGCGCGGTCGAGTTCGTCACCCGGCTGCCGCGCACCGCCACCGGCAAGCTGCACCGCGCCGAGCTGCGCCGGCGGGCCGCGACCGCCCCGGCCAGCGTGGCGATCGAGCGCCGGGTCGAGTGGTCCGACACCGACGCGGCCGGGCACTACCACTTCTCGGCCGTCCAGCGCTGGGCCGAGGCCGCGGAGGCGGCGCTGCTGCGCCGGCTGGGCCTGGCCGAGCTGTTCGGGCGGATCCCGCGGGTGCACTTCGAGGCCGACTACCGCGAGCGGCTCTGGTTCGGCGACCTGGTCCGCACCGAGCTGCGGGTGGTCCGGGTCGGCGGCTCCTCGCTGCACTACGCCTTCGAGGTGCACGGCCCGCACGGCCTGGCCGCGTCCGGGCGGATGTCGGTGGTGCACGCCGCGCCGAACGCCAAGGGCGCCGAACCCTGGCCCGCGCCGGTGCGCCGCGCGCTGGCCGAGGCCGGACCGCAACAGCCGGAGGTGGTGCGGTGACCACCCCGGCCCGCAGCAGCACCACCACCCGCACCACCGCGGCCCGCCGCATCGCGGTGATCGGCGCCGGTCCGGGCGGGCTCTACTTCGCCGCGCTCGCCAAACGGCTGGCACCGCACCGGGAGATCACCGTCTTCGAACGCGACGGCCGGGAGGACGAGTTCGGCTTCGGCGTGGTGTTCTCCGACGAGACGCTGGACGGCATCGCCCAGGCCGACCCGGAGGTCTTCGCCGCCATCGGCGCCGAGTTCGCCCGCTGGAGCGACATCGACGTGCACTACGCGGGCGAGGTCCGCACCTGCGGCGGGCACGGCTTCGCGGCACTCGACCGCAACCGGCTGCGCGCGATCCTGCAACAGCGCTGCGAGCAGCTCGCGGTGGACGTGCGCTACCGCACCCCCGCCCCTCCGGTCGACCGGCTCGCCGCCGAGTACGACCTGGTGGTCGCCGCCGACGGCATCCACTCGGGCACCCGCGCGGCCTACGCCGACACCTTCCGACCCGACCTGGACGAGCGGCACTGCCGCTACATCTGGCTCGCCACCGACAAGGTCTTCGAGGCCTTCACCTTCATCGTCGAGCGGTTCGACTTCGGCACCCTCCAGGTGCACGCCTACCCGTACAGCGCGACCCGTTCCACCTTCATCGTGGAGATCGCCGAAGACGCCTGGCGCCGCGCCGGGTTCGCCACCCTCGCCGCCCTCGCCGCCCGGGAGCCGGCCCGCGGCGCGAGCGACGAGGCGAGCGTGCGGCGCTGCGCGGACCTGCTCGCCGGGCACCTGGACGGCCACCGGCTGATCCCGAACGCCTCCCGCTGGATCCGCTTCACCACCGTGCGCAACGCCCGCTGGCGCCACCGCAACGTGGTGCTGCTCGGCGACGCGGCGCACTCCGCGCACTTCTCGATCGGCTCGGGCACCAAGCTCGCCCTGGAGGACGCCCTCGCGCTCGCCGCGAGCCTGCACGAACAGCCGGCGCTGGAGCAGGCGTTGGACGCCTACGAGGCGGAGCGGCGCCCGGTGGTGGAGTCCACCCAGCGAGCGGCGCAGGCGAGCCTGGAGTGGTTCGAGACGGTGGAGCGGCGCAGCGCGCAGGGCGCCGACCGGTTCGCGTTCAACCTGCTCACCCGCAGCCGCCGGGTCACCTACGGCAACCTGCGGGCCCGCGACCCCGACTTCGTCGACGCGGTGGACGCCGCCGCCGGCGGCCCGCCCGGTGTGCCGCCGATGTTCCGGCCGCTGAAGCTCGGCGCCCTGGAGCTGCGCAACCGCGTCGTGGTGCCCCCGCTCGCCACCTTCACCTCCACCGACACCCTGCCCAGCGGCTTCGACCGGGCCCAGCTCACCGCGCACGCGCTCGGCGGCGCCGGGCTGGTCCTCGCCGGGATGGCCGCCGTCAGCCCCGGGGGGCGGGCCACCGACCGCTGCCCGGGGCTGTGGAACGACCGCCAGGAGGCGGCCTGGCGCGAACTCGTCGACGCCGTCCGCGCGGTGAGCGACACCCCGGTCGGCCTCCAGCTGACCCACGCCGGCCGCCGGGGCGCCACCGCCGCACCCGGCCCGGACGGGATCGGGCGCCCACTCGCCGACGGCTGGCCGCTGCTCGCCGCCTCCCCGCTCCCCTGGGGCCCGGACAGCCCTCCCCCGCACGCGGCCACCGCCGCCCAACTGGCCACCGTCGTCGCGGACTTCGCCGAGTCGGCGGAACGCGCGGCACGGGCCGGATTCGACGCGCTGGAGCTGCAGTTCGGCCACGGCCACCTGCTCTCCGGCTTCCTCTCACCGCTGACCAACCAGCGCACCGACCGCTACGGCGGCCGGCTCGCGCACCGGCTGCGGCTGCCGCTGGAGGTGCTGGCGGCCGTCCGCGCGGTCTGGCCGGCCGGGCGGCCGCTACTGGTGCGGATCTCGGCCTGCGACTGGGCGCCCGGCGGCACCACCGCACCGGAGGCCGTCACGATCGGCCGCGCGCTGGCCGACGGCGGGGCGGACGCGGTGGACGTGTCCACCGGCGAGGTGGTCGCCCACCAGCGGCCGCCGTACGGACGCGGCTACCAGACCCCGTTCGCCGAGCTGATCCGCGCCGCCACCGGCCTGCCGACCATCGCGGTCGGCGCGATCTCCGGGCACGACGACGCCAACTCCGTGCTCCTGGCCGGGCGGGCCGACCTGGTCGCGATCGGGCGGGCCCAGCTGTACGACCCGCTCTGGACGCTGCACGCCGCCGCCGAGCAGGGCTACACCGGGCCGGGCGCGCACTGGCCCGGCCCCTGGTCGGCGGGCAGCCGCAGACCACCGGGCCCGAACGCCGACCGGGTCGCACCGCGCCTGCACCTGCTCGCCGAGCCCGCCACGCCGGTGCACCGCCGCTGGCCGCCGCCCACCCCCGAACCGCACTGAGCAGCCGAGGAGGAACCATGCCCGACCTGCCCCGCTTCACCGCCGCGGCCGTCCAGGCCGCCCCCGTCTACCTGGACCCGGCCGCCACCGTCGACAAGGCCGTCGCCCTGATCCACGAGGCGGCCGGCCACGGCGCCGCCCTGGTGGTCTTCCCCGAGGTCTTCGTCCCCGGCTACCCGTACTGGAACTGGACGATGAACCCGGTGCAGGGCTCGCCCTGGTACGAGCGCCTCTACCGCGCCGCCGTCGACGTCCCCGGCCCGTACGTCGACACGCTGCGCGCCGCCGCCCGGCAGGCCGGCGTGGTGCTGGTGATCGGCGTCAACGAACGCGGCCGGCACAGCCTCGGGGTGCTCCACAACACCCTGCTGATCATCGGCGCGGACGGAGAACTCCTCGCCGTGCACCGCAAGTTGGTGCCGACCTGGGCCGAGAAGCTGACCTGGACGCCCGGCGACGGCAGCTCCCTGCGGGTGCACCGCACGGCCGTCGGCCCGCTCGGCGCGCTCGCCTGCGGCGAGAACACCAACACCCTGGCCCGCTTCACCCTGCTGGCCCAGGGCGAACTCGTCCACGCCGCCAGCTACATCGCCCTGCCGGTGGCCCCCGAGGACTACGACATGGCGGAGGCGATCGCGCTGCGCGCCGCCGCGCACTGCTTCGAGGGCAAGCTGTTCACCGTGGTCTCCTGCTCCACCATCTCGCCCGAGATGGTGGACCTGATCGCCGGCGACGACCACCAGGTGCGCAAGCAACTCGCCCGCCCGCGCAGCGCGTTGTCCGGCGTCTTCGGCCCCGACGGACGCCCGGTGGGCGAGCCGCTGGTGGACGAGGAGGGCATCGTCTACGCCGAGATCGACCTCGGCCGGTGCATCCAGCCCAAGCAGATGCACGACATCGTCGGCCACTACAACCGCTTCGACGTCTTCCGGCTGCACGTGGACAACCGCCCACTGCGGCCGCTGGTGTTCCCGGAGGAGCAGGCATGACCAGCCACGACGGCACGACCGACCGCCACGGCACCACCGACCCCCACGGCACCGCCGACCAGGGGCGCACGGCCGACCACGACGACGACCAGCCCGGCCGCGCCAGGGTCACCGACAGCCCCGAACTCACCGCCTACTACGAGGAACTGGCCGAGCACGAGGCCGGCGCCCTGTGGACGGTGGCGAACGAGATCGAGCCCTGGTACCCGCAGCCCAAGTCGGTGCCGGTGCTCTGGCGCTACGCCGACCTGCGCCCGCTGGTCCGCAAGGCGCTGCCGCTGGTCAAGGCCGACGACGCCGGCCGCCGGGTGGTGATGCTGGTCAACCCCGGGCGCCGCGAACTGAGCGCCGCCGTCGGCCTGCTGTACACCGGCCTCCAGATCATGGGCCCCGGCGAAGCGATGACCGCGCACCGCCACCAGGCCGCCGCCCTGCGCTTCGTCCACGAGGGCACCGGCGCCTGGACGGTCGTGGACGGCCAGAAGCTCAGGGTCGGCCCGCGCGACTTCGCCATCACGCCCAACAACTCCTGGCACGAGCACGGCAACGAGTCCGACGACGCCCCGGTGATCTGGCAGGACGGCCTGGACATCCCGCTGGTCAACATGCTCGACGCGAACTTCTACGAGGTCCACCCGGAGCTGTACCAGCGGCCCGGCCCGGTGGTGAACTCCTCGCTGCTGAGCTACGGCGGCAACCTCCTCCCGTACGGCGTCGAGACCTGGAGCAGGCCCTACTCCCCCCTGCTCGGCTGGCCCTGGGAGCCGAGCTACCACGCGCTGTGCCGACTCGCCCGCGCCACCGGGGGATCGCCGTACGACGGCGTCATCATGGAGTACACCAACCCGGTCACCGGCGGCCCGGTGATGCCGACCATGGCCGCCCACCTGCAACTGCTGCGCCCCGGCCAGGCCACCCGCGCCCACCGCCACACCGGCTCGGTGGTCTACACGGCGGCCAAGGGGCGCGGCGTCTCGGTGATCGCCGGGCGGCGCTTCGAGTGGCAGCAGGGCGACGTCTTCGTCGTCCCGTCCTGGGCCTGGCACGAGCACGCGAACCTCGACCCCGGCGAGGACGCCTGCCTGTTCTCCTTCAACGACTTCCCGGTGATGCACTCGCTCGGCCTCTACCGCGAGGAGGCCCACCCGGCGCACGACGGGCACCAGGGCCCGGCCTGACCCGCCGGACACGCCTCCCACCACCGCCCGGCAACCCCGAGGAGCCCCGACCATGCACCTGTTGACCTACTGCGCGGACGGCGACGAGACCCCGCGCCTCGGCGCCCGGCTCGGCGACCAGGTCGCCGACCTGACCGCCCTCGCCACCGCCGCCGGCGCCCGGCTGCCCGACGGCCTGCTCGACCTGGTCCGGGCCGGCGAGGCCGCGCTGGCCACCGCCCGCACGCTGCTGGCCCACGCCGGGCCCGGCCACCCCGCCGTCCGCCCGCTCGCCGAGGTCTCGCTGCGCGCGCCCCTGCGGCCCGGCAAGATCGTCGGCGTCGGCCTCAACTACGTGGAGCACGTCGCCGAATCGCACCGCACCCTGGACACCGATCGCGAACTGCCCGACCGGCCGGTGCTGTTCAGCAAGCCCGCGACCGCCGTCACCGGCCCGGGCCAGCCCATCCGGCACAACGCCGACCTGACCAAGCAGCTCGACTGGGAGTGCGAACTCGCCGTGGTGATCGGCGAACCGGCCTTCCGGGTGGCCGAGCGGGACGCCTGGCGGCACGTCTTCGGCTACAGCATCGTCAACGACGTCAGCGCCCGCGACCAGCGCCGCTCCGGGCAGTGGTTCTTCTCCAAAGGGCAGGACAGCTACGCGCCGTTCGGCCCGGTCGTGGTCACGGCCGACGAGATCCCCGACCCGCAGGACCTCGACCTCTCACTCAGGGTCAACGGCGAACTGCGGCAGGACTCCAACACCCGCCACATGCTGTTCGGCATCGCCCGCCTGATCGCCGACATCTCCTCCGGCGTCACCCTCGAACCGGGCGACGTGATCGCCACCGGCTCCCCGTCCGGCGTCGGCGCCGGCCTGGTGCCGCCGCAGTTCCTCCAGCCCGGCGACCTGGTCGAGGCCACCATCGAGCGAATCGGCACCCTCGCCAACCCGGTGGTCGACGCCCGCTGAGCGGAGCACCCCACCCCGGCCAGCTCCCGAGAGGAGCCCCAGCACCCCATGACCACCTACCGGATCGGCCAGATCGTCCCCAGCTCCAACGTCACCATGGAGACCGAGGTCCCCGCCCTGCTGCGGGCCCGCGAGGCGGTCGCGCCCGAGCGGTTCACCTTCCACTCCAGCCGGATGCGGATGACCAGGGTCACCCCCGAGCAACTGCGCGCCATGGACGCCGAGTCCGACCGCTGCGCGGCCGAACTCTCCGACGCCCGGGTCGACGTGCTCGGCTACGCCTGCCTGGTCGCCGTGATGGCCACCGGCCCCGGCTACCACCGCGAGGCCGAACAGCGCCTGCACCGGCGCACCGCCGAGAACGGTTCCCCCGCCCCCGTGGTCACCAGCGCGGGCGCCCTGGTGACCGGCCTGCACACGCTCGGCGCCAAGAAGGTCGCCCTCGTCACCCCGTACCTGCGGCCGCTGGCCCGGACCGTGGTCGACTACCTGGCCCACGAGGGCATCGAGGTGCTCGACTACGCGGCCCTGGAGATCCCCGACAACCTCGACGTGGCCGCCCACGACCCGGCGCGGCTCCCCGCCATCGCCCGGCGTCTCGCCCACGCCGAGGCCGACGCGGTGGTGCTCTCGGCCTGCGTGCAGCTGCCCTCGCTGTCCGCCGTCGAGGAAGCCGAACAGCAGCTCGGCAAGCCGGTCGTCTCGGCGGCGATCTGCACCGCCCACCAACTGCTGCGCGCCCTCGGCCTGCCGGCCGTCGCCCCCGGCGCCGGGCACCTGCTCTCCGGCGCCTACGCCCAGGCCTGACGCCGGGCTCCCACCGCTATGATCACCACGAGCTGCCGGGGAGGAGGCGCACCATGTCGGAGAGCACGACCCGGCCCAGCTCGCTCATCCACACCGTGTACGGCGAGTTCGTGCGCCGCCTCGGCGGCTGGATCTCGATCGCCGACCTGATCGCGCTGATGGCCGAACTCGACGTCGACGGCCCGGCGGTGCGCTCGGCCATCTCCCGGCTGAAGAAGGCCCGCACCCTGTTCCAGGAGCGCCGCGACGGCACCGGCTACCGGCTCGCCCCGGCGATGGGCCCGGTCTTCGAGGAGGGCGACCGCCGGATCTTCCACAGCCTGGAGCCCGCCGAACTCGCCGACGGCTGGGTGGTCGCGGTCTTCTCGGTGCCCGAGTCCGAGCGCGCCCACCGCCACCAGCTGCGCTCCCGGCTGAGCTGGCTCGGCTTCGGCAACGCCGCCCCCGGCGTCTGGCTGGCGCCCGCCCGGCTGCTGCCGGACGCCCGGCGGCTGCTGGAGCGCCTCGGGCTGAGCGCCTACGTGCACCTGTTCCTGTCCGCCGAGTACGCGGGCTTCGCCGAACTGCGCACCGCGGTGGCCGGCTGGTGGGACTTCCCGGCGATCGAGGCGCAGTACGCGGCCTTCGACGACGCCTGGCGCCCGGTCGCCGCCGAACTGCGCGGCCGGCCGCGGGTCGACCCGGTCGAGGCGTTCCGCGACTACGTCCCGATGCTCACCCAGTGGCGCCGGCTGCCCTACCTGGACCCGGGCCTGCCCGAACCGCTGCTGCCCGCCGACTGGAACGCCGTCGCCGCGCGGGCCGTCTTCACCGAGCTGCACGCGCTGCTCGCCGAGCCCAGCCTGCGGCACGTCGAGAAGGTCACCGGCCTGTCGGCCGGCGCCCCACCCCACCAGGAGCCGCGATGACCGACCCCGCCCCCGCCGACCTCCTCGTCCGCGCCGCCGCCGTCCACACCCTCGTCCCCGGCCGGCCGCCACAGCGGGCGATCGCCGTCACCGGGGCACGGATCACCGCCCTGTCCCCCGACCCGCACGGCCTGGACGACCTGGTCGGACCGGCCACCGAGGTCCTGGACGCCCCCGCCGCGACGGTGCTGCCCGCCTTCGACGACACCCACACCCACCTGATCCTGGCCGGCCACAGCGTCCACGGCGTCCCCGTCCACCGGGCGCGCGACCTCGCCGCGTTCCTCGGCCTGATCCGCGAACGCGCCGCCCGCACCCCGCCCGGCCAGTGGATCCACACCACCGTCAACTGGCAGGAGGTGCTGCTCGCCGAGCAGCGGCTGCCCACCACCGCGGAACTGGACGAGGCCACCGCCGACCACCCCGTCCTGGTCCGCCGCGGCGCCTACAACATGGTGCTCAACTCGGCCGCGCTGCGCCTCGCCGGCATCACCGCCGACACCCCCGACCCGCCCGGCGGCCTGCTCGAACGCGACGACCGGGGGCGACTCACCGGGCGGCTGGTCAACAAGGCGGTCGAACTGGTCGAGCGGGTGCTGCCGCGCCCCGCGCTCGCCGAACGGGTGGCCGGCCTGCGCGCCGCCTCCGCCGACTACGCCGCCACCGGCATCGGCACCGTCCGCGACTGCCTCGTCCCGGTCGAGGACCTCGACGTGCTGCTCGCGGCCCGGGCCGCCGGCGCGCTCGCCGTCCGGGTCCGGGCGCTGGTCTCCGGCTTCGCCGCCCGCACCCCCGAGCAGGTCGACGAGCTGCTGGACCGGATGGACGCCTGGCGCGCCGCCGGCGAGGACGACGACCTGCTGCGGCTGTGGGGGGTGAAGTTCGGCATCGACGGCGGCTTCGAGGCCGGCGCGCTGGAGGAGCCGTACCAGGACCGGCCCTGCTACCACGGCCGGCTGCTCTGGGAGCCGAAGGAGCTGGTCGCGGCCGTCGACCGGGTGGTCGGGCGCGGCTGGCGGGTCGGCGTGCACGCCTGGGGCGACCGCGGCCTGCGCACCCTGCTGGACGTCTTCGAGGAGGTGCTCGGCCGGCGCCCCGGCCTGCCGCCCGGCACGCTGGTGGTCGAGCACGGCGGACTGGCCCGGGCCGACCAGCGGGCCCGGGCGATCGCGCTCGGCATCCCCGTCACCGTGCAGCACCCGCTGCTGCACGACGGCGCGCTCGCCCAGCAGCGGGCCTGGGGCGAGGAGCGGACCGCCGGGATCTTCCCGCTGCGCGAATGGCTCGACGAGGGCGCGTTGCTGGCCGCCGGCTCGGACTTCCCGGTCGGCCCGTACGGCGCGATGGTGTCGGTGTGGGGCATGACGACCCGCCGGACCACCGCCGGGGTGGTGGGGCCCGAGCACGCCGTCGACCGGGCCGAGGCGGTCGCGCTGCACACCGTCCACGCGGCCCGGCTGATGGGCGAGAGCCCCGAACGCGGCAGCCTGCGGCCGGGGGCGCTGGCCGATCTGACGGTGTGGCCGGTCGATCCGCTGAGCTGCCCGGTGGACGTGCTGCGCGAGCTGCGGCCCGAGCGCACGGTCGTCGGCGGGCGGACCGTCCACCCGGCCCAGGCCTAAGGACCGTCCGGCCGGACCTCCTGGAGCAGCCCCCAGGTGAAGTCGGCGGTGCACCGGCGCGCCCGCCCGTCGGCGTCCGGGGCGGTGAAGTCGAGCTGGAAGCGGGTCGGCGCGCTGCCCTCGCGCGGCCGGGCGGGCGGGAACGCGGCGCCCAGGTCGGCGACCACGCAGCTCCACGGCGCGAGGTCGGCGAGGGTGCGCAGCCCGGGCGCCGGGGCGTCCGGTCCGCGCACCAGCCACTCGTTCAGCAGCGGCCGCCCTGCCTGCGCCGGACCGAGCAGGCTCTCGAAGCGCAGCTCCGGCCAGAGCGGCAGCGCCCACTGCCGCGCGGTGCAGGCGAGGTCCCCGATCCGGCGCGGCACCACCGCCTGCGGCGGGCCGAGGACGGCGGCGCAGCGGTCGGCGCCGCGCGGGAACCGGGGCGAGCGGACCATCGCCTGCCAGCGCTTGTTCGCCTCCCGCATGGCGGCCCGGGTCGCGCCGAGCCGCCGCACGGCCTGCTCGACCGGTTCCGGGTTGAAGTCGGCCATCCGGCGCAGCAGCACGAGCTGGAACTCGGTGGCCCCGAAGCCGTGGATCGCCATGGCAGCAGGGTAGTGCCCGGGGCGTGGCACCGCCCTGCCGCCGAAGGGTTCGACCGCCGAAGGGGTCGACCGCCGGGGCCGTCAGCCCCCGACGTAGGCCGCCAGGTGCTCGCCGGTGAGGGTGGAGCGGGCGGCGATCAGGTCGGCGGGCGTGCCCTCGAAGACGATCCGGCCGCCGTCGTGGCCGGCGCCCGGGCCGAGGTCGATGATCCAGTCGGCGTGCGCCATCACCGCCTGGTGGTGCTCGATGACGATGACCGACTTGCCGGAGTCCACCAGCCGGTCGAGCAGCCCGAGCAACTGCTCGACGTCGGCGAGGTGCAGGCCGGTGGTCGGCTCGTCGAGGACGTAGACGCCGCCCTTCTCGGCCATGTGGGTGGCCAGCTTGAGCCGCTGCCGCTCGCCGCCGGACAGCGTGGTGAGCGGCTGGCCGAGGCTGAGGTAGCCGAGCCCGACGTCGGCGAGGTTGGCGAGGATGCGGTGCGCGGCCGGGATGCGCGCCTCGCCGGTGCCGAAGAACTCCTCGGCCTCGGTCACCGGCATCGCGAGCACCTCGCTGATGTCGCGGCCGCCGAGGTGGTACTCCAGCACCGAGGCCTGGTAGCGCTTGCCCTCGCACTCCTCGCAGGTGCTGGCCACGCCGGCCATCATCGCCAGGTCGGTGAAGACCACCCCGGCGCCGTTGCAGTTGGGGCAGGCGCCCTCGGAGTTGGCGCTGAACAGGGCCGGCTTGACGCCGTTGGCCTTCGCGAAGGCCTTGCGGATCGGCTCCAGCAGTCCGGTGTACGTCGCCGGGTTGCTGCGCCGGGAGCCGCGGATGGCGCCCTGGTCGACGGACACCACGCCCGCGCCCGTGGGGATCGAGCCGTGCACCAGCGAGCTCTTCCCGGAGCCGGCGACGCCGGTGATCACGGTCAGCACCCCGAGCGGGATGTCGACGTCGACGTCGCGCAGGTTGTTCGCCGTCGCGCCGCGGATCTCCAGGGTGCCGTTCGGCTCGCGCACCGCCTTGCGGACGGCGGCCCGGTCGTCGAAGTGGCGGCCGGTGACGGTGCCGCTGGACCGCAGCCCCTCGACGGTGCCCTCGAAGCAGACCGAGCCGCCCGCCGTCCCGGCGCCGGGGCCGAGGTCGACGACGTGGTCGGCGATCGCGATGGTCTCCGGCTTGTGCTCCACGACCAGCACCGTGTTGCCCTTGTCCCGCAGCCGCAGCAGGAGTTCGTTCATCCGCTGGATGTCGTGCGGGTGCAGGCCGGTGGTGGGCTCGTCGAAGACGTACGTGACGTCGGTGAGCGCCGAGCCGAGGTGCCGGATCATCTTGACCCGCTGCGCCTCGCCGCCGGACAGCGTGCCGGAGGGCCGGTCGAGCGAGAGGTAGCCCAGCCCGATCTCCACGAACGAGTCGAGGGTGTGCCGCAGGGTCCCGAGCAGCGGCGCCACGGCCGGCTCGTCGAGGTCGCGGACCCAGGCGGCCAGGTCGCTGATCTGCATCGCGCAGGCGTCGGCGATGCTGGTCCCGCCGATCAGCGACGACCGGGCCGCCTCGCTGAGCCGGGTGCCCCCGCAGTCGGGGCAGGCGGTGAAGGTGACCGCCCGGTCGACGAACGCCCGGATGTGCGGCTGCAGCGCGTCCCGGTCCTTGGTGAGCATCGACTTCTGGATCTTCGGGATCAGCCCCTCGTAGGTGAGGTTGACCCCGTTGACCTTGACCTTGGTCGGCTCGCGGTGGAGGAAGTCCTGCATCTCCTTCTTGGTGTACTTGCGGATCGGCTTGTCCGGGTCGAGGAAGCCCGAGTTCGCGTAGATCCCCACCGTCCACCAGCTGTCGGTCTTCCAGCCGGGGATGGTGATCGCGCCCTCGGAGATCGACTTGGTGTCGTCGAAGAGCTGGGTCAGGTCGATGTCGGAGACGCTGCCGCGGCCCTCGCAGCGCGGACACATGCCGCCGGTGATGCTGAAGCTGCGCCGCTCCTTGACGGTCTTCCCGCCGCGTTCGACGGTGACGGCGCCCGCCCCGCTGATCGAGGGGACGTTGAAGGAGAACGCCTTGGGCGAGCCGATGTGCGGCTGCCCGAGCCGGCTGAAGAGGATCCGCAGCATCGCGTTGGCGTCGGTGGCGGTGCCGACCGTGGAGCGGGGGTCCGCGCCCATCCGCTGCTGGTCGACGATGATCGCGGTGGTCAGCCCCTCCAGCACGTCGACCTCGGGCCGCGCCTGGGTCGGCATGAAGCCCTGGACGAAGGCGCTGTAGGTCTCGTTGATCAGCCGCTGCGACTCGGCGGCGATCGTGTCGAACACCAGGGAGCTCTTGCCGGAGCCGGAGACACCGGTGAACACCGTCAGCCGCCGCTTCGGGAGCTCGACGCTGACGTCCTTGAGGTTGTTCTCGCGCGCACCGTGCACGCGGATCAGGTCGTGACTGTCGGCACCGGGTGCCGCCGGCGGCTGCGCGGCCGTCCTCGTGGGCTTGCTCATCGTCTTCCCCATCTGTGCGGCGGAGCCGCCGTCGCGGTGGCTGATCGTCGGCCGCCGCACCGGGGAGGGGAGCCCCGTCCACCGGTGCCGGCCAGGCATGGCGGAAGCCTAACCGCCGTCCCGAGGACGGCCCGGCGCCGGTGGGCCCGCGGATCGGCGTCCGGTACCGGCCGCACGGCGTGGCACGATCGCAGGGCGGCCGGACGGGGGGAGCCCGCCCGACCGCCCCGGTCGGCCTCAGTCCTTCACCACGCCGGCCGGCGTCAGTCCTTCACCGCGCCCGCCAGCCCGGACACCAGCTTGCGCTGGACCGCGATGAAGAAGATCAGCACCGGCACCGTCATCAGCGTCGACGCCGCCATGATGCCGCCCCAGTCGTTCTCGTCCGGCTTGAAGAAGACCAGCAGCGCGGACGGCAGGGTCTGGTTCTGGGTGGCGCTGATGATGAAGGTCTTCGCGAAGACGAAGTCGTTCCACGCGGCGATGAAGGAGAACACGCTGGTCGCGGCGAGGCCCGGGGCCACCAGCGGCAGCAGGATCCGCCACAGGATGCGGGTGCGGCTGGCGCCGTCGATCTGCGCGGCCTCCTCGATCGACACCGGGACGGCCGCGACGAAGCCGCGCATCATCCAGATGCCGAACGGCAGCGAAAACGCCAACTGCACCAGGATCAGCGAGGCGAGGGTGTTCAGCCCGATGCCCGGCGCGAACCGGCCGGCGTCGCGGAACATGAAGAACAGCGGGATGGTGAGCGCCTCGACCGGGATCATCTGGGCGATCAGGAACATCACCATGATGGTGGTGCGGAACCTGAACCGGAACCTGGTCACGGCCACCGCCGCCAGGAACACCACGACGGCCGAGAGCACCACCACCGACACCGCGATCACCAGGCTGTTCACGAAGTACCGGCCGAAGCCGTCCACGCTGAGCACCTGGCGGAAGCTCTCCAGCGTGGGGTGCGCCGTCCACGGCTTCGGGTCCAGCGACCGCACCTCGCCCTTGGGCTTGAACGCGGACAGCACCATCCAGAAGATCGGGAAGGCGGTGACCACGGCCAGCACGATCGCGCCGGTGTTGGCGGCGAGCCGCCAACGGCCGCGGGTGTTGCGGGTGGTGCGGCTCCGGGTGGTGCCGGTCCGGGAGTCCCGGACGGGGTTCAGGGCGCTCACAGTTCGTTCCCCGTCCGTCGCAGGGTGCGGATGTAGAGGACCGTCGGGATCACCAGGATCAGCAGCATGATCACGCCGATCGCCGCGCCGAGCCCGTACTGCGAGGAGGCGAACGCCTTCTGGTACGCGTACACGTTGAGCACCAGGTTCTGGCCGGCGATGCCGCCGCCCTCGGTCATCACGTAGATCTGGGTGAAGACCTTGAAGTCCCAGATCACCGACTGGATCACCACGATGGTCAGGATCGGCCGCAGCATCGGCGCGGTGATCCGGCGGAAGGTCGTCCAGGTGTTGGCGCCGTCCAGGGCGGCGGCCTCCATGATCTCCTCCGGGATCGCCCGGATCCCCGCGTAGAGGGTGACCATCACGAAGGGGAAGGAGTGCCACACCACGACGGCGCCGACGATCAGGAACGCCGTCCACTTGTCGTAGAACCAGTTGAACTCGTGGAAGCCGGTGAGCCCGAGCTTCACCAGCGTGTGGTTGACCAGGCCGAGGTTGGTGTCGAACAGGAAGCTCCACACCGTCGAACCGGTCATCGCCGGAGCCGCCCAGGCCGCCATCGCGGCGGTGGTCAGCACCAGCCGGGGCCACCGCCCGACCTTGGTCAGCAGGACGGCGAGGGTCGCGCCGACGGCCAGGGTGGCGACCACGCAGAACGCGGCGAAACCGACCGTCTGCAGCAGCACCGACCAGAACTGGCCGTCGCTCAGGATCTTCGAGTAGTTGCCGAAGCCGACGAAGGAGGTCGGGGCGCCCCCGGAGGCCTGGGCCTGCCCGAAGTCCAGCACGGACAGCAGGCCCAGCTGGTAGATCGGGTAGGCGACCAGCGGGATCAGGATGACCGCGGCCGGCAGGAGCAGCAGCAGCGGGGGCCGGCGGCGCCGGCCGCCCGAGGGTGCGGCCGGCGCCGTGCCCCCACGGCGCCCGCGCGGGGAAGGCGGCGCCGTCGGGGCGGTCGTGGTGGATGCGGACACGTGCGGGACCTGCTCTCTTCCGCGGACCAGGAGGTCGGTGCGGGACCAGGAGGTGGTACGGAACCAGGGGTTGGTACGGGGGTTGGAGGCGGGGCCGGGGTCGGAGGCGGGTGCGCGGCCGCCGTCAGTGCGCGGCGAAGGCCGAGGTGATCTGGTTCGCGGCGTCGCCCGAGGCCTTCGCCACGTCCGCCTTGCCGGTGACCACCTGCTGCAGCATGGTCGGGATCACCGCCTGGGCGTCGATCTGCGCCCACGCCTGGTCGAGCGGGACGAACCTGGTGCCGGCCGCGATGGTGTCGGTGAACGGCTTCAGGAAGGCGTCCTTGGCGGCGACCTTGCCGCTGACGGACTTGAGCGTCGGCAGGTTGCCCATCGCGTCGTACATCTGCTCCTGGTACGCCGGGCCCGCCAGCAGTTCGGCGAATTCGAGGGCGAGCGTGCGGTGCTTGGCCGCCTTCATCACGCCGAGGTTGTTGCCGCCCGCGAACGCCGGGGCGATCGAGCCGGCCTTCTCCCCGGGCAGCGGCACCACGCCGTACTTGCCCTTCACCGGGCCCCCGTCGACCTTGCTGCGGCTGGAGTTGGGCAGGATCGCCATCGCCGACTTGCCGGCCGCGAACAGGTCGACGGTCTTGCCGCCGGTGAGGTCGGCGCACTGCTGGGCGGGGCAGCCGTCGGCGCCGAAGAGATCGGTGTAGCGCTTGATCCCGGCCTGCGAGGCGGGCGAGTTGATGGCCGCCTTGTACGCGGAACCGTCCTTGGCGGCGATGTCGCCGCCCGCGTCCCAGACGAACGGCAGCGCCCCGAAGGTGTACTTGCCGCCGACGGCGATGCCGAAGGTGTCCGGGTTCGCGGCGTGGATCTTCTGGGTGGCGGTGACAAGTTCGGCGTACGAGGTCGGCGGGGTCAGCCCGGCCTCGGTGAACAGGTCGCTGCGGTAGTAGAGCGCGCGCACGGCGACCCACCAGGGCAGGCCGTACGTCTTGCCGTCCACCACGGCGGTCTTGACGATCGCCGGGTCGAGGTCGCCCTTGTCCTGCCACTTGTCGAGGTCGGCGCCGATCTCGGCGAGGCCACCGGCCGCGACGTAGCCGGGGAGGTCGGTGTTGCCGAACTCGACCAGGTCCGGGGCGCTGCCCGGGTCGTTGAAGGCGCCCTTCATCTTGGCCGCGCGGGCGGAGGCGTCGGTGTCGATGTAGCTGACCTTGACGGTGACGCCCTGGTGGGAGGCCTGGAACTCGCTCACCGCCTTGCCGACCACGGCCTCCTTGGCCGCGTTGCCCGCCTCGTTGTACAGCCAGACCTGGAGGGTGCCGGTCCGGTCGTCGGCCGCCTTGTCGCCGGCCGGCGCGGCGGTGCCCGGCGCGCAGGCGGTCGCGGCGAGGCAGCTGGCGGCGAGCACGGCGGCCGCGGCAGTCCGTCTGATGAGTCGCATGGGTGGAGAACCTCCCCTCCCGACAGTTGCCGCCGAGACGTGCGCCGCTGGGGACGGGTACGTCGAAGCAGGCCCTGACCGGGGCCGATGGTGGGTGTGGGTGGAGGACGGCCCGGACGCGTTGGGGGGCGTCCCGGGCAGGCCGGTACGGGGGTACGGCAGGGCGGACCGTTCGGGTGGGGCGGCGTCGCCTGCTCGATGGCAGGGACGTTAAGCGCGGGCGATCGGCGCCAACAAGAGGGGGTTCGGGAAGTTTTGCACTGCACAACGTTGTGTCGAAGAAGCGGCGTTGCGGACGCGAACGGGTACCTTCTGACAACCGCCGCCGTCGAGCGGGGGGAACACCGGCAGCACGCGGCAGCAGCACACGGCTGCAGTACACGGCAGTGGCACTCGACAGCGGAACGAGACAGGGACGGACCACCCATGACGGAGACGGGGCCCGACGCGGAGACCGAGCGGCCCGCGGGCACGGCGGCCGACAGACCCACCGGCGCTGCGGCCGAACGGCCCTCGGGCGCGGCCGCCGGGCGCAAACCCGCGACCGAGCGCAACCAGTCGTCCTCGCTGCGCCGCGCGCTCGCCGTCCTCGGCCACGTCCGCGACCACAGCGACGGGCGCGGCGTCCCGCTCGCCCAACTCGCCGAAGCGCTCGGCCTCAACAAGAGCACCGTGCTGCGGCTCGCGGGCCCGCTGCTCGACGAGCACCTCCTCGACCGCGACCGCGAGACCGGCTGGTTCCGGCTCGGCCACGGCTCACTGCGCCTCGGCCAGGCCTACCTCTCCACCCTCGACCTGCGCAGCGTCGCCGCCGAACACCTGCGCCGACTCCAGCGCGAGGCCGGCGAGACCGTCCACCTGACCGTCTGGCAGGCCCCCGGAATCGTCTACCTGGACAAGGTCGAGGACGAGACCAACGTCCGCATGGCCTCCCGCGTCGGCAGCCGCGCCCCCGCCTACTGCACCGCCACCGGAAAGGCCATCCTCGCCTGGCTGCCCGACGAGGCCGTCACCGAGGTCGTCGCCGCGGGCCTGCGCCCGGTCACCGCCTGGACCATCTCCGACGAGACCCGGCTGCGCGCCGACCTCGCCCGGATCCGCGCCCGCGGCTACTCCATCGACGACCGCGAGAACGAACCCGAGGTCCGTTGCGTCGCCGCACCGATCTTCGACCACGCCGGCGAGGTCACCGCCGCCCTGTCGGTCTCCGGCCTGACCTCCCGCATGACCGCCGCCCGCGTCCGCGCCCTCGGCCCCGTCGTCGCCCAGGCCGGACTGCGGATCTCCCGCGAACTCGGTTCCGACCGCCAACCGTCCTGAGCCCCGGCCCCGCCCAGGCCCAGGCCGGGGCTTCCGGGCTTCCGGGCTTCCGGGCTTCCGGGCTTCCGGGCTTCCGGCCGGGGCTATTCCGAGGGCAGCAGGACCCGCTGCTCCACCGGGGAGGAGAGGATCACCGACGTCGTCGTCCGGCCGAGCACGGAGATCGCCTCCCCAAAAGCAAACAAGGCCCGGCACCTTTAGAAAGGCACCGGACCTCATCCGACAATTGGAGCGCCAGGCCCGGATCGCACGGACTCTTCCTACTGAAAGTAGGACGTGCTCTGGTAGCACCACTGACGCCTGACGAGGAATCA
>NZ_JBFBFU010000014.1:0-78936 GCF_040684355.1 Kitasatospora sp. NPDC091276 | reverse complement strand
CGCCAGGCCCGGATCGCACGGACTCTTCCTACTGAAAGTAGGACGTGCTCTGGTAGCACCACTGACGCCTGACGAGGAATCATCTCCCTCGCGACGAGAAGTACAGTACCAGCTCCGTGATCAGTCACCGAACCGGAGGCGAACCCCGCATGACGAGCGCTCAACCCGAGGCCACCCCGTACGCCGACGGACGGCTCATGGACGTGCACCGCGCGCCCGCCGGCACCGCCGGGCCCGCGCCCGTCGTACTGCTGTGGCACGGCCGGGGCCCCGACGAGCGCGACGTGCTGCGGCCGCTCGCCCGGGAGGCCGCCGGGCTCGGCCTGCTGGTGCTCGTCCCGGACTGGCGCTCCGACCGGCCGGACGGCGGCCGCGCCGAACTGCTCGCCTCGCTCGCCCACGCCCGCCGCACCGCCGCCGCGTACGGCGGGGACCCGGACCGCCTGGTCCTGGCCGGCTGGTCGCTGGGCGGCCGGGAGGCCATAGCCGTGGCCACCCACCCCGACACCCCCGCCGAGCGGCGTCCCATCGCCGCCGTCGGCATCTCCTCCAGCTACGCCCGCCCGGCGATCACCACCGGGGACGCCCCCCTCGACCTGCTGGCCGAGCAGCCCTCCCCCGTCCCGCTCTGGCTGGTCCACGGCACGGACGACGGGGTGCTGGACATCGAGCACACCCGGCGACTGAGCGCTGCTCTGACAAGGCAGATGTCGGCGGTACGGGTTCTCGAACCCGCCACCGACCACGCGGGCGTCATCATGACCGTGTACGACGCCGAGGCGGACCGCTGCCTCCCCACCACCGCCGAAGCGGTGCTGCGCGCCGGCCGCCGGACCGCCGCCGTCCTCGCCGAGGCCGCCGGGCTGTCGTAGGTAGCGGCACAGCGGGCAGGGCGAGGCCTACCGCCCCGCGACGAGGGAGCGCAGGCCGTGGCCGCGTTCCATGGCCTCCAGGTCGCGCTGCAGCGGCGGCCGGGGGACGGCCAGGACGGGGCAGCTCGCGTGCCGGACGCAGTAGGCGGTGACGGAGGGGCGCAGCGCCCGGGAGAGGCAGCCTCGGCTGCTGCCCGCGCCGAGGACGAGCAGGTCGTCGGGGTGGTCGGCGAAGCGGACCAGGGTGTGTCCGGTGTCGCCGCGGACGACCTGGCAGCGCAGCCGGACTCCGGCGTAGCGGCCGGCGAAGGCCTCGTCGAGGGCTTGCCGGAGCCGGGCGACGGCCGCGTCGCGGCCGGCGGTGATGGCGGCCGGGCAGGGTGTGCGGCGGTAGCCGATCTCTTCGCCAGGCGAGGTCCAGCAGAGGAGGGCGAGGACCTCGGCGTCGGTGCGGTGGGCTTCGGCGACGGCGTGGTGGAGGGCGGCGAGGCTGCCGAGCGAGCCGCTGACGCCGACGACGATCCGGCCCGCGCGGTCGGCCCGCTCCGCTGCCCCGTCCGCGCCGGATATCTCGCTGTCCGCCATGGTTCGCCCCGCCTCTCGGTCCGTACCGCCGTGCCGTGCTGTCGTCCTCCAGCAAAGCGGGCCGGCACCGCACCTCCGGCGCCCGTTGACACGCCTCTGACGCGCGCGCGGGTGTTCCGTACGTGTCCCTGATGCCCCGGGGTCGCTACGACGCGGTCCGGTACGCCTCCAGGTGGTCGGCCAGTTCTGCGGGGTGGCCGAGCGTGGGGCAGTGGTCGCCGGGTATCACCGCCACCACGTCGTGGCCCCGCCGGCGCAGTTCGGCCTCCAGCAGGTGCCGGTACCACGGGCCGGACGCGGCCCCGGGAATCAGCACGTACGTAGCCATCGTCAGTGACCTCTCGGCAGCGCAACGGGCAGTCCGGACATCCTCGTCCATCCTCGTCACGGCACTCTGGTGAAGACCGACCGTTTCCCGGCGTGAAACGGCTCGCCTACCCCTCCGGTGGTTCGGCTTCCCAGAGGTCGGCGAACATCCGGTCCAGGTGTTCCTCGCCGATCGGGGGGACCGGCAGCGGGTGGGTGGCCTGGGTGCGGAAGCCGTCGAGGAGCAGGGCGAGGTAGCGGCGCCAGAGGTCGGGGCGCAGGTCGGTGGTGGCGGGCAGGGCGCGGCAGAGCGGGCCGAGCAGGAAGAGCAGGTCCATGGTGACCACGTCGCGCCGCATGGTGCCCTGGTCCTGGGCGCGGGCGATGAGGGCGCCGACGGTGGCGGCGTTCCGGCGGCTGATCTCGATCATGCCGGGGATGGTGGGGATGGCCTGGGTGACGAGGTCGTTGATGCCCCGGTCGGCGGCGACGAGTTCGAAGATGCGCTCGAAGTAGTGTTCGAGCGCGGTCCAGGCGTCCTCGGCGGCGAGGGCTTCCTCGCCGGCCCCGGCCAGGCCGACGGCGGCGTCGGCGAACACCTCGCCGATCAGCGCCTCGCGGGTCGGGAAGTGGCGGTAGAGGGTGGCGTTGCCGACGCCGGCCTCCTTGGCGATCTGGTCCAGCGGGACGTCGAGGCCGTGCCGGGAGAACATGCCGCGGGCGGCGGCGAGCAGCAGGTCGCGGTTGCGCTGGGCGTCGCGCCGGAGCCTTCCCGGGGGGTTCGCGCTGCTCGGTGCCATGTCCCGACCCTAGCAATCCCGGGGGCGGGCGGTCGGGCGACGGTCAACTACCCTACGGAGGCGTTGATTCCGCGAGGGGTCCGGAGCGGCCCGCGAGGGGCCCGCGAGGGGCCGCGGTGAGTCGAGGGGGCGGCCATGGCCGAAGTGGTGGAGTTGCGGTACTACCCGCTGAAGGGGTGCGCCGGGGTCGAGGTGGCGCGGGCGGAGCTGACTCCGGCGGGGCTGGCCCACGACCGGGCGTTCATGGTGGTGGACGAGGACGGGGTGTTCCGCTCCCAGCGCCGGGACCGCCTGCTGGCCACGGTCCGCCCGACGGTCGGGGAGGACGGCCGCCGGCTGACCCTCGACGCCCCGGGTGTGGAGCCGGTGGCCGTCGCCGTGGACACCGAGGGTCCGCGCCGGGCGGTGCGGCTGTTCGGCGCCCCGTTCTTCGGGATCGACCAGGGCGAGGAGGTGGCCGGCTGGCTGTCCGGGGTGCTGGGTGTCCGCAGCCGGCTGGTCCGGGTGCCGCCGGAGCACGACCGGGTGACCGACGGGCTGGTACCGGGCACGTCCGGCTACGCCGACAGCTGCGCGGTGCACCTGCTGTCCCGCGCGTCGCTGGAGCGCTTCAACGCGCTGAGCGGCGGACTCCCCGTGCCGGCAGACCGGTTCCGCCCGAACCTGGTGGTGGACGGCTGGGACGAACCGCACACCGAGGACCTGGCCCGCCGGATCACCGTGGGCGGCGCCGAGTTGGCCTATGCCAAGCTCGCGATCCGCTGCTCGGTGACGCTGGTCGACCAGTCGACGGGCGCGAAGGCCGGTCCGGAGCCGCTGCGGACGCTGGCCGGCTACCGCCGGGCGGCGGTCGGCGGGGTCGCGTTCGGCAGCAAGTTCGCGGTGCTGCGGCCCGGCACGCTGCGGGTCGGGGACGAGCTGGTGGTGGACGCCTGGGGGCCGTCCGAGCTCTGAGGCCGGTCGCGGCGGGCCGCCGGGGCGGGCGGGGGCCGCCCCTCGGCGATCCGGCGATCCGGCGGGCCCGTCGTTCCGGCGGCCCCGGCGGAGACGTGCGCCGGGGCCGGGAGGGGCGTGGGGCGCGTGTCAGCAGCCCTGGTCGATCAGCGAGAACGTGACGTAGTGGTCACCGGTGTAGTAGTCCTCCTGGGTCGCCTGGCCGGTGATGATCCGGCGGGTGCCGCGGGTCGGGGCACCGGGCGTGATGACGGTGTACTCGTGGTAGTAGCCGTTGGACTGGCTGGGCAGGACGTGCTCCCTGTTCTGGAACACGACGCCGTCCTGGGAGTACGGGAACGGCCCGTCGGTGGCGATCAGGTTGAGGGTGTCGGTCGCCTCGGGCGGGAGGGCGGACAGACACACCGTGCCGCTCACGTCGGCGTGCGCCTCGGTGGCGACGGCGACGGGCGCGAGGGTCATCAGGGCGACGGCGGTGACGGCGGCAGCGCGGGTCTTCCACGCGCGTAGAGTGCGGGTCATGTCCACCAGTGTGACCAGCCACCGACAACTCCGGAAGCCCTGCGACAAACTATTAACCGACGGGTAACTCACCTGTCTGACCAGCGACTTGAGCCGTATCCCAGCTCCGACCCGAGCCCGGCCGGCGCCGTCCACGAACCGCCCGCACACCCCATGGGTCGACCGCCGTCGAACTAGTGACCCGACCGCAGTCGGCCTCCTCACAGCTTCCTCACGTTCGCTCCCCGCTCCAGTCGCGCCGCATAGAGTGACGGATCATGTCGGACCGGAACGACCGCTGACGGGGTGGGCATGAACACGGGGACGAACACGAGCGCGGGCACGGGACCGCACCCGGCCACGGCCACGGGCGCGCCGCTGACCGCGCGGCAGCTGATCGGACTGCTGGTCGACCCTGGCGCCTTCCAGGGCTGGGACGAGCCGCCGGCCGACCCGCCCACCGACCAGGCCGACCCGGGCTACCGCGCCTCGCTCGACCGGGCCCGCGCACGCACCGGTCTCGACGAGGCCGTCCTCACCGGTGCCGGCCTGGTCGGCGGGCGGCCGGTGGCGCTGGTCGCCTCCGAGTTCGGCTTCCTCGGCGGCTCGATCGGCGTGGCCACCGCCGAGCGGATCACCCGCGCCGTCGAGCGCGCCACCGCCGAGCGGCTGCCACTGCTCGCCCTGCCCGTCTCCGGCGGGACGCGCATGCAGGAGGGGTCGGCGGCCTTCCTGTGCATGCTGCGGATCACCGCCGCCGTCCAGGCGCACCGCGCGGCCGGTCTCCCCTATCTCACCTATCTACGGAACCCGACCATGGGCGGGGTCTTCGCCTCCTGGGGCACGCTCGGCCAGCTGGTGTTCGCCGAGCCGGGCGCCCGGCTCGGCTTCCTCGGCCCGCGCGTGTACGAGGAACTGCGCGGCGTGGAACTGCCCCCGGACGTGCAGCGGGCGGAGACGCTAGCCGGACGCGGCCTGGTGGACGCCGTCGTGCCGCCGCAGGACCTGCGCGAACTGGTCCGCCGCACGCTCGCCGTCCTCGCCACCACCGCGCCCGCCCCGGGCAGCGCGGACACCAGCGGCACCAGCGGCACCGGCGCCCCCGGTCCCGGCCCCGGCCCCACCCCCGACGGGGCCGCCGAACACCCCGACGCCTGGGACTCCGTCCGTCGCACCCGTCGCCCCGACCGCCCGGGCACCCGCGAGCTGCTGCGCCACACCGCCGAGGAACTGGTGCTGCTGGACGCCCCCGGCAGGCGGGACGGCGCGCTGGTCCGCGCCCTCGCCGTCCTCGGGGGTCGGCCGGTCCTGGTGGTCGGCCAGCAGCGGCAGACCCCGGAGCACGAGCGCCCGTTCACCGCCGCCGACCTGCGGGCCGTCCGGCGCACCGCGCGGGTGGCGGAGCAGCTGGGGCTGCCGCTGGTCACGGTCGTCGACACGGCCGGGGCCGAACTGTCCGCGCAGGCCGAGCTGGACGGGATCGCGGTCGAGATCGCGCACTGCCTGACCACCCTGCTGGCGCTGCGCACGCCCGTCCTGGCGGTGCTGCTCGGCCAGGGCTCGGGCGGCGGCGCGCTGGCGCTGCTCCCGGCCGACCGGGTGCTCGCCGCCGGGCACGCCTGGCTGGCGCCACTGCCACCGGAGGGCGCGTCCGCGATCGTCCACCGGGACGGCGGGCACGCCGCCGAGCTGGCCCGCTCCCAGGGCATCGGCGCGGGCCACCTGGCGGAGGTCGGGCTGGTGGACGAGGTGGTCGAGGAGCGGCCGGACGCGGCGGACGAGCCGGAGGCGTTCTGCGCGCGGCTGGGACGGGCGGTCGGTGCCGCGCTCGGCGGGCTGGCGGCGCTGCCGGAACCGGACCGCCTCACGGCGCGGGCCCTGCGTCACCGCCGGCTCGGCGACCTCCGCTGAACCCCCCGGTGGGGCCCGCCGATCTCCGCCGGTCTCCGCCGGGGCCCGACGGTCTCCCCCGGGCCCCCACGGGTGTGGCGCCGGTCTCAACGGCGGCGAGATCGTCTGTACCCAACGTGCCGGCGGCAGACCGGCGGGTGACGGCCTCAGCGGCCCAAACGGTGAGTGCGCTCACACCGGAATGCGGTCCACGACGGGCGATAGTGACAAGTCCCGGGCACCCGCGCCCCGCCCCGCCGACGGGGCGTTCGCACAGGTCACCACCGGTCGGCGCGCTCCGCGCAACCGACCCTTCGAATCCACGGCGGCCGCCCCCCGTACGACCGGGGGTCGTAACAAGGGGGTCTTGGCGACGCCCGATCCGGCATGCCAACAATGGCTCAGTCGTCAGCCGCACCGGCACCTGTCCCGCCGGTAGCGACTTACTGCCAGGTCACGCCCCACGACCATTTCGGCCCCTGTCCGGCCATGGTCCAAGGCGGGGCGTGACCCGGCCCAACCCGATTGAGGTCTTGTTCTTCATGCCCACTTTCAAGCTCCGTATGCGCACTTCCGCCGCGATTCTCGCCGGCGCCGCCGGTCTGACCGCCCTGGGCGCGGGTGTGCTGCCCGCCACCGCGAACGCCGCCACCCTGTCCCCGCAGGCCGTGGCCGCCCAGATCGTCCCGGCGAACCAGCTGGCCTCCTTCAGCCAGATCATCGCCCACGAGTCCAGCTGGAACGTGACCGCGACCAACGCCAGCTCGGGCGCGTACGGCCTGGCCCAGGCGCTGCCGGGCTCCAAGATGGCGACGCACGGCTCCGACTGGAAGACCAACGCGACCACCCAGATCAAGTGGGCGCTGGACTACATGAACTCCCGCTACGGCAGCCCGAACGCCGCCTGGACCTTCTGGCAGGCCAACCACTGGTACTAAGCCGACCACCTCGGCTCACCGGACTCCACCCGCATCCTGACCACTCCCCCCTCACCCCGGGGGTCGGACAGGGATCACCGGGGTGACCCCAGAGGGCCCGGGCCCGCGCGATCCGCGTGGCCCGGGCCCTCTCGTGGTTCCCGCACACCGCTCGCGGGTCTCGCGGCGCCTCCCGCCGTTCGCCCGACCCGCCCCCGCCTCGTCCGGCCCGCCCCCGCCTCGCCTGGTCTGCTCCCGCCTCGCCCTCACCTCGTCCGGACGCCCGGGCCGCGCCCCGTCGCTCAGAGCTCGCCGGTGAGCCCGAGCAGTTCCCGCATCCGCGCGTACTTGGCGGCCAAGCGCTCGGCGGTCGCGGCGTCCAGCGCGGCCAGCCGGGCCGGGTCCGAGTTGTGGGCGAGGTCGGCACGCTTGACCAGCAACGCGCCCGGCGTGGCCAGGACCCGCGCGGTGTACGCCTCGACCGGCTCGTCGGGGCGGCGGGTGAGCGCGTCCACGATCGTCTTGGTGGCCTCGGACAACGCGGCCCCCGCCAGCCACTCCCGGCTCAACCGGTCGTCCTCGACGGTGTCGTGCAGCCAGCCCGCCGCGATCTGGGCGTCACTGCCACCGCGCGCGGCCGTCCCGTGTGCGACCGCCGCGATGTGCTCGCCGTACGGGTGGCCGTTCTTGTCGACCTGCCCCTCGTGCGCGCGGCGGGCGATCGCCTCCACCTCGGCCAGGCTCAGGTACTCGGGTTCCATCGGCGCGTTCTCGGGCTCCATCGGCTCATCGTAGGCCCGTGGTCTCCCCGTTCACGCTCACTGGTTTACTGCCCCGGGGCGGGAGACCCCCGGCCCACCCGGCAGACCGTCCGAGCGATCCGAGGAACCATGCCATCCCTGCACCCCCTGCTGTCCGGATTCGCCCCGATCTGGACGCTGACCGGGGTCGGCTACCTGGTCGGCCGGACCGGGCTGCTCGGGCCGCACGCGGAGCCGGTGCTCAACCGGTTCGTCTTCCACGTGGCGATGCCGGCCTCACTGTTCCTGATGATCGTCCGCACCCCGCTGGACCACTTCGCCAACCCCTCGATGCTCGCCTTCACCGCCGGCACCGTCGTCTCGATCGGCCTCGGGCTGCTCGCCGGGCGCCTGCTGTTCCGGCGCAAGACCGGCGAGTTGGCGATCGGCGCGATGGCCTGCGGGTACGTCAACTCGGCCAACCTCGGCATCCCGGTGGCGATGCAGCTCCTCGGTGACGCCTCCTTCGTCGCACCGGTGGTGCTGTTCCAGATCCTGGTGGTCACGCCCGCGGTGCTGGCCGTCCTCGACGGCGGCGCGGCCGGCCGCCGGGCCCTGCTCACCCTGCCACTGCGCAACCCCATCCTGTTGGCCACCGCGCTCGGCGCCGCCGCCTCCGCCTGCGGGTTTCACCTGCCCGCCGAGCTGAACCGCTCCTGCGAACTGCTCGGCGGCGCCGCCGTGCCGACCGCCCTGGTCGCCCTCGGCATGTCGCTGCACAACCGCCCGCCGGCCACCGGCCGTTCGCGCCACGCCGAGGTCGGGCTGACCGTCGCGGTCAAGACCCTGATACAGCCGCTGGTCGCCTTCGCGGTGGCCGGCCCGCTGCTCCACCTCCCCGCGCACCAGCTCCTCACCGTGGTGCTCTTCTCCGCCCTGCCCACCGCGCAGAACGTCTACGTCTACGCCCGCGAGTACGGCCAGGGCACCGGGCTCGCCCGGGACTCGGTGCTCTGGTCGACCCTGGCGTCGATGGCGACCCTGTCGGTGATCAGCTGGTCCCTCGCCGCGTAGCCGGAGCCTTCCGGAGAGGTGACGACCACCCGTACACGGCACGACAGTTGTCCCCCACGAGCCGTACAAAAGCGGGGAACCGGGGCCCTCGTCGGACTCCCGGTGGAATGCTGGCGCCCATGAGCCAACCGGACCTTCGTTCCGCAGAGTTCCACCACTGTCCGTCCGTCGTCACGCTGCCGCAGACGGACGTGGACCACTACAACACCGTTCCGCGCGGTGCCTTCCTGATCGATCCGCGCCTGCGCTGCGACCTCGCCGGCGGGCACGGCGGCACCCATTCCGCGCTGGTCCAGGGCGTCGGCTTCGACCTGCACTGGGCGTCCTGGCCCGAGTACCTGGTCGAGGTCGGGCCGCGCTGCCCGGTCGTCGGCCCGTACGAGGGGCCGGAGCCGCCGCGCGACCCCAACATCTGCCTGCTGCGCGAGGACCACCCCGGGCCGCACTACGGCGAGACCTGGTTCTGACGCCCTGCCGGTCACTCCCCCAGACCGGTGGTGCCCGCCGAGTTCGATCCCCATGCCTCCCCGGGCCGGCCGGGGTCACCACCCGACCGGCCCGGGCGGCGTCCACCAGCCGGATCAGCCCCGGCCCTTCGCCGAACACAGCCGCACCCACCACGCCCCCGGGTCGCCGAGGCCGCCCGCCGCACCCTGCACCCCGTCCGGAGCGGCGGTCGCCGTCCTACCGGGCCTCCCGCCGCCGGCGGCGGATTGGCCCGAAGTCGCCAGCGTCGCCAAATCCCTTGTACCGCGCTCGACTTGGCGCTGGCAGACCGACGCCGCCACGTCGGCCCACTCACACCTCACGGAGCAGCCATGCCCGCGTTCGTCCGACGCCTCGCCCCCGCGGCGGTGCTCGCGCTCACCGCGCTGGCCGTCACCCCGGGCAGCGCGCCCGCCGTGGACCGTGACGGGCCGGCCGTCGCCGCCCCGGCGGGCGAACACCCGGGGCTGACCTGGACCGCCCTGGAACAGCGCGCCGGTGTGGTGCACGTCGGCACCGACGGCGCCAGCAACCCCTACCTCGGGGACACCGCCGCCGACACCGAACTGCCGGTGCTCTGCCTCCACCAGGACGGCCGCCCGGCCCCCACCGGGATCCCCACCGCCGGCTTCCACAGCTGGGCGGGCGGGGAGGTCGCCACGACGGCCCCGACGGCCGGGTCCGACCTGAGCGGCCGGGACGACGCCGACGGGCTCTGCGAGGACTCCTTCGGCGCCGGCTGGCGAATGGCCGAGTTCCACGACGGGCAGGGCTGGTCGCTCTGGGCGGCCGGCACCCTCCCGGCGGGCACCCGGTTCTGGACGGCGATCAACGACCAGCCGGCCAACCCCTGGTCCTGACGTCCGCGTGGTCCCGGGCCGTCCCGTGCGAGCGCGGGACGGTCGGCGGGGGCGAGGATCAGTAGATCAGGTACCCCGGGCGGTGTCCTTCGTCGTCGATCTCCCCGGTGGCCTGCGCCCGCAGCTTGCGGGACAGCTCCTCCAGGGCTCGGGAGGCCGCGACCTCCTCACCGATCCTGGCGAGCGGGCGGTCGTCCGTGCTCTTCATCGACTCCCCGTGGGCGCGCAAGCCCGGCGCCCGCGCACCGGTCAGCCTGGCCTCGCACGCCGTGTGCACTCCGTCTTCCTCGAAGCTCAGCTCCACGTCCCACTGGTTGTGCATGCCACACCTCCTGGCAGCGGCCCCCTCGCGCCTGTCCGGACCGGCACGGACGGTGAGCCGTGGCGGCCGCTCACACCAGCGTGCGCCCGTCCGGCCCGTGGCGGCAAGCGGGCCCGGCCCGGGGCTGCCGACCCGGCCCAGGAACCAGTTCCCCCACCACGGGTCTCCCGGCCGCGGCTGCTCTCCGCCGCCGGCCGGGCCGCGTCGCCGCCCCGGCGGTACGCTGACGGGAGCGCGCCGCGACCGCCGACCGAACCCGGACCCGCCGGCGCGGCGCGGGCAGTGACAACCGGGTGGTCCCTCCGTGGCGGTCTTCCTCCTCGCCCTCGGCGCCGCCTGCTGCCTGGGCCTCGGCTTCGTCCTCCAGCAGCACGCGGCGCAGCGGGCGCCCCGTGCCGACCTGCTGCACTGGCGGCTGCTCCTGGACCTGATGCGGATGCCCGAGTGGCTGCTCGGCACCGGGTTCATGGTGTGCGGACTGATCCTGTCCGCGCTCGCCCTCAACCAGGGCGAGGTCTCGCTCGTCGAGCCGCTGCTCGCGACCAACCTGCTGTTCGCCATGGCGCTCTCCCGGGTGCTGACCCGCCAGACCCTCGGCCGCTCGGGCTGGGCCGGGGTGCTGCTGCTCGGCCTCGGGGTGACGGCGTTCATCGTGGCCGGCCGGCCCACCGGCGGCGGTGCGCCCGCCGGGGAACTGCGGCACTGGCTGGTGGTCGGCACGGTGGTCGGGCTGACCCTGCTACTGGTCTCGTTGGCCCGGCGGCTGCCGCTGTTCGAGGAGGCCACCCTGCTGGCCCTCGCCGCCGGTCTGCTCTACGGCCTCCAGGACGCGCTGACCCGCACCACCACCCAGCGCCTCGACCACAGCGGGCTGGACGCGGTGCTGCGCAGCTGGCAGCCGTACGCGGTGGTGGCGGCGGGCGTGGTCGGGCTGCTGCTGGTGCAGAGCGCCTTCGAGGCCGCGCCGCTGCGGATGTCCCTGCCGGCGCTGACCGCCGCCCAGCCGCTGTCCGGGATCGCCTGCGCGGTCGGCTTCCTCGGCGACCGGCTGCGGGTCACGCCGGGTGCGCTGGCCTGGCAGTCCGTCGGACTGCTGGCCATCGTGGTCGGGGTGATCGTGATCGGCCGCCACCCGGCGATGCCGGGCAGCGTCCGCGAAGCCCCGGAGAGCGTCGGGGCGCCACCGGAGGACGAGCGGCCCGAGGAAGGCCCCGGAGGCCGTCCGGGAAACGGTCCGGCCTGACTACCGGTGCCGGAGCGTAATTCGCTTGACCGGGCCACGGGTCAACGCTGCACTGTGGCGAGGCACACGGGCCGTGGTGCCGTCGTCATCCAAGGGAGGAAGCGGCAGCGATGGAGATCCGTCCGACAACCGATCAGGACCTCGACGTCTACGTCGACACGCTCCATGCCGCGTTCGGGCTCTTCCCGGAAACCCCGGCCGACGGCGGCGGGCTCTGGTGGTCGGCGACCGAGATGGACCGCAACCTGCTCGCCGTGACGGCGGACGGGCGGCCCGTCGGCACCGCCGGCGCGTACACCTTCGAGCTCACCCTGCCCGGTGAGGCCCTCGTCCCCACCAGCGGGGTGACCGGCGTCGGCGTCCTGCCCTCGCACCGGCGCCAAGGCGTGCTCACCGCGATGATGCGGCGCCAGCTCGCCGAGTTTCGGGCCCGCGGGGAGTTCCTCTCCGTACTGCTGGCCTCCGAGGCCGTGATCTACCGCAGGTTCGGCTACGGACCGGCGACCTACACGCAGCGGCTGACGGTGCCGCGCCATCAGGCCGCCTTCGCCCTCCCCCGGGCGCGCGGAACGGCCGACACTGCAGCGCCCGGCCCGGGCACCGGCTCGATCGAGCTGCTGCGGCGGGCCGAGTGCGGCGAGATCCTGGAAGCGGTCTACGACCGGTACCGCCGCGCACAGCCCGGCGCACTGTCCCGGCCGCACCGCTGGTGGGCCTTGGGCGCGGGCCGGCCCCCGGTCTCCTCGGCGTCGCGCTACGTCGCCGTCCACCGGGATGCCGACGGTGTCCCGGACGGCTACGCCTGCTACTCGCTCGGCGACGGCACCTTGACGGTCGACGAGACCATCGCCACCGACGACGCCGTCGCCACGGCCCTGGCCCGGTTCGCGCTCGAACACGACCTGGTCTCCCAGGTCGTGTTCAAGCACGTTCCGTCCGACCACCCGCTGCGCTGGCAGCTTGCGGACTTCAACGCCGGCGAGGGGAGCAGCAGCACCGACTGGCTCTGGGTGCGGCTGCTGGACGTCCCGCGGGCGCTGACCTCGCGCGGCTGGTTCGTGGACGGCGAGCTCGTCCTCGACGTCGACGACCCGTTCCTCGGCGAGCACGGCCGCTACCTGCTGACCGTCCGGGACGGGAAGGCCGAGTGCGTCCCGACGGACCGGGAGCCCGACCTGTCCCTGGACGTGAGCGACCTGGGTTCGGTCTACCTCGGCGGCACCACCCCGAGCACGCTGGTGCGGGCCGGGCACATCCGGGCCCACCGCCCGGGCGCGGCCGCCCTCGCCGACGCCCTCTTCAGCGCCGAGCGCGCCCCGCACTGCCTGCACTGGTTCTGACCAGCTGGTTCTGCCCGACTGGTTCTGACCGGCTGGTTCCGCCCGCACGCTCGCCTCGCCGCCCCTGTGCGACAGGCTTACGGGCGCGCCGGGACCGACGCGGGCGCAAGCTCGGGCTCCGTCGCCGGCTCAGGCCCTGTCCCCGGCTCGGGCTCGGATTCGGGCTCCGTCACCGGCTCGGGCTCCGCCTCGTCGGCGGTGCCCGTCCGGCCGCGCCGGCGGTCCATCTCACGCCACTCCGGCCGCAACCCGGCCAGGTTGGTGGAGGCGAAGTAGAGGGCGCCGCCCGCGACCAGGGTGGGTATCAGCCCGACGAGGCCGACCGCTGCGCCGGCCAGCAGGCCGCCGAGCGGGATACCGGCCCAGGCGAGGGAGTCGCCGAGGGCGTGGACGCGGCCGAGCAGGTGGCGGGGCACCCGCTCGAAGAGCACCGCGCCGAGGATCGGGTTGAGGAAACCGCCGCCGAAGCCACCGACCGCGAAGACCGTGAGCACCACCCACAGCGGCGCGCCGCACGCGAGCACCAGGAAGCGCGGGGCCCCGACGAGCAGGAAGCCGGCGAAGAACACCGTCCGGCGGGGCAGCCGGTGGGCGACGGCCGCCGCGATCAGGCTGCCGACGACCGCCGTGATCCCCCCGGCGGTGCCGGTCAGCCCGATGGCGGCCGGGCCGTTCCCCGACTCCCGCGCCCAGACCGGGAGGAGGACCGTGATGAACCCGGCGTCGAGCAGGTTGGTGATGCCGACCAGCACCGTCACGGTGAGCAGCAGCGGATCGGAGCGCAGGAAGGTGAAGCCCTCGCGGAACATCCGCCAGTAACCCACCGGTTCGGCCCCGGACTCGGCCTCGGACTCGGCCCCGGCGACCTGCTCGCCGACGGGTGCCAGGGCCGCCGCGCGCCCCATCCCGCGCGGCAGGGCGAAGACGATGACGAGGGACCCCAGGGCGAAGGTGGCGGCGTTGAGCGCCAGCCCGGCCAGCGGGCCCATCAGCGCGACCAGCCCGCCACCGACCGCCGGACCGACCGTGGAAGCCAGCCGTTCGGTGACGCCGGAGAGACCGGTGGCGCGCTCCATCGGCACCCGGGCGCGGTCGGCGGCCTCCGGGACCATGACCGACTTGGCCAGATCCCCCGGGCCGCGCATCGCGCCGATCACCGCGACCATCGCCAGCAGCACCCCGAACGGCAGCAGCCCCAAGGCGTGCAGCAGCGGGACCAGCCCGGCCGCGACGGCGCTCACCAAGTCCGTCGTCCAGGACACCACCCGCGGCCCGAGCCGATCGACCAGCGGCCCGGTCAGCGCCTTGACCAGCACGTACGGCGCCATCTCGGCGAAGGCGACCAGGCCCGTCATGGTGGCGCTGCCGGTGGTGGCCAGGACGAACCAGGGCAGGGCGATGGCCGAGACACGCGTCCCGGTGATGGAGACGGCCATCGCGGAGAGCACCCCGACCAGCGGCCGGAGGCTACGCGCGGGCGCGTCGGCGACGGTGGTCATCGGGACCCCGCCTCACCGGTGTCGGTGTCGGTGTCGCTGTCGCTGTCGGTACCAGCGCCGGTGTCGGTATCGGTGTCGGTACCAGCACCGGTGCCGACGCTCGCGTCGGGCAGCACGTGCACGACCACGGAGACCCGCTCGGTGCCCTCCGGGGTCGGCCCCTCCGCGTCCAGCGCGCGGTAGCGCCGCACCACCGCGGACAGCTCAGCGGCCAGTTGCTCGGCCTCCTCGGGGGTGAGCTGCAACAGCACGTCGCTGAGGCCGACCGCCTTGCGCCACTCCCGCGGCATCGTCTCGAAGGCGTCGACCGACCGCTGTGCGGTCAGGGCGTGGGCGGTGAGGACGGACCGGAGGAATCCGACGGCCGTGTCGGGCTCCTCGTCGGCCATGTCGTCACCCGTCCAGACGGTGAACTTGTGGGCCGCACGCCACCACCGCTCACGGGCGTTTCCGCGCTCGGGATCCTCCTCGACGAAGCCCGCGGCGGCGAGCTGGCGGAGGTGGTAGCTGGTCGCCCCGGAATTGAGCCCCAGCTGCTCGGCGAGCCTGGTCGCCGTGGAGGGGCCGTGCTTGCGCAGCAGCCCGACCAGCTGCATGCGCACGGGGTGGGCCATCGCCCGCATGCCCTTGGCCGTGAGGACGATGTGGGGGTCATCGCTGTGCATCCAGCCGCGTTCATCGGTCATGGCAGGAGCGTAGAACCGCAAAGACATCTTTGCAAAGGGTTTTTTGCGAAGAAGTCTTTGCGGTGAGCGACAGGGTCGCGAAGGGCCGCGCGCCGACCGTCCGCCGGCCTTCCGTCAGTCGTGCGCGACCACCAGCAGCAGCACCACCGTCAGCCCGCCGCCCGGCGTGGCCTCCACCGCCAGCCGCCCGCCCGCCGCCAGCACCAGGCTGTGCACGGCGGGCCCGACCGGCCCGTCGGCGCGGGCGCCCGCGAGCAGCCACTCCCGCGCCCCGGGCAGCTCGGACGACCCCCGGTCGGCCACCCGGATCTCCACCCGCCCGCGCGGTCGCGCCGCCCCGCTCAACCCGGCCGCCCGCAGGGCCGTCGCGGCCGGGCCCGGTCCGCCCGCCACCTCCGCGCGGACCAGCACCCGCCCGCCGGGCGGGTTGCGCCGGATCGCGTGGTCGACCAGGCCGGCGAGCGCGGCCTCCAGCCGCCGGGCGTCCGCGGCCACCACCGGCAGCCCCGGTGCCAGCCGGGTCGTCACCGCCGCCGCCCGGCCGCCGCCGCGCACCACCTTGCGGACCACCTCGGCCACCTGGACGTGCCGCGCCTGCGGCTCGCAGCCGGCCTGCCGGCCGGTCCACTCGACGCGCTCCAGTTCCGGCCGGGACAACTCCCGGGGCCCGGCCATCTCGCCCGGTCGGAACGGTCCCGGTTCCTCGCCCGCCACCGCGCCGCCGGGCCCGCCCGTGCGGCCGGGGCCACCCGGCCCGCCGAGGGCGCCGAGCGCCCTGGCCCCCGATGCGACATAGCCCCAGAGCTTCCCGCTTGCCATCGCCCTGCCCCTCGCGCATCGCCGGCGGCCGTCATCAGTACCGCGGCCGACCGGCGCGGGCCGCTTCCCAGGCCCTGCTGCCAGCCTGCACCTCACTCGTTCGGGTGACAATCCGGCTCCGGGACGCGAACCGGGCACCACCCCCGCCGGTCGGCCGGCGCCACACCCGCCGACCGGCGGGGCAGTCCCGGCCACCGGCCCGCCGCGGGCCCGCGACGCGGCGCCGTCGGCCCCGGGCCGGGCCTCACGAACTCCCTTCGCCCGCCCGGAGGTCCGCCGCCCGGGCCGGAGCCCGGAGACCCCCCTAGACTGGCCCCATGCCCCGGCTCAACGACCAGGTGCGGGAGCTGCTCCAGGAGTACGCCGACCTGATCAACATCACCGGCGGGGACGCCTTCCGGGCGCGGGCCTACGAGAAGGCCGCCCGCGCGGTGGGCGGCCACTCCGAGGACGTCGCCGGCCTGGACGCCAAGGGCCTGCAGCAGATCCCCGGCGTCGGGAAGTCCACCGCCGAGAAGGTCGCCGAGTACCTCGCCACCGGGCGGATCACCGCCCTGGAGGCCCTGCGCGCCGAAGTCCCGTCCGGGGTCCGGGAGATGACGGCCGTGCCCGGCGTCGGCCCCAAGCGCGCCCTCGCCCTCTACCGCGACCTGGGCATCGCCTCCGTCGACGACCTGGCCGAGGCGGTCCGCTCCGATCGGCTGTCCGGCGTGGCGGGCTTCGGCGAGCGCAGCGGCGAGAAGATCCTGCACGGCATCGAGTTGCTGCGGCGCTCCGGCGGCCGCACGCTGCTCGACGCGGCCACCGAACTGGCCGAGCAGCTCGTCGCCGCGCTGTCCGCCGTGCCCGGCTGCACCCGCTGCGCGTACGCGGGCTCGCTGCGCCGGATGCGCGAGACGGTCGGCGACGTCGACGTGCTGGCGACGGCCGCCGACTCCGCCCCGCTGATGGCCGCGCTCACCGGACTCCCGTACGTGGCCGAGGTGATCGCGAGCGGTCCGACCAAGACCTCGGTGCGCACCACCGGGGGCGTGCAGGTGGACCTGCGGGTCGTCCCGGAGGAGGACTGGGGCGCGGCACTCGTCTACTTCACCGGATCGAAGGCGCACAACATCAGACTGCGCACGATGGCCGTCCGGGCCGGGCTGAAGCTCTCGGAGTACGGCCTGTTCCGGACCGCCCCCGAGGGAGCGGACGGCGAGGGCACAGACGGCGCCAAGGTGGCATCCGCGACCGAGGACGAGGTGTACGCGGCACTCGGCCTGCCGTGGATCGCGCCGCCGCTGCGCGAGGACCGGGGCGAGATCGAGGCCGCCCTGCGCGGTGAACTCCCGGATCTGGTCCAGGAGTCGGACCTTCGCGGCGACCTGCACACGCACACCGACCTGACCGACGGCCTGGCCACCCTGGAGGAGATGATCGACACCGCGGCCGCCCGCGGCTACTCCTACTACGCCGTCACCGACCACGCACCGGACCTGGTGATGCAGCGGATGACGGACGAGAAGGTGCTCGCCCAGCGCGAGCGGCTGCGCCGACTCGCCGACCGCCACCGGAAGCTGCGCCTCCTGCACGGCACCGAGCTGAACATCGGCCCGGACGGCGGGGTGGACTGGCCGCCCGGGTTCCTGGCCGGCTTCGACGTCTGCGTGGCCTCCGTGCACTCGCACTTCGCCGCCGACCGGGCCGCCCAGACCCGCCGGCTGATCCGCGCCTGCGAGAATCCGCACGTGCACGTCATCGGCCACCTCACCACCCGGAGGATCGGCCGCCGCGGCCCGATCGACGTCGACCTGGACGCGGTGTTCGCGGCCGCCGCGCGCACCGGCACCGCGATCGAGATCAACGGTTCCCCGCAGCGGCTCGACCTGCGCGACGAGGACGTCCTGCGGGCGAAGCGGCACGGCGTCCGCTTCGCGATCGACAGCGACGCCCACGCCACCGGGCAGCTCGCCTACCCGCGCTTCGGCATCGGTACGGCGCAGCGCGGCTGGCTCACCGCCGAGGACGTGATCAACACCTGGCCCTGGCAGCGGCTGAAGCGCTTCCTCCGCAAGGACGCCCTGCGCTGAGCGGGCCGCCGGGCACCCGGTGGGCGGCCCCCGGGCACAGGGCCGCCCACCGCATGGTCAGCTCGACACCGCCCCGAGCCCACCCCGCCGCCGCCCGGATGCGGTCCCGAGCCCGCCCCGCCGCCGCCCCGAGGTCACCGCTCCGCGAACGAGGCCCCCGGCGTGGCCAGCACCCGGGCCGCGCTGCGGTGCCCGAGGCCGGCGGCCAGGTGCAGGTCGCCGGCCTCCAGGAAGCCGGCCAGGAATCCCGCCGCGAAGGCGTCCCCGGCGCCGGTGAGGTCGCGCACCTCGCTCACCGGCGGCACGGGCACCGTGAACGGCGCGTCCCCGGGCACGTCGACGGTGGTCGCCTCCGCACCCGCCTTGGTGACCACGGTGGTGGCCGCCAACCGGGCCCGCTCCGGCCCCGGCAGCCCGCCCACCAGCAGGCCCAGGTACTCCGCCTCGGACCGGTTGGCGAACACGAAGGTCGGCGCCAACTCGGCCAGCAGGGCGAGGAAGCGCTCCCGCCCGTACTGCTCCAGCATGCCGGTCGAGGAGGCGTCCACCGAGGTGGTGCCGCCCGCCCGTCGGACCCGCGCCAACGCGTCCACCGCGGAGCGGCCGACCGGATCGCCGTCGAAGGAGTAGGCGGGCACGTGCAGGTGGGTCAGGCCGGCCAGCCACTCGTCCGGCACCCGGTCCAGCAGCTTGGCCGCGCCGCGGTCGGGCAGCATGGTCCGTTCGCCGGTCTGGTCGATCAGGACCACGATGCTGCCGGTCTGGCCGCGCCGGGCGACCCGTACGTCCACGCCGTGCCCGGTCAGCTCGGCGACGATGCCGTCCCCGACCGGGTCGGCGCCGACGCAGCCGATGAACCGGGCCGGGTACTGACCGGCGGCGAAGCTCGCGACGTTCGCCGCGCTGCCGCCGCGCCGCCGGAAGACCTGGGCGCTGGAGTCGGTGCCGTGCCGCAGCGGGCCGTCGACCCAGACGACGATGTCCTCGACGAGGTCGCCGAGCACCCCCAGCACGGGTCAGGCCCCGCTGCGGGCGGCGGCCGCCAGCGCGGTCGCGATCTGGCCGCCGAGCCGGACGTTGCCCCGGTAGACCTCGACGTTGACCTCCAGGCTGCGGCCCTGGGTGTCGCGCTGGATGTGGTCGAGCAGGAACGGCGTGGAGGCGTTGCCGGTGACGCCCTGGCGCTCGGCCTCGGCCCAGGCGCGGGCCAGGATGCCGTCGAGTTCCTCCGGCGGCAGCTGCTTGGCGGGGTCCACCGGGTTGGCGATCAGGACGGCCTGCGGCAGGGCGAGGCGGTCGCGGGCCTCGATGAGCCGCGCGGCCTCCTCGGGCGACTCGACGCTGAAGTTGATCTCGTGGCCGGAGTCGGTGACGTAGAAGCCGGGGTACTTGCGGGTGCGGTAGCCGATGACCGGGATGTTGAAGGTCTCGAAGCGCTCCAGGGTGGCCCGGATGTCCAGGATCGACTTCACGCCCGCGCTGATCACGGTGACCGGCGTGGCGGCCAGGGTGGTCATGTCGGCCGACTCGTCGAAGCTCTCGGAGGCGCCGAAGTGGACGCCGCCGAGGCCGCCGGTGGAGAACACCCGGATGCCCGCCCGGTGGGCGAGGAAGGCGGTGGCGGCGACGGTGGTGCCGCCGTGGCGGCCGAGCGCGGCGACCACCGGCAGGTCGCGCAGGCTCACCTTGTCCAGGCCGTCCGTCGCGGACAGTTCGGTGATCTGCTCGGTGCTCAGACCGACCGTGGGCACGCCCGCGTGCACGCCGATGGTCGCCGGGACGACGCCCGCCTCGCGCAGCTGTCGCTCGGCCTCCAGCGCGACGGCCAGGTTGCGGGGGCGCGGCAGGCCGTGGGTGAAGATGGTCGATTCCAGCGCGACCACGGGCCGGCCGTCGGCCACGGCCTGCGCGACCTCCTCGGAGACGTGGATGGCCCGCGCGGAACGGGTGGCCGACGCGGAGCCGGCGGCTTCGGGGGTGCTGGGGGGCAGTCCGGTCATGGTCGGATCTCTCTGTGAGATGCCACTGCGGTGGGGCAACGTGTCGCTCAGCGTATGGACGGTTCGCATCGGAATCCAGAATGAGTCCTGGGGCTTTCCATAGGCTCGGACCTATGGGTTGGCTTAGGCTTGAGCCATGGGCTTCACCTTGCGTCAGCTTGAGGTCTTCCTCACCGTCGCCGAAACGCTGCACTTCGGACGGGCCGCCGAACGGCTGCACATCTCCCAGCCGACGGTCAGCCAGGAGGTCGCCCGGTTGGAGCGGACCGTCGGTGTCGAGCTGTTCGACCGCAGCCGCCGCTCGGTGGCACTGACCGAGGCCGGCGAGGTGATGGCCGCCGAGAGCGCCCGGCTGCTCGGGCAGGCCGAGACGCTGCTGGCCCGGGTGCGGCTGCACGAGGAGTCCCGGCTGGGGACGGCCCGGATCGTCGCCTCCCCCAGCGTGGTGAACCGGCTGCTGCCCGCCGTGGTCAGCCGCGCCGAACAGGAGCTGCCCGCGCTCACCACCGCCGAGGTCGCCGTCGACACCGGCCAGGTCTCCACCGCGCTGGCCGCCGAACTCGCCGACATCGGCCTCGGCCGCTTCCTCGACGAGGTGGCCGGCTACCGGCTGGAGCGGATCGCCGACGAGCCGGTGCGGGTCGCCCTCGGCCGGGACCACCCGCTGGCCGGCCGGACGAGCGTGCGCCTCGGCGAACTGCGCGACCTGCCGCTGCTGCTGTGGCCGCGCGAGCAGCACCCGCGCTACTACGACCACGTGCTCGGCCTGTGCGCGGACCACGGCGTCGACCCGCCGGTCCTGGTCAGCCCGCCGCGGATCGTCGGCTCCCGGCTCTACCTGCTCGCCCGCAACCGCGCGTTCTCGCTGGTGCCCGGCTCGATGACCGGCCACCTCACCGAGGACGTGGCCACCGTCCGACTGGACGGCCGGGCCACCCTGCCGCTGGAGATGCAGTGGCGGCTGGACGACCGCCGGCCCCGGCTGGCCACCCTGCGCGACCTGATCCGCCAGGAGGCGGCGGCCCTGGAGGTCGACTAGGGCTTTGCCGGGCCCGCGCCGCCGGGCACCCGAAGCGCCCCCGGCGAATCCTTGACGCTGGCATGCCACCGCCGAAAGGATGCCCGGACCGCCCACCCGGCCCGCGGCAGCGCCCGCCGGCCGCCCGACCCCTGGGGACCAGCCTTGGCCGTCCGCCCGCTGCTTCGCCGCGCCGCCCGCCTCCTCGGCGCCGCCGCCCTGACCCTCGCCGGCACCCTCACCGCCGCCGCCCCCGCCCACGCCGACTTCGGCACCGACTACCACGACCCGGTCACCGCCACCCGGCCGCTCACCCGCCCCGACACCCGCTCCTGCACCGTCGAGGTGATGCACGACCAGCAGTTCCGCAACGGGTACGGCAACCCGCCCGACACCCCGTACACCACCACCCTCACCCCGCCCGCCGACTGCGCCGGGCCCTGGTCGGCGGTGGTCCTGGACCTCCACGGGCAGGTCGCCGGGCGGCAGTTCGACCGCATCTTCAGCGCCCGCGTCGGCGGCGTCCAGGTGCTGCTCTCCTCCACCCCCGAGCCGTCCAAGGACGGCATCGAATGGAAGCTCGAACGCGATCTCACCCGCTACGCCCCGCTGTTCGCCGCCGGCCCGCAGCCGTTCTCCCTCGACCTCGCCAACGTCACCGACGCCACCTACACCGGCGTCTTCACCATCAGCGCCAGTGTCACCTTCTACACCGCGAACGACCACTGGCCCGCCGCCCGCGCCGCCGACCGCCTGCTCACCACCGGGCCGTTCGCGCTCACCCAGGCCGCCCCCGCCGCCACCCGCGAGCTCACCTTCCCGCAGAACCTCGAACGCCTCACCGCCGAGGTCTACACCCGGGGCGGCGGCGCCTGCGAGGAGTTCGCCTACGCCTCCGCGCCCGACGCCTTCGTCAGCGCCAACCCCGGCCTCGGCTCCTGCGGCAAGGGCCCGTTCCGCGAACTGCGGCTCACCGTCGACGGGCGGACGGCCGGCGCGGTCTGGCCCTACCCCGTCATCTACACCGGCGGGTGGGATCCGCTGCTCTGGCGGCCCGTCCCCGGCGTCTTCGCCTTCGACCTGCCCGCCTACCGGCTCGACCTCACCCCCTACGTCGGACTGCTGCTCGACGGCCGCCCGCACACCGTCGGCATCGCGGTGAACGCCACCGAGGCGCAGAACAACGACACCTGGACCGGCCAGGTCAACCTCTTCGCCGACGTCGACCACGGCACCGCCCGCACCACCGGGCAGCTCACCGACCACCGGGTCGCCCCCGAGGCCGCCGTCGACACCCGGCTCACCGACCACGGCGGCGGCAGCGGCGACTGGACCGTCACCGCAGGCCGGCACGACCTCGCCCGCGGCTGGGTCCAGACCTCGCACGGCCGGATCACCACCGAGGTCCGCGACGACCTCGCCTTCCGCTCCACCCAGCAGCTGCGCGACAGCGGCAACGACGTGACCCTGCACAACCGCACCGACCTCACCCGCACCACCGCCACCTGGGGCGGCGGCCCGCACCGCACCACCACCGTGCGCGAGGGCGAACCGCTGGACGTCACCTACCGCGTCACCCACGACGCCGCCGGCAACACCGACCAGCGGACCGCCATGGACCTCGGCTACCACCGCGAGGCCACCACGGCCACCGGCGGCCACGTCACCGAGCGTTCGACCGTCGACCACACCCTGCGCCCCACCGCCCGCCGCCACGACGGCGACTCCACCGTCCGCACCGGCACCAGCACCGAGGACTACCGCAGCACCGGGCCCGACGGGCCGTACCACCGCACGCTCTCCTTCGTCGACGGCTGGCCGAAGCCGTAACACCGCCCCGAATCTCCCGACTTGCGAAATCCATCCGATTTCGGGCGGTTGACCCCTGGTGCACACGGCGTGGGAAGCGCATGATGGGAGGTGGACCTGCGAGGCAGCTGAAGGAGTTCGACCGCAGGAGGCAGTGGTGACAGATCGAGACGGATCAGGGTCTGCCACTGGCACTACCTCGGTCGACGATCGAACTGCCGGCCGGAGGACACGATGTCCGGAGGCCACCCCCGCCTCGTAGGTTCCCCGCGTCCACGGAGCGCCCCCTCGGCTCCGTGGACGCGTCCGTCGCGGCAGGGCCCGTCACTGCGGCGCCCGTGACCGCGGGGCCCATCGCCGCGGCACCCGTCACTGCGGCACCGGGTAGCCCGCCTCCCAGGCGTGAACGGCGATGCCGACCCGGCTCTCCCCGTCCGCCGCCGAGGCGGCCCGGCGGGAAGTTCACGTCACGGCCCCGGCGCGGTTCACCGACGCGCGGTGAGGCTGGCGGCCATGAACGCTTCCAGTGGACATCTCCCCGTCAGCCGGCGCGGGATCCTGGCCGGTGCCACCGGTCTCGGTCTCGGCGCCGTCTCCCTCTCCGGCATCGCGGCCACGCCCGCCGCCGCCTCTCCGCTGCTGCTGGAGCGGCCGGACCGCTCCGGCGCCCCGCGCGTCGCCGGGCTGCACCTCCAGTTCGGCTCGGACGCCTCGCGCGAGGTCGTGGTCTCCTGGCACACCACCGCCTCGGTCGGCAACCCCCGTGTCCGGTACGGCACTTCGCACGGCGGCTTGGGCCGCAGCGTGCAGGCCGACACCAGCACCTACCGGGACGCCAAGTCCGGCACCGAAGTCCAGATCCACCACGCCCGGCTGAGCGGCCTGCACCCCGACACGGACTACGTGTACGCCGCCGTCCACGACGGTGCCACCCCGGAGCTCGGCACCGTCCGCACCGCCCCGCGCGGCCGGGCCGCCTTCACCTTCACCAGCTTCGGCGACCAGGGCACCCCCACCCTCGGCAAGAAGACCGCGAACGGCTACGCCAACGACAACCTGGGCAGCCCCGCCGCCGGCGACACCACCGCCGGAGTCGAGCGGATCGCCCCGCTGTTCCACCTCGTCAACGGGGACCTCTGCTACGCCAACCTCGCCACCGACCGGGTCCGCACCTGGTCCGACTGGTTCGAGAACAACACCCGCTCGGCCCGCCACCGCCCCTGGATGCCCGCCGCCGGCAACCACGAGAACGAGCGCGGCAACGGCCCGACCGGCTACGGCGCCTACCAGGCCTACTTCGACCTCCCCCCGTCCGGCTCCGACGACGAACTGCACGGCCTCTGGTACGCGTTCACCGCCGGCGCGGTCCGCGTCATCAGCCTCAACAACGACGACGTCGCCTACCAGGACGCCGGCGACTCCTACGTCCACGGCTACTCCGGAGGCGCCCAGCAGCGCTGGCTGGAGCGGGAGTTGGCCGCCGCCAACGCGAACCCCGAGATCGACTGGATCGTGGTCTGCATGCACCAGGTCGTCATCTCCACCGCCGACAAGTTCAACGGCGCCGACCTCGGCATCCGCGAGACCTGGGTGCCGCTGTTCGACAAGTACGGCGTCGACCTGGTGGTCTGCGGCCACGAGCACCACTACGAGCGCTCGCACCCGATCCGCGGCCAGCAGCAGACCGACACCCGCACCCCCATCCCGGTCGCCACCGACACCGCCACCATCGACACCACCCGGGGCACCGTCCACCTGGTGATCGGCGGCGGCGGCACCTCCGCCCCCTCCAACCACCTCTTCTTCGAGCCCGCCAAGGCCCGCGTCATCACCGGCGTCGGAGCCGTCGACCCGGCCACCGGCAAGCGGCCCCCGCAGTACGTGATCGAGGACGCCCCCTGGTCCGCCTTCCGGGACGCCGAAAACCCGTACGGCTTCGCCGCCTTCGAGGTCGACCCGGGCGAGCGCGGCGGCCGGACCACCATCGACGTCACGTACTACTCCGTCAGCGGCCCGTACGGAGACCTCGTCCCCGTCGACCGCTTCACCCTCACCCGCCCGCGCGGCGCCCGCGGCGGCGGCCGGGGACGCTGACCCCGGGCGCCCGGGGCGGTGGCGCCGGCCCGGACCGGCGCCACCGCCCCGGCAGCGCGCTCACCCCCCGACAGGCGCGGTACCGTTCCTCCGCGCGCCCGAACGCACCGAGCGCACCGAACGCCTGAACCCCCGAACGCCCTGGAGGCCCGCCCGATGCCCGTCGACCGCCCCGCCGACGGCACCGGGAACGCCGACCGCCCCGACTACGGCCGACTCGCCGCCGTCGGCCCGTACTTCGCGCTCGACACCCCCGCCACGCCCGGCGCGGGGCCGCCCCCGGGCTTCCGGCCGCTGCCCGAGCTGTACGGCGCCGGGCCGGACGCGCCGCTGGCCCGGCGGATCCGGGTGGTGGCGCAGCGGCTCGGCACCGCCGAGCCCCGGGTCGCCGCGTCGATCCTGCATCTCGGACTGGCCGCCCGTTTCTGGTCGGTGGGCCTCGGGGCGGCCGTCCTGCTGGGTACGGTCCCGACACTGGAGCACGCCTGGGTACGGATCCCGGATCAGGGGCCGCTCGACCTCTGGGCACCGCCGGAGCCCCCGCTCCCCGCTCCGTTCCCCACTTCGCTCCCGCTCGCCGACCAGCTGTACGAGGCCGTCCTGGTGGGCCAGTTGGAGCCGCTGGCGGCGGCGGTGCGGTCCGCCGTCCCGCTCTCCGCCCGGCTGCTGTCGGGCAACGCCGCCTCCGCCCTGGCCGGTACGCTGCGGGTCCTGGACGCCCACGCACCGGTCCCCGCAAGGGCGTTGGTGGCGGAGCTGCTCGCGCGCCCGCCGCTGGCCGGTACCGGGACGCTGCGGACCGGCCCGCGCGGCGCCGCCTTCCGGCGGACCAGCTGCTGCCTGTACTACCGGGTGGGGCCGGGCGCCGGGGTCTGCGGCGACTGCTGCTTCACCCGGCCGCCCGCGCCAAGACGGGGCTGATACATCCAGGAGTGGAGGTCATGTCCGGACCACCTCCCGGTTCGCCGCCGCCGACGGCACCGCCGCCCGCCCCACCACCGGGCCTCCGGGCCTCCGGTCACCCGTCATCCGTCCCCCGTTCGTCCGCCAGCTGGAGGTGCCCCCGTACCAGGTGGTGCACGCAGGCGACGGTGTGCACCTCGGCGGCGGCCCGGGCCCCGGCCGCGTCGCCGGCCAGGACGGCGACCAGGATCTCCCGGTGCTGCTCGGCGAACCGTTCCTGGTCGGGGCCGTGCGGTGCGGGCAGCCAGAGCAGCGGCCCGAGTTCGGCCTGGAGCCGGACGGCGAGCCGGGTGAGGCGCACGGACTGGGCGGCGACGGCGAGTTCGATGTGGAAGCGGGCGTCGGCGCGGCGCTGTTCGGCGGGCCCGGCGGCGTCGCGCAGGTCGTGCACCAGCCGGGTGAGCCGGGGTGCGAGGTCGACGGGGGCGCGTTCGGCGGCGAGCCGGGCGGCGGTGCCGGAGACGGCCAGTTCCTCGTCGCCGAGGTCACGCAGGTCGACGGTGGCGAGGTCGCGCAACCGGGCGAGTTGGAGGCGTTCGGGGCCCTCGCCGGGCGTGCGGACGAAGCTGCCGCCGTTGCGGCCGCGCCGGGTCTCGATCAGGTCGGCCTCGCGGAGCAGGGCGAGCGCCTCGCGGACGGTGCCGTTGGCGACGCCGAGCTGGTCGGCGAGGTCGTTCTCGCTGGGCAGTTGATCCCCGTCGGCGACCAGGCCGAGAGCGATCGCCTCGGTGATCCGGCGGGCCACGGCATCGGCGCGGCCGAGGTCGGTCAGCGGCGCGAGGACGGCGCTGAGCAGCGGGGTCGCGCTCCCGATCGTCGCCACGCCGACCCTCTCCTCGATCACCGTCGGACTGGGTGCTTCCGGCAGGGTACCTCCCGGTCGGGCACGCACCCTTGCCGCTAGAAACCCGATCTCGTATGTTTTCCCGCGATCCCGGTCCGAGCACCACCCCCGGTAAGCCCTCACGCGTCACGCCACGTTCCCAGGAGCAGGAGCAGGTCATGACCGATGCCAGCGCACGTGCCACCTCCCCGACCGGCCCCCTCCCCCCTCAGGGCCCCGACCTCGGCGCCGATGCCGACGCCGCACGGCTGGCCGCCCTCGGCTACGCCTCCGAGTTCAAACGCGACATGAGCCTCTGGGCGAACTTCTCCCTCGGCTTCACCTACCTCTCCCCGGTCGTCGGCGTGTACACACTCTTCGCCTCCTCCCTCGCGACCGCCGGCCCGCCGATGGTGTGGAGCTTCCTGATCGCCGGGGTCGGCCAGTTGCTGGTGGCACTGGTGTTCAGCGAGGTGGTCGCCCAGTTCCCGGTGGCGGGCGGGGTGTACCCGTGGTCGCGCCGGCTCTGGGGCCGCACCTGGGGCTGGCTGACCGGCTGGGTGTACCTGCTGGCGCTGATGTCCACCATCGCGGCGGTCTCCTACGGCGCCGGCCCGTACGTGGCCGCGCTGCTGGGCGTCGAACCGAGCACCGCGACGACCGTCTGGTGCGCGCTCGGCCTGCTGCTGCTCGCCACCGTGATCAACCTGGGCGGCACCAAGGTGCTGTCGGCGGCGGCCGTGTTCGGCTTCGCCGCCGAGCTGCTGGGCGCCCTGGCGGTCGGCGCCTGGCTGCTGCTGACCCACCGCTACCACGGGCTCGGTGTGGTCTTCGACCGCTTCGGCGCGGGCGGCGGCGGCTCGTACACCGACGCCTTCCTGGCCGCCGGGCTGATCGCGGTCTTCCTCTTCTTCGGCTTCGAGGCGTGCGGCGACGTCGCCGAGGAGGTGCCGAACCCCGGTCGACAGATCCCCAAGTCGATGCGGCGCACCCTCTACGTCGGCGGCGCGGCGGCGATCGGCGTCAGCCTGGCGCTGGTGATGTCGATCCAGGACATCGGCGCGGTGGTCTCCGGCGACGACAAGGACCCGGTGGCCTCGGTGCTGCACGACGCGTTCGGCGCCACCGGCGCCCGGGTGGTGATCGGCGTGGTGCTGATCTCCTTCCTGTCCTGCGTGCTGAGCCTCCAGGCGGCGGCGAGCCGGCTGGCGTACTCCTTCGCCCGGGACCGGATGATCGCGGGCAGCCGGCTGCTCGCCACCGTCTCGGACCGCCTGCGGGTACCGCCGTACGCGCTGCTGCTCGCTGCGGCAGTGCCGGGCGTGATCATCGTCGGCGCCTCGGCGCTCTCCGAGGGCGCCCTGACGAAGATCATCTCCTTCTCCAGCATCGGCATCTACCTGGCCTTCCAGATGGTGGTGCTGGCCGCTCTGCGCGCCCGGCTGCGCGGCTGGCGCCCGAGCGGGGACTTCCGGCTCGGCCGCTGGGGCCTGGCGGTGAACATCGGCGCGCTGGTGTACGGGCTCGCCGCGATCGTCAACATCTGCTGGGGCCGCACCCCGGACGCCGCCTGGTACGACGACTACCTCGTGCTGCTCTCGGCCGTGGCGGTGCTCGCGGCCGGCGGGCTCTACCTGCTGCTGGCCCGCCCGCACCTGCGCGGCGACGCCCCGTCCGGCGACGCGACGGCCCCCGCCGGGGACGCCCGATGACCCTCACCCCTGGAGGAATCCCCGTCGCCGCCCTCGACCGCCTCCCGGACGACGGGCACCCCGAAGGCGCGTCATGAGCCCGGAGCCATGAGCCCGGAGTCACGGAACCCGGAGTCACAGAGCTTGAGTCACGGAACCGGAGCCGCGAAACCGGCCCGCGTCCGGCTTGTCCAGAGCCGGGCGCGGGCCGCCGGTCCCCACCCGGTGCCGATGCCCTCAGCGGCGGGTGAAGCACTCGCGTGCGGTGCGGTCAGACCGCGACCGCCTCCGCCATCTCCCCCTCGGCCTCCACCGGGCTCTCCACCGCCCGGCGCCCGCGCCCCTCGTAGAGCGCGGCGGCCACCAGCGCGGCCCCGCCCAGCAGCAGCCAGACCACCAGGGTCACGACGTGCCCGCCGAGGCCCGCGCCGCCGTCGAAGTACAGGATGCTGCGCGCGCCCTCCAGGAAGCCGGCGCCGGTCCAGAAGCCGTGCAGCGCGCCGAAGAAGCCGTTCTGCAGCTCGGGCCGGAAGACGCCGCCGGAGCTGGTGAAGTTCAGCATCACGAACAGCACCATCATGGCCAGGGTGGTCCACCTCTTCAGGAAGCTGTGCAGGCCGATGCCGATCAGGACGACGCCCGCCGAGTAGAGCCACCCGAGCGCCCACACCGCGGCCAGGTCGTGGTCGACCACGTGGAAGACCGGTCCGGCGGTGACGATCCCGATCACGCTCACCACCAGCGACACCGCCACGCCGACCAGCGCCCGGATCCGCATGCTCAGCCCGGCGCCGGCCGCGCCGATCACGGCGACGCTGGCGTAGGAGCCGATGCTCAGCGCGACCAGCAGGAAGAACAGGCCCTGGCCGGTCGGGTCGCCCTCGGCCGGGGTGGTGAGGTCGGTGACGTGCAACGGCACGCCCTGCCGGTCGGTGACGTTGGTGAACACCGCCGTGGCGGCCACCGCCGAGGTGTCCGAGTTCCCCTTGGCGACGAGCAGTTCGGGGCTCCTGGCATCCGGGAGGAAGGCCCCCACCAGGTCGCGGTCGCGCAGCTGCTGCTCGGCGATCGCCCGGTCGGGCAGGGTGCGGACGTCGACCGCCGCCCCGGCCTTGGCCTGGATCGCCTGCGCCAGGCCCTGCGCCTGCGGGGTGGTGCCGACCACGGCGACCTTCAGGTGGTGCGGCTCGGGCTGGTGGAAGGCGCCCTGGTAGGCGAGCGCCATGCCGAGGCACATCAGCAGCGGGGTGATCAGGTGGAGGGCGAGGTGCTTGAGCGAGTGCCCCAGGGCGGGCGCTGCGGCAGGGGTCTGGGGTGTGCTCATGGCGTTCGTACCGTCCTCCGGTGGCGTCTAGTCAAGACAGGTGGCAAATGCAACCATGAGAGGTGCTGAATGCACCCACATCGGGTGGTAAATGCAACTATCTTGGATGTAGCTTACAACTATCTGACGCCGATCGAAAGCCGGCCGCCCCAGCAGGGGACACGGCCGAGCGCTCAGGACAGCTCGAACACGCCGTACGAGAAGCCGTCCGCCCGCAGTTCCCCGTCCGCCACCCGCACGCCCCGCACCTCCAGCGGGCGCACCCCGTCGTGCTCCAGCCGCACCGTCCCCGGCTCCCGGCGCGGGTTCACCGCCACCAGGTACCGTCCGGCCCGGGTGTACACCAGCGGGTACCCGGCGTGCCGGACCTCCACCCCGCCGGAAGCGCCCAGCCCCGGATGCGCCCGGCGCAGCGCGATCAACCGCCGGACGGTGTGCAGCAGCGAGGTCGGGTCGGCCCGCTGGGAGAGCACGTCCGGGCGCCGCGGGTCCGGGTCGACGGGCAGGTAGAGGCGCTCGGGCGGCGCGCTGGAGAAACCCGCCGTCGGCCCGGGCTCCCACTGCATCGGGGTCCGCGAGCCGGCCCGGTTGTACCGCGGGCCGAGCACGCTGCCCTCGACGTCGGGCAGTCCGGGCAGGTAGCGCATGCCGATCTCGTCGCCGTAGTAGACGGCCGGCAGGGTGGGCCAGGTGAGCAGGAACGCGAAGGCGGCGGCCAGTTGCCCGTCGGTGCGCGGGCCGGTGGCCAGCCGGGAGAAGTCGTGGTTGGCGGTGGGCAGGGCGATGTGGCCGACGCCCCCGGTCGCTTCGGCGGCGGCGCGCCAGGCGTCCAGGAACACCTGCGGGGTGCCGCGCCCCTCGGCCTCGAAGTAGCACGGGCCCTGCTGCCAGAACTCCTCGACCGTGCCGGCGCCGTTGTTCCACAGCGAGCGCAACGCCAGGCCGTGGTCGGCACCGCCGAACTGCAGGAAGAAGTCCGCGTGGAAGCCCGCCGCGACGGCGGCCGCCGGATCGCCCCACTCGGCGAACAGCGCGGCCCGCGGGTGGGCGCGGTCCAGCCAGTCCCGCAACCCGGTCCACAGCTTGGCGGTCTCCACCAGGCCCGGGTCGTCCTTGACCAGCGAGGAGGCCATGTCGACCCGGAAGCCGGCCAGGCCGAGGCCGAGCCAGTGCGCCATGATGTCGCGCAGGGCCGCCCGGTTGGCGCGCGGGCCCTCGGCGTCCACCGGCTGGCGCCACGGCTCCTCGGAACTCGGGCGCGCGTAGCCGAAGTTGAGCGCGGGCTGGCAGTCGAAGAAGTTCGGCCGGTACCAGCCGGGTCGGCTACCGGGCGAGGCGACGAAGCCGTCCACCCGCTGGTCGGACCAGATGTACCGGTGGTCGGACGGGTCCTCGGCGGCGGCCAGGAACCAGGGGTGGCGGTCGGAGGTGTGGCCGGCGACCAGGTCGAGCAGGATCCGGATGCCCTTGCGGCGGGCGGCCTCGACCAGCGTGACCAGGTCCTCGGTGGCGCCGTAGCGCGGGGCCGGGGCGAGGTAGTCGGCGACGTCGTAACCGGCGTCGCGGAACGGGGAGGCGAAGCAGGGGTTGAGCCAGACGGTGTCGACGCCGAGCCAGGCGAGGTGGTCGAGGTGCGCGGCGATGCCGGCGAAGTCGCCGATGCCGTCGCCGTCGGAGTCCGCGAAGCTCTGCGGGTAGATCTGGTACAGGACGGCGTCGGCCAGCCAGTCGGGGCCGGGGCGGGGCGGGGTCATGGGGTGGGTCCTCCTGCCGGATCCGGGGGCCGGGGCCAGGGCTGGGGCCGGGGCCGGGGCTGGGGAGCACGATTCTCGCCCATCCCCGGCCGTGCCGACAGCCCGCCGACGGCCGTCCCGACAACTCGCCGGCCGACCGCCCCGGCACCCCGCCGCCCGTCGGCCCCTCAGGCCCGCGCCACCGCGCACGCCGCGGTGAACGCCCGGGCCCGCCGGGTGATCTCCGCCCAGTCCCCCGCCGCGACCGCGTCCGGCGGCACCACGTCCGTGCCCGCGCAGACCGCGAGCGCGCCGTGCGCCAGGAAGTCGGCGGCGTTGCCCGCGTTCACCCCGCCGGAGGCCACCAGCGGGACGTCCGGGTACGGGCCGCGCAGGTCCTTGAAGTAGCCGGGGCCGAACGCCCGGGCCGGGAAGATCTTCACGGCGGCGGCCCCGAGGTCCACCGCCCGGGCCACCTCGGTCGGGGTGAGCGCCCCGAGCACCACCGGTACCCCGGCGGCCCGGGCGGCCTGCGCGACCTCGGGCCGGCAGCCGGGGGTGACCAGGAAGGACGCCCCGCTCGCGACCCCGCGCTCGGCCTGCTCGGCGGTCAGCACGGTGCCCACGCCGACCCGCCAGCCCGCGTCCGCGGCACGCCGCAGGTGCGTCGTCACCTCCGGTGTGGTGTAGGTGAATTCGGTCCAGTTGATGCCGCCGTCGGCGAGCGCGGCGCACAGCGCGGCCGCGTCCGGGATGCGGGGCGCGCGGACCACGGCGATCACCGGGTCGTCCCGCAGGTCGGCGAGGGGGTTCACGGAGGGGGGATTCACAGGGATCTGGTTCCTCGGTCGGTGCGGCGCAGGGCGCGCCCGGGCCGGGCGCCCGTGGTGCGGCCCTGCCGGACGACGGCGGTGCCGTTGACGTACACGTGCTGGACGCCCTCGGCGGGCAGCCGGGGGTCCTCGAAGGTGGCGGCGTCCCGGACCTTCTCGGGGTCGAGGAGCACCAGGTCGGCGTGGTGGCCGGGGGCGATCAGGCCGCGCCGGTGCAGCCCGAGCCGGGCGGCGGGCCGACCGGTCATCCGGGCGATCGCCTCCTCCAGTGTCAGCACGCCCAACTCCCGGCTGTAGTGGGCGAGGTAGCGGGGGAAGGTGCCCCAGGCACGCGGGTGCGGCCGGGCGCCGACCAGCAGTCCGTCGCTGCCGACGGTGTGCGCCGGGTGGCGCATGATCGCCCGGACGTTCTCCTCGTGCCCGACGTGCTGGAGGATCGTGGTGGCCAGTTCGTCGCGGCGCAGCAGGTCGAGGAAGACCTCCGTGCCGCTGCGGCCCCGCTCGGCGGCGAGTTCGGCGACGGTCCGGCCGACCGCCCGCGCCAGCTCGGCCGTCCGGACGCCGGAGATCTGGATCGTCGCCCAGTCGGTGACGACGCCATGGCAGCCGTCGCTGCCCTTCTCCTCCACCTCGTACCGGATCCGCTCGCGGGCGGCCGGGTCGGCGAGCCGGGTGAGTGTCGCCGCCGGACCGCCCTCGGTGGCCCAACTGGGCAACAGGGCGGCCAGGGTGGTGGATCCCGGCAGGTAGGGGTAGCTGTCCAGGGTGAGGTCGACGCCGTCGGCGAGCGCCTGGTCGACCAGTTCCAGCAGTTCGCCGGCCCGGCCCCGGTTGACGCCGAAGTTCATCGTGGCGTGGGTCAGGTGCAGCGCGCAGCCGGTCCGCCGGGCGATCTCCACCATTTCCGCGTAGCCCTCCAACGCACCCTCACCATAAGAGCGTTGGTGCGGGGCGTGGAAGCCGCCGTAGGCCGCTACCACGGTGCACAGCTCGACCAGCTCGGAGGTGTCCGCGTACATCCCGGGGGTGTAGCTGAGGCCGCTGGACATGCCGACCGCGCCGTCCAGCAGGCCCTGCGCCAACTCCTGGCGCATCCGGTCGAGTTCGGCCGGGGTGGGCGGCCGGTTGGCCCAGCCCATGGCGAGCATCCGCAGCGAGCCGTGCGGGACGAGGTAGCAGGCGTTGACGGCGACGCCGGTGCGGTCGATCCGGTCCAGGTAGCCCGCGACGCCGCGCCAGTCCCAGTCGAAGTCCTCCGGATCGCCGTTCCAGCCGGCCAGTTGGCGACGCAGCGCGGGCAGGGTGGTGTCGTCCACCGGGGCGTAGGACAGGCCGTCCTGGCCGAGGACCTCGCAGGTGACGCCCTGGGTGACCTTGGCCGGGTGCTCGGGTTCGAGCAGCAGGGCGAGGTCGGAGTGGGCGTGCATGTCGATGAAGCCGGGGGCGAGGACCAGCCCGTCGGCGTCCACCACCGTCGGCGCGTCGAGGCCGTGGCCGATCCCGGTGATCAGCCCGTCGGCGATCCGCACGTCCGCCCGGTAGCGGTCCGCGCCGGTGCCGTCGACGACGGTGGCGCCCCGGAAGACGGTGTCGGGCGCTCTGCCGCCCGCCATCAGAAGAACGTCCTGACCAGCCCGGTGACCTTCGGCTCGGCCGCGTCGGCGGAGTCCAGCACCGGGATCGCGGTCCACTTGTCGAAGGCCGTGCACGGGTGGGAGACGCCGAGCCGCAGCACCGCGCCAATCGGGGCGAGGTCGCCCGCGTCGCGCAGGAAGGCGTGCTGGTCGTTGAGTGCGGTGATCCGGGCCGCGGTGCCGGTCAACTCTGCGCCGCCGCGCACGCGTTGCGGCTCGGGCAGGCCCTCGTCGAAGGGCAGGTCGCGCTTGCCGGCGTCCAGCAGGGCCAGTTGCGGCTCGGGCCGGGACACCACCCGGGCCCAGCCGTGCAGCGCGCTGCGGAACGGCGTGTCGCCGGCGCCCCGGACCAGTGGCGAGATGCCCCGGTAGAAGCCGTCGTCGTGGGCGATGTACGCGCCCGAGCGCAGGACCACGAGGGCGTCCGGCAGGCCTGCCAGTTCCTCGACGACCAGGTCGAAGTAGGCGCTGCCGCCGGCCGTCACGATCGGCCGGGCGTCGTCCGGGTAGGCGCGGGCGAGCCGGCCGTGCAGGTCGGCGAGCGCCTTGAGGTAGTCACGGACGGTGGCCAGCCCGTCGGCGGTGGCGTCGTGGGCGAGCGCACCCTCGTAGCCGCCGACGCCCGCGAGGCGCAGGGTGGGGGCGCGCAGCACGGCGGCGGCGATCTCGACGGCCGCGTCCACGCCGCGGGCGCCGGTGCGCCCGCCGGGGCCGCCGAGTTCGACCAGGACCTCGACGGGCCGCTGGGCCCCGGCGGCGCGCAGCGCCTCGTCCATCAGCCGGACGCTCTCGGTGGAGTCCACCCAGGAGACGAAGGCGAACGCCGGGTCGGCGGCCAGTTCGGCGGCGAGCCAGGCCAGTCCGGCCGGGTCGAGCAGGGTGTTGGCGAGCAGGATCCGCTCGACTCCGAAGGCCCGGGCGACGCGCACCTGCGGCAGGTTGGCGAGGGTGATGCCGTGGCTGCCGGTGGCGAGCTGCGCCTGCCACAGGGCGGGCGCCATGGTGGTCTTGCCGTGCGGCACGAGCGCGACCCCGGCCTTGGCGCACCAGTCGGCCATGGTGCGGAGGTTGTGGTCGAGCGCGGCACCGTCCAGGGTGAGCAGCGGGGTGCCGAGCCCGGTGAGGGTGGGTCCGGTGGCCAGCCAGTCGCGGACGGAGTGCCCCCAAGCCTCCGGCGGGGCGGCCTTGAACCGCCAGTCGAGCGTCTCGTCGGCGAGGGCCGCCACCGCGCCGTCGTCGATGCCCGGCCCGGTGCCGATGCTTGCGAAGGTCTGCTCCACCGTCTTCCTCCATCTGCCGTGTTGCAACATGTGCAATGAGGGTTGCACATGTTGGCATGACGGTTCTAGCATCGGCGCCGGATCACGGTCAACGGAACGGCCGCCGCAGACGGAGGAGCCCAGCAGATGCCGCGACAGGACACCCCGGGCCCGGCCCGCCCCGGTCCTTCCCCGACGGCCGTGTGCGTGGGCGAGTCCATGGCGGTGCTGCTGCCGGACCGGCCGGGCCCGCTGGAGGCGGTGGAGAACTTCCGGTTGTCGGTCGGCGGCGCGGAGTCCAACGTGGCCGGCGCGCTGGCCGCGCTCGGCGTCCCGACCGCCTGGATCAGCCGGGTCGGCGACGACGGCTTCGGCCGCCGGCTGCTCGCCGAGGTCGCCGCCCGCGGCGTGGACGTCTCGGCGGTCGCCGTCGACCCGCACCGCCCCACCGGCCTGTACCTCAAGGAGGTCGGCGGCGCCACCGGCCACCACCACGACCTCGGCCCCGGCCGCAGCCGGCTGCACTACCACCGGCGCGGCTCCGCGGCCGCCGCGCTCTCCCCCGCCCTGCTGGCCGACCCGGCGGCCGTCCGGCTGCTGTCCGGCGCCCGCCTGCTGCACCTGTCCGGCATCACCGCCGCGCTCTCCGACGACTGCCTGGCGCTGCTGCGCGCCCTGCTCGCCGACCGCCGCCCGGAGCGGACCGTCAGCTTCGACCTCAACTGGCGCCCCGCGCTCTGGCACGACCGCGACCCGGCCGTCCTGCCGCCGCTGCTGGACGCCGCCGACCTGCTGCTGATCGGCGCCGACGAGGCCGAGGCCGCGTTCGGCACCGGGGAACCGGCCGCGCTGCGCCGCCGCTTCGCCTCCCCCGCCACCGTGGTGGTCAAGGACGCCGCCCGGCTGGTCACCGCCCTGGAGCGGGACGGCACGGCGGTGAGCGAACCGGCCCTGGCCGTCGAGGTGGTCGAGGCCACCGGCGCGGGCGACGCCTTCGCCGCCGGCTACCTGGCCGGCACCGTCCGCGGCCTGGACCAGCGCCGCCGGCTGCGACTCGGCCACCTGAGCGCCGCCTGCGCGCTGACCGCCCACGGCGACCAGGCCGAACTGCCGCCCGCCGCCGTGGTGGCCGCGCTGCTCGACGCCTCGCCCGCCGACTGGGCCGCCACCCGGGTCTCGGTGGAGGGCATCACCGGCCCGGCCGTCCCCGCGGACCGGTCCCGCGACACCCGGCGGGCCCGGGCACAATGAGCACGAACCCGAGCCCGAACGACCCCGGCGGAGCACGATGAGCCAGACCGTCACCCGCGCCCTGCGCCTGCTCGCCGAACTCGGCGAGGGCGAGCGCTCCCTCGACCAGCTGGCCGAGGTGCTCGGCGTCCACAAGACGACCGTGCTCCGACTGCTCCAGAGCCTGGAGGAGGAACGGTTCGTCTACCGTGACGCCGCCTACCGCTACCACCTGGGCGCCGGCCTGTTCGCCCTCTCCGGCCTCGCCCTGGAACAGCGCGGCGTCCGCCGGATCGCCGCCCCGCACCTGGCCGAGCTGAACGCCACCACCGGCCAGACCGTGCATCTGGCCGCGTACGAGGGCGGCGAGGTCGTCTACATCGACAAGTTCGACTCCCGGCACCCGGTCAGGATGTACTCCCGGATCGGCCTGCGCGCCGCCCTGCACAGCGCCGCCGTCTCCAAGGTGCTGCTGGCCGACCTGCCGCTGCCCGAACGCCGCCGGGTGGCCGCCGGGATCGACTTCACCCCGCACACCCCCCGCACCCTCAGCACGCCCGAGGCGCTGCTCGCCGAGCTGGAGAAGGTCGCCGTCCAGGGCTGGGCGCAGGACCACGCCGAGCACGAGGCGTTCATCAACTGCGTGGCCGCACCGATCCGGGACGCCAGCGGCCGGGTCGTCGCCGCCGCGTCCATCTCGGTGCCGGACGTCGTCCTGCCCTACGAGCAGGTGCTGGACCTCCTCCCGCAGCTGCTCGCCACCACCCGCGCCATCTCGGCCGACTGCGGCCGCCCGGACCACAACTGATCAACCGTCAGACCGTAAGGAACCCCATGAACGAGCAGCACCCGACCAGCGGCAAGACCGAGGTCCGCACCGACGGCGCCCCCGCCCCCGCCTGGATGTTCTCCCAGGGCGTCCGCAAGGGCCCGATCCTCCAGGTCTCCGGCCAGGGCCCGCAGGACCCGGCGACCGGCGAGTACCTGTACCACGGCGACGTGAAGGCGCAGACCCGGCGCACGCTGGAGAACGTCAAGGCGATCGTCGAGGCCGGCGGGGCCACCATCGAGGACGTGGTGATGTTCCGGGTCTACCTCACCAAGCGGGCGGACTTCCCGCTGATGAACGAGGTGTACGCCGAGTTCATCGACGAGAACATCAAGCCCGGCGGCGTGAAGCCCTGCCGCACCACGATCTTCGTCGAGCTGCCGCAGGAGCCGATGCTGGTCGAGATCGACGCCCAGGCCGTCGTCGCCTGAGACACCGTCGAGCGGCCTGACCACCGCAAGGGCCCGGACGCGCACCAGGCGTCCGGGCCCTCCGCCGCCCCCTCGCTCACCGCCCCGCGGGCACGCCCTGCTCGGCCGGGGCGCCCGAGCGCGCCACGACCCGCCCCTCGCCCGCCGCGCCGCGCCGGTCCAGCGCCGCCGCGAACACCGTCACACCGAGGGCGACCGCGGTGAGCAGCCCGCCCACCCAGTTCGGCGCGTCGTAGCCGAGGCCGCCGGAGATGACCAGCCCGCCGAGCCAGGCGGCCAGCGCGTTGCCCAGGTTGAACGCGGCGATGTTGGCGGCCGAGGCCAGCGTCGGCGCGCCCGCCGCCTGGTCCATGACCCGCTTCTGCAGCGGCGCGACGGTCGCGAAGCCGAACAGCCCGATCAGCGGGATGAGGACGATCGCGGCCGGCTTGCTGTGCGCGGCGAAGGTGAAGGCGAACAGCAGCACCGCGAGCACCGCGAGGATCACGGTGAGGCTGCGCATCAGCGCGCGGTCGGCGAACCAGCCGCCCAGCAGGTTGCCGACGAACAGGCCGACGCCGAACAGGAAGAGCAGCCAGGTGACGCTGCTCGGGGCGAAGCCGGCCAGTTCGGTCATCATCGGCGTGATGTAGGTGAACATCGCGAAGATGCCGCCCCAGCCGAGCACGGTCATGGCGAGCGCGAGCCAGAGCCGCAGGGTCCGGAAGGCGGCCAGTTCGGGGCCGAGCCGGGCGGCGCCCGCCCTCGGCTGGACGGGCACCAGCGCCGCGATCCCGGCGAGGCCGAGCAGGCCGAGCCCGGCGACGACGTAGAACGTGGAGCGCCAGCCGAAGTGCTGGCCGAGCAGGGTGCCCATCGGGACGCCCAGCACGTTGGCGGCGGTGAGGCCGGTGAACATCAGGGCGATGGCGCCGGCCCGCTTGTGCGGGGCGACCAGGTCGGCGGCGACGACCGAGCCGATGCCGAAGAACGCGCCGTGCGCGAAGGCGCTGACGATCCGCCCGATCATCAGCAGCCCGAAGGCGGGGGCGACGGCCGCGATCAGGTTGCCCACCACGAACAGGCCCATCAGCGTCAGCAGCATGCCCTTGCGGGGGGCCCGGGTGCCGAGGATGGTGAGCAGCGGGCCGCCGACCACGACGCCGAGCGCGTAGCCGGAGATCAGCAGACCGGCAGTGGGGATGGAGACCGAGAAGTCGCCGGCGACCTCGGGCAGCAGGCCCATGATCACGAACTCGGTGGTGCCGATACCGAAGGCGCTGATCGCCAGCGCCAGGAGCGCGAGGGGCATGAGGGACCGCTTTCCAGAGAGAACCGTTGCGCATGCAACTACCAGCGTCGACAATACGAGACACCCGCAGGTACTTGCAAGCGCCATCTATCCCTGACGACAGCGATCCCGGCCACGCCACTTGCCACACCCCCGAGCGGAGATTAGGTTAGGCTCACCTAACTAACTGGAGGTCCGTCATGAGCCTGCCCGCCGGCGACGCCGAGGTGCCCGAACCCACCACCGCCGAGCGCGTCCAGAGCCTGCTCAGCGCGACCTCCTCGCTCACCGTCCGCGCCTGCGGCGAACACCACGACCTCGACACCCCGGTCTCCGTCCACGGCTCCCGGCTGCGCCTGCGCGCCCCGCTGGGCGACCCGCTCGCCACCGCCGCCGCCCGCGCCACCGACGGACTCGCCGTCGTCCTGGACGTCACCGACATCTCCCCCGTCGCCGTCCGCGACCGGATCCGCGCCCGCCTCACCCTGGCCGGCCGACTACACCTGGCCCACCTCGCCGACGACGGCCTCAGCGTCCACCTGCGCGTGGACGTCGCCCACGCCGTCCTCGCCACCCCGTACGGCACCGGCGCGCTCACCGCCGGCGACCTCGCCCTCGCCGCGCCCGACCCGCTGGCCCGCTACGAGGCCGCCATGCTCACCCACCTCGCCGACGACCACGCCGACGCCCTCGCCGTCCTCACCCGGCTGCTCGACCCGGACCTGCTCGCCCAGCACCCGGAGGTCCGCCCGCTCGCCCTGGACCGCCACGGCCTGGTCCTGCGCCTGGACCACCCGCACGGCCACCGCGACGTCCGCCTGGTCTTCCCCGAACCGGCCGCCGACACCGAGGACTTCGGGCAGCGGATGCACGAGCTGCTGACCGCCGCCCAGCACGGGCTGCCCGCCCACCGGCTCTGAACCGGCCCACCAGCCCACATATCTGACACATCGTCAATTCGCCTTGGGGGCACCCACCAAGGCCCGGAAACGACAGCGGCCGGCCCGGCTCGCGAGAGAAGTCTCGCGAGCCGGGCCGGCCTGGGCGTGTCCCGCGCCCATGTCCACTGCTGCGGCGATCACCCGGTCGAGCGGTCACCCGACATGACCATCCCGGGCGGTCGATTCGCCCCGTAGCAGCGGTGGTTCCTCATCCGGCACATCCGGCAGATCCGGTACATCCGGTACATCCGGTACGGGTCAGAGCGCGACGCCGTGGGCCCGCAGGTAGGCGACCGGGTTGATGTCCGAGCCGTACTCCGAGCCGTTGCGGATCTCGAAGTGCAGGTGCGGGCCGGTCACGTTGCCGGTCGCGCCGGAGAGGCCGATCTGCTGTCCGGCCTTGACGGCCTGACCGATCTTCACACCGATCGAGGAGAGGTGCGCGTACTCGGCGTAGTGGCCGTCGGCGAGCTTGATCTCGACCTCGTTGCCGTAGGCGCCGCCGTTGCCGGCCTTCACCACGACGCCGTTGCCGACGGCGCGCAGCGGGGTGCCGGTGGAGGCGACGAAGTCCTGGCCGGTGTGGTGGCCGGAGGCCCACATCGAGCCGGCCACGCCGTAGGCGGTGCCCAGCTTCGGGCTGGCCAGCGGGGCGACGAAGGCGGAGGCGGCGGCGACCGGGACGGTGCTGACCGTGGCGGACGGCGCGGCGGTCTGCAGCTGGGTCTGGAGCTGGGCGGACGGCTTGGCCGCCTCGGTCCGGACCTCCAGCTGGGCCTGCGGCTTGGCGGCGGTGGTGGCCGGCGCGGCGTCCTGGGCGGACGGCTGGGCGGGCTTCGCCGGGGCAGCGGGCTTGGCCGGGGCGGCCTGGCCGGCGATCACGAGCCGCTGACCGGGGAAGATCAGGTCCGGGTTGCCGCCGACGACCTCGCGGTTGTGGTCGTACAGCGCCTGCCAGCCGCCGTCGACGTGCTGGGCGTCGGCGATCCGGGACAGGGTGTCACCGCTGACGACGCGGTAGCTCTCCTGCGACGAGGCCTGGGCCTGGTCGGCGGGAGCGGCGGCCGGGGCGGCGGTGACCGCGGCGGCCGGCGCGGGGTGGGCCTGGGCGCTCATCGCGGTGACGAGCGGCAGGGCGAAGGAGACACCGGTGACGGCGGTGGCGATCCCGATGCGGGCGGCGCGGGGCAGGGCGATACGACGAGCCTGTGCAGGCATGGAATTTTCCTCTCCGACGCCTGCGAGGTGAGCTGTCGGGTTCGGGCTGGAGTTGCCCGGCCGCACATGCGGCTTCACCCCTAGCCGGCCCTGGATCCGGGTACGCGAAAGCGTGCCGTTTCCGGTCCGGCGACTTACCTGTGGGTCCCCCGCTCCTGCCGTACAGAGTTCGGTGCGAGCCACCGGGCAGCGGCAGGATTCGGCGTTCCACCCGGTGGATCCGTCCGGACTGGCCGGGCGGTCGCTGAACTAAAACCCATCCGTTCGGGTGAAGCAATGTCGATCACTTGAACCGCCGACAACCCCCCGAGCTGCGGTGACCCTCCGAATGATCGGCCGCACCGTACGTGCACAATCCATTCACCCGGCGCCACTGATCCACGACGCTGCGCCGATTCCGCCACCGCTGCGCACCCGCCCGCTCACGCACCGCGCACCCACCGACACGCCACCCGGTGACCCTTGTCACGTACGCCCCACGGGCGCAGGATCGGCCCGTGGCCACCTCCGAAGCAGGAACACTGCGCCTGGGCACCTCGCGGGGACGCTGGGTCCTCCTCGCGACGGTGCTCGGCTCCAGCATGGCGATGCTCGACGGCACCGTGGTGAACGTCGCGCTGCCCCGCATCGGCACCGATCTCGGCGCCTCCCTCGCGTCCCTGCAGTGGACGCTCAACGCCTACCTGCTCACCCTGGCCGGACTGATCCTGCTCGGCGGCGCGCTCGGCGACCGGTACGGCCGGCGCCGGGTCTTCCTGATCGGCGTGCTCTGGTTCGCCGCCGCCTCCGCGGCCTGCGCCGCCGCCCCCACCATCCACGTGCTGATCGCCGCCCGCGCCGTCCAGGGCATCGGCGGGGCGCTGCTCACCCCCGGTTCGCTCGCCATGCTGCAAGCCGTCTTCCACCCGGACGACCGCTCGGCGGCGGTCGGCCTGTGGTCGGGCCTCGGCGGGGTGTCGGCCGCGGTCGGCCCCTTCCTCGGCGGCTGGCTGGTGGACGGCCCCGGCTGGCGGTGGATCTTCCTGCTGAACCTTCCGCTCGCGGCCGCCGTGGTCGCGGTCACCTCCCGGTTCGTCCCCGAGAGCCGGAACGAGAGCGCCGTCGGCCGCTTCGACGTCCCCGGCGCGCTGCTCGCCGCGCTCGCCCTCGGCGCGATCACCTACGCGCTGACCGCCGCCGGGGAGGGCCTGTCCCCCGCGGTCTGGCTCACCGGCGCGATCGGCCTGCTGCTCGGCGCGGCCTTCATCGCGGTCGAGCGCCGCGCCGCCGAGCCGATGCTGCCGCTCGGCCTCTTCTCCTCCCGGCTGTTCACCGCCGTCAACCTGGTCACCCTCTGCGTCTACGCGGCGTTCAGCGGGGTGTTCTTCCTGCTGGTGGTGCAGTTGCAGATCGTCTCCGGCTTCTCCCCGCTGGTCTCCGGCCTCGCCCTGGTCCCGATCACCGTGCTGATGCTGACCCTGTCGGCACGCGCCGGGCGGCTGGGCAAGCGGATCGGCCCCCGGATCCCGCTCACCGTCGGTCCGCTGCTGTGCGCCGCCGGGGTGCTGCTGATGCTGCGCACCGGCCCCGGCTCCTCCTACTGGGCGGACGTGCTGCCCGCCGTCACGGTGCTGGGCTGCGGGATGACCCTGCTGGTCGCGCCGCTGACGGCGACGGTGCTGGCCGCCGTCGAGGTCCGGCACGCGGGCATCGCCAGCGGCGTCAACAACGCCGCCGCCCGCGCGGCCGGGCTGCTCGCGGTCGCCGCGCTGCCCTCGCTCGCCGGGCTGAGCGGCGACGCCTACCGGGTGCCGTCCGCGGTGGACTCCGCCTTCCGCACCGCGATGCTGATCTGCGCCGGGCTGCTGGTCACCGGCGGGCTGACGGCCTTCGCCACCGTCCGCGGCAACGTGCTCGCGCCGGTGGACCGCCCGGTGGCCGAGCCGGACTGCGAGTGGGCCTGCGGCACCACCCCGCCGCTCGACCCGGGCCACGTCCACACGGACGAGGGCCCCGCCACCGGATCGGCGGCAGGGCCCTCAGCTGGCTGACGAATCGTCAGAGGATGTCACCGGGCGCGTACTTGGCGGCCTCCGGGTAGGCGGCGGCGACGGCATCCACCTGGCGGACCACCTCGGCGACCTGAGCACCGGCCGCACCGGTGAAGGAGAGCCGGTCGGCCAGCAGCGCGTCCAGCCCGGCCCGGTCCAGCGGGATCCGCTCGTCGGCGGCCAGCCGGTCCAGCAGCTCGTTCTCGCGGGCGCCCGCACGCATCGCCAGCGCGGAGGCGACGGCGTGCTCCTTGATGACCTCGTGCCCGGTCTCCCGGCCGACGCCCGCGCGCACCGCGCCCATCAGCACCTTGGTGGTGGCGAGGAACGGCAGGTAGCGGTCCAGCTCGGCCTCGATCACGGCGGGGAAGGCGCCGAACTCGTCGAGGACGGTCAGGAAGGTCTCCAGCAGGCCGTCGAAGGCGAAGAAGGCGTCCGGCAGCGCGACCCGGCGCACCACCGAGCAGGAGACGTCACCCTCGTTCCACTGGTCGCCGGCCAGCTCGCCGGTCATCGAGGCGTAGCCGCGCAGGATGACGGCCAGGCCGTTGACGCGCTCGCAGGAGCGGGTGTTCATCTTGTGCGGCATCGCCGAGGAGCCGACCTGGCCCTCCTTGAAGCCCTCCGTGACCAGCTCGTGGCCGGCCATCAGACGGATGGTCTTGGCCAGGCTGGACGGCGCGGCGGCCAGCTGGACGAGGGCGGTGAGCACCTCGAAGTCCAGCGAGCGCGGGTAGACCTGGCCGACGCTGATCAGCACGTTCTCGAAGCCGAGGTGCCCGGCGACCCGGCGCTCCAGCTCGGCGAGCTTGTCGGTGTCGCCACCGAGCAGGTCCAGCATGTCCTGGGCGGTGCCGACCGGGCCCTTGATCCCGCGCAGCGGGTAGCGGGCGATCAGCTCCTCCAGGCGACGGAAGGCGACCAGCAGCTCGTCGGTGATCGACGCGAAGCGCTTGCCCAGGGTGGTGGCCTGCGCGGCCACGTTGTGCGAGCGGCCGGCCATGACCAGCTCGGAGTGCTGGGCGGCCAGGCGGGCCAGCCGGACCAGCACGGCCACCGTGCGGTCGCGCACGTGCTCCAGCGACTGGCGGATCTGCAGCTGCTCGACGTTCTCGGTCAGATCCCGGGAGGTCATGCCCTTGTGGATCTGCTCGTGGCCGGCGAGTTCGCTGAACTCCTCGATCCGGGCCTTCACGTCGTGGCGGGTGACCCGCTCACGGGCGGCGATGGAGCCGAGGTCGACCTGGTCGATCACCCGCTCGTAGTCGGCGACGGCGTTCGCCGGTACCTCGACACCGAGGTCCTGCTGGGCCTTCAGGACGGCGAGCCACAGGTGGCGCTCAAGGACCACCTTGTGCTCGGGGGACCACAGCTGGGCCAGGGTCGCCGAGGCGTACCGGGAGGCCAGGACATTGGGGATCTGGGGCTTCGCGCTCACGCTTCGCAAGCCTAACAGCCGAGGTCAGCCGGAACGTCGGCGCATCGGGCGGCTCCGGCCCGGGCCGGAGCGGACGGCTCCGACCGGGCCCGCCCGACGGTTCCCGCCGGGCGCGGGGCGGCCCGCTGCCGGGCGGCCTACTGGGCGGCGCCGGACCGGCCGGCCAGCACCGGCAGGACCTGCGCGCAGATCGAGTGCAGCGCGATCCGCTGCTCGTCGGTCATCGCCTCGAACGCCTGGTGGGTTCGGGCCATCTCGCCGCGGATGCGGTTCAGGATCTCCCGGCCCTCGTCCGTGATCACGACGATCTTCACCCGGCGGTCGCCGGCGGCGGCCTCCCGGTGGGCCAGGCGCAGCGACTCCAGCCGGTCCACGATCCCGGTGACGTTGGACGCGTCGCAGCCCAGCCGTCCGGCCAGCGCCCGCATCGGCACCGGCTCCTGCACCGCGCCGAGCGCCTTGGCCTGCGAGGAGGAGAGCCCGTGCCGGGCCGCGGCCGCCGCGAAGTCCTGGAAATACGCGGCGCCGACGGCGGCCAACGCTTCCATCAACTCGGCGTTGGTCGGTACGGTCGTCGTCGCTGTCGAACCCATGGGGTCAGCGTACGGCCAAGTGCTTCAGCAACTCAAGCTTTGACCACGGCAACCGTCGACGGCTTGACCGGAACTGCGGCACCGGCCGGTCGACAGAGCCTAGAGCACCAGCTGATCGAACAGGTGCCGCAGCTCCGGATCCGGGTCCGCGGTCAGCCCGGTGTGCACCGGCCCCGGCTGGACGATCGCGCTGCGCGGAGCGGTCAGCCAGCGGAACCGCTGCCCCGGGCTGTCCCCCGCCGCCGGGCCGGCCTGCGGGCCCCCGGCGCACACCGCCTCGATCCCGTGCAGCGCCCGCCGCACCCCGTTCACGTCCGCCACCGGGTCGAGCGCCAGCAGCCGGGCCTGGTCCAGGTGCGTGCGCGCGGCCAGGTACCCGTTCTGGCGGCAGTACAGCAGCACCCCGACGTTGACGCACTCGCCGCGTTCCACCCGCGGCACCGCGCGGATCACGGCGTACTCGTAGTCGTGCAGCTCGACGGTGGCCGGCAGCGCGGGCGTCCTCGGCTCGGTCATGCGGGCACCTCCGGCAGCCAGTCGCGCGGACCGGCCAGTCGGCCGGTCAGCTGGGCGCGGTACGCGGCGCGCACCGCCTCGGGCGAGTCGAAGCCGGGCTCGTCCAGCAGCCAGACCTCCGGGATCCTCGCCACCGCGCCCTCGATCGCGGCCTCCGCGAGCGGTGCGAGCGCCTTGTCGGCGGCCGTCAGGTCCGGCCGGGCCCGCAGCAGCGCGTGGTCGGAGGCGTCGTACGGGCGGCGCACCCAGGCGGCGGCGCCCGCCCAGTGGTGGTGGAAGATCAGGCTCGCGCCGTGGTCGATCAGCCGCAGCCCGCCGGTCGCCACCAGCAGGTTGGGGTTGCGCCAGGAGCGGTCGACGTTGCCGATCAGCGCGTCGAACCAGAGCACCTGGCCGGCCAGCTCCGGATCCACCTCGAAGCAGAGCGGGTCGAAGTTGAGCGCGCCGCTGACGAAGGCCATCCCGAGGTTGGTCCCGCCACTGGCCCGCATCTGGTCCTGGACCTGCTGGTCCGGCTCGCTGCGGGCCAGCACCGGATCCAGGTCGACCGTCACCAGCTCCGGCACCGGCAGCCCGAGCCGCCGGCCCAACTCCCCGGCCAGCACCTCCGCCACCAACGCCTTCCGGCCCTGCGCCGCGCCGACCCATTTCAGCGCGTACAGCCGCCGGTCGTCGGCCTCGACCAGGCCCGGCATCGAGCCGCCTTCTCGCAGTGGCGTCACATAACGGACCGCCGTCACCTCGGGGAGCACGCCCGACAGCCTATCGGTGCCGACCCGTCACCTCCTCCCCTCCGTACGCCCCGTCCCGCCCCTCCACCATCCGCCCCACCCCGGTGGCAGCCCCCGCTGCTCCGTGCGAGTGTGGCGGACAGCAATGGGGACCTTCGCGGTTACGACCTGCACGGCAAAGGGATGAGCGATGGAACGACCTCGGATCCTGATCGTGGGCGGCGGCTTCGCCGGCCTGGAGTGCGCCCGCCGACTCGAACGCAAGCTCGCGCCGTCGGAGGCCGAGATCTCGCTGGTCACACCGTTCAGCTACCAGCTCTACCTGCCCCTGCTGCCGCACGTCGCGGCCGGCGTGCTGACCCCGCAGTCGGTCGCGGTCTCCCTGCGCCGCACGCTGCGCCGCACCCACATCGTTCCGGGCGGCGCGATCGGCGTGGACCCGGCCTCCAAGGTGTGCGTGGTCCGCAAGATCACCGACGAGGTGGTGGCACAGAAGTACGACTACCTGGTCCTCGCCCCCGGCAGCGTCACCCGCACCTTCGACATCCCCGGCCTGACCGACTACGCCCGCGGGATGAAGACGCTCGCCGAGGCGGCCTACGTCCGCGACCACGTGATCGCCCAACTCGACCTCGCCTCGGCCACCCTGGACCAGCGGGAGCGCGAGTCCCGGCTCCAGTTCGTGGTCGTCGGCGGCGGCTACGCGGGCACCGAGACGGCCGCCTGCCTGCAACGCCTGACCACCGCCGCGTCCCACCGCTACCCGCGCCTGGACGCCCGGCAGATCAAGTGGCACCTGATCGACATCGCCCCGAAGCTGATGCCGGAGCTGGGCGACGCGCTGGGCCTGGCCGCTCTGGAGGTGCTCCGCGGCCGCGGGATCGAGGTGTCGCTGGGCGTCTCGGTGGCCGAAGTCGGCGCCGAGTCGGTCAAGTTCACCGACGGCCGAGTACTGCCCTGTCGCACGCTGATCTGGACCGCCGGGGTGGCCGCGAGCCCGCTGATCGGCACGCTGGACGCGGAGACGGTCCGCGGCCGGCTCGCGGTGACGGCGGAGATGCGAGTGCCGCAGTTCGAGAGCGTGTTCGCGCTGGGCGACGCGGCCGCCGTGCCGGACCTCGCCAAGGGCGACGGCGCGGTCTGCCCGCCGACCGCCCAGCACTCCGCCCGGCAGGGCCGCGTGGTGGCCGGCAACGTGATCGCCGCGCTCCGCAACCAGCCTCTGGAGCCCTACTACCACAAGGACTTGGGCCTGGTGGTCGACCTGGGCGGCAAGGACGCGGTGTCCAAGCCGCTCGGCGTGGAGCTGCACGGGGTGCCGGCCCAGCTGGTGGCCCGCGGCTACCACCTGATGGCGATGCGCACCAACGCGGCCAAGTTCCGGGTGGGCGCCAACTGGCTGCTCAACGCGACCGCCGGGGACGACTTCGTCCGGACCGGCTTCCTCGCCCGCCAGCCCGCCCGGATGCGCGATTTCGAGTACACCGACTCCTACTTGACGAAGGATCAGGTCAGGGCGCACGCCCAGGCGCTGCTCGCCAAGGGCTGAGCCGCCCGGCGCCCGCCTCCGGAACCGATCCGGAAACGGGCACCGGGCATCGCGTCACGACAGCCCAGCGTCACGGCGTCACGGCGTCACGACATCACGACGTCACGACATCACGACATCACGACGTCACGACATCACGACGTCACGACAGCCGAGCGCCGGAACAGCCCGGCGTCACAACGTCCCGGCGTCACAACGTCCCGGTGTCACGACGTCACCGCGCCGCCAGGTACATCCCACCCGCGTCCTGCCCCGCCGTGTTGCGGCACGCGTAGTCGCCGCTGCTCTGCCCCCACAGCAGGGTCAGGCAGCGCCCGAGCGCCTGCTGCCCGTAGTAGTTGGGGTGCATCGACTCCTGCAGCACGCCCTGCGTGGAGTTGAGGCCGCCGTCCAGGAAGCGCGCCCATTCGCTGGTGGTCGCGGACGGTCCGGCGGTGGCGGTCGGCTGCCGGGTGGCCGTCGAGCAGACCTCGCGGCCCTGCAGCATGTCGGAGAGGTCGAGGAACTGGGCGCCCTTGGACGCCGCGACCCCGGCCAGCGACTTGGAGATCTGCGGCACCATCGAGTCGCGCGCCCAGTCGGCGTCACCGTCCCAGAACGGGCAGCCGCCGGTGTTCGAGCGGGTCCAGCCGCTCTCCGGGTAGCGCATCTCGGCGCTGCGCGGGATCGGCGAGGGGTAGGACTGCAGGACGAGGCGGTAGTCCCCCTGCGCGTAGCCGGCCCCGGCCATCACCGCGCGGATCTCGTCGATCGCCTTGCCGACGCCGGCCATCGCCGTGGGCATCTTCGAGTCGATCGAGGACTGCGCGGAGTCGTGGCAGTAGGAGTACCAGATGAGGTAGTCCTGGACGCAGTTGGAGATGATGCCGCTGAAGCCGAGGTCGTTGCCGCCGATCGACAGCGTGATCAGCTTGACGTTGTTCTGCCGTGCCACGGTGGCGAGTTGGTCGGCCTGCGGGGCCTCGCCCTTGAGCGTCTGGCCACCGTTGGCGGCGCGGAAGATGTTCGCGGTGACGGCGCCGGAGCAGGCCAGGTTGATCTCGTTCTGCGCTCCGGTGGAGGCGCTGAGCACCTCGGCGACGTCGGAGCGGTCGCAGCCGCTCGCGGCCGTGGGGCCGTAGATCCGGGAGGCGTCGGCGGAACTGCCGTTCCAGGCGCGGTCGGTACCGGCCCGGCTGCCGCTGGTGCCGGCCGCGTTGCCCATCCAGCGGCCGGCCTCGCCGGAGATGTAGCTGTCGCCGAGCGTGACGCTGGCGGTGGGGCCGCCCGGTGCGGCGAAGGGTACGGAGGGGGCCGCGGCGGCCGACGCGGCGGTGGCGAGGCCGCCGGCCATCAGACCGCCGGCGGCCAGCGGGAGGGCGAGGGCCGCGGTGAGCAGCCGTCGGCGGAGTCGAGGGGCGCTGCGGGTGATGCTCGAACTGTTTTCGGGCACGGCGGAACTCCTGCGGCTCGGTCTCCCCGTGCGGTGGGGACGGGGAGACGCCTAGGTGAGGGTGGGCCGCCGGCCGGTGGCGCGATGAACATGACATGCCCGCACTGGTTACCGCTAGGTATCTGCACCAGGTTTCCCGCTTTGTTACCGCCGGGTTCAAACCAGCGGAGCACCGGGTTCAGACCGGCGGAGCGCACGGGTCGAACCGGACCGGCGCGGCCCGCTTCACACCAGCCGCGAACCGGCCCCGCCCGCCCCCAGCACGGCCGCCAGGTCCTCGGCCAGCCGCTGCGCGTCCGCCGGTTCCAACTGGGCCACGGTGAGCCGCAGCCCGGGCGGGGACTGGACGCGGTAGCGCGCGCCGGGCGCCGCGACCCAGCCGCGCTGCACCAGCGCCACCAGCGCTGAGGTCTCGTCCGGCACCGGCACCCAGACGTTCAGCCCGCTCTCGCCGTGCGCCTCGATGCCGCGCTCGGCGAGCTCGCCGAGCAGCGCGTCCCGGCGGGCCCGGTAGACGCCGGCCACCCGGGCGACCGGCACCGCGTCGGTGCGCCACAGTTCGGCGACGGCCCGCTGGAGCAGGTGGCTGACCCAGCCGGCGCCCAGGCGCAGCCGCCCGGTGACCCGCCCGATGGTGTCCTGGTCGCCGACGGCCACCGAGAGCCGCAGGTCCGGGCCGTACGCCTTGGCCGCCGAGCGCACCACGGCCCAGTGCCGCGCGCCGGCGCCCACCAACGAGTGGTACGGCTGGTCGACCATGCCGTGCCCGTGGTCGTCCTCGATCAGCAGCACGCCGGGGTGCTCGGCCAGGACGGCCCGCAGCTCCTCGGCCCGGCGGGCGGTGAGCGCGGCGCCGGTCGGGTTCTGCGCCCGACTGGTGACCACCACCGCGCGGGCGCCCTCGGCCAGCGCGGCGGCGAGCGAGTCGGGCAGCGGGCCCTCGTCGTCCAGCCGGACGGGCGCGGGCAGCAGGCCGAGCGCGGGCAGCAGGTCGAGCAGGCTGCCCCAGCCCGGGTCCTCGACGGCGACGGCGTCGCCGGGGCGCAGCCGGATGGCGAGGATCCGCTCGATGGTGTCGAGCGAGCCGGAGGCGACGGCGATCGGGCCGCCGGGCAGGCCGTCGGCCTCGAAGGAGGCGCGGGCGAGCGCGAGCAGCCCGGGGTCGATGGCCGGGTGCCCGTACAGGACGGGCTCGGCGTGGGCGGCCCCGGCGGCGGCCGCGAGGACCGGGGCGAGGTCGGGCAGCAGCGCCGGGTCAGGGTTGCCGCCGGACAGGTCGCGGGCGTGCGGGGGGACGGGGACGCGGATCTGGTCGCGCGGGGTGAGCGCGGGCCTGGGGAGGATCCGGCTGCCCTTGCGGCCGGCGGTCTCGATCACCCCGCGGTCGCGGAGCAGCCGGTAGGCGGCGGCGACGGTGTTGGGGTTGACGCCGAGTTCGGCGGCGAGGTCGCGCAGCGGGGGCAGCGCGGTTCCGGGGGCGAGGCGCCCGGTGCTCACGCCCTGTTCGATGTGGGACGCGATTTCGCTGGCGCGTCGCCCTTTCAGCGGATAGTCTCCTAGCACAAAGTAAATTATGCACTAGTACATAGAGGTTGTCATGTCGGCCCCTTCCGAAGGCTCCGCCAGCTACTCCCGCACCCCCCGCACCACCCCCACCCGCTACAAGGACCGCGCCACCTGGGAGCAGGAGGCGATCCACGACATCCTCGACCACGCGTACATCTGCCACCTCGGCTTCGTCGCCGACGGCGCCCCCGTCGTCCTGCCGACCATCTACGCCCGCGTCGGCGGCCGGCTGTACGTCCACGGCTCGACCGGCAGCCGTCCGCTGCGCAACGCCTCCGCCGACCAGGGCCTGCCGGTCTGCCTCACCGTCACCCTGGTCGACGCGCTGGTGCTGACCAAGTCCGCGTTCAACCACTCGGTCAACTTCCGCTCGGTCATCGCGCACGGCACCGCCCACCAGGTCACCGACCCCGAGGAGCTGGACGTCGCGCTGGCCGCGCTGGTCGACCACGCGATCCCCGGCCGCTCCGCCGACGTCCGCCCGGCCAACGCCAAGGAACTCGCCGCCACCGCCGTCCTCCGGCTCGACCTGGACGAGGTCTCGGCCAAGACCCGCGCGGACGGCGCCGACGACGACCCGGAGGACCTCGACCTGCCCCACTGGTCCGGCCTGATCCCGGTCACCACCGTGCACGGCACCCCCGAGCCGGCCGCCTCCACCACCGTCCCGCTGCCCGCGCACCTGCGCGGCTACCCCCGCTGACGGAGGGCCCGCCGATGCTGATCAGATCCTGGGACCGCGGCGACGAACAGGAGTGGCGCGCCTGGCTGGCCGAGGGCCGCGACTTCGGCCTGCTCGCCGCCAACGGCGGACCGGGCGAGGGCCCGGTGCTCGTCCCGACGCACTTCCTGCTGGACGCCGGGCGCGGCGAGATCCTGCTCCACCTCGCCGCGCCCAACCCGCTGCTGGCCGCCGTCCGGGCCGACCCGCAGGTCACCCTCGCGGTCACCGACGGCTACGCCTTCGCGCCCGGCCACTGGCGCGGCGAGCCGGGCACGCCCACCAGCTACTACGCCTCCGTCCACTTCCACTGCACCGCCGAGCTCGTCGAGTCCGCGGCGGGCAAGGCGGAGATCCTCAACCGCCAGCTGGCGCACTTCCAGCCGGAGACGCCGGACACCCGGGTGGTGCCCGGTGAGGGCGAGTTCTCCCGGCTGCTCCCCGGCCTGCGCGGGCTCCGCCTGACGGTCCGCGAGGTGCGGGCCAAGTTCAAGTACGACGACAAGAAGCCGGCCGACGCCCAGCACGCGATCGCCGACCGGCTGGCCGAGCGCGAGGCCGACCGCGCGAACACCCCGCACCCCCGGCGCGACCAGGACGCCGCCGCCCGCACCCAACTGCTGCGCCGGCACCAGCGGCGCGTCAGCTGACCGGGACGCACCGAGTGACCGGGGGGCGCGTCAACTGGCCCAGCAGGCGCACCGGCTGACCGTGGGGCGCGTCCGACCGTTCACGCTCCCGGCGCGAACGGCCCATCACACCGCGGGTGACTGACCCCGGATCACCCGATCGGCCTCCAATTCGAGCAGGGCGGCCCCGCCGCTGCTCGAATGTGAGACGAGTCCTGCCCACTCGGCCGTCAGAGCGGGCCCGTCCACCTCGGGGAGCGCGCTTGTCCACACTCAACAGCCATCGGGCGGGCGAGGCCCACCTCGGGCACGTCATCTTCATCTCCGCCGCCGCCGCGATGGGCGGGTTCCTGTTCGGCTACGACAGCGCGGTGATCAACGGTGCGGTGACGGGCATCCAGAAGCACTTCGCCGTGGGCAACGGCGAAACGGCCTTCGTGGTGGCCATCGCGCTGCTCGGCTCGGCGGCCGGCGCGGTGGCCGCCGGCCGGCTCGCCGACCACCTCGGCCGGGTCCGCACCATGCTGCTGGCCGCCACCCTGTTCGCGATCAGCGGCATCGGCTCGATGTTCCCCCCGAGCATCCAGGTGCTGGCCACCTGGCGCGTGGTCGGCGGCATCGCGATCGGCATCGCCTCGGTGATCGCGCCCACCTACATCGCCGAGGTCGCGCCGACCGCCTACCGGGGCCGGCTCGCCTCCTTCCAGCAGATGGCGATCGTGCTCGGCATCACCGTCTCCCAGCTCGCCAACTGGGCGATCAACCAGGCCGCCGGCGGCGAGTCCACCGGCCACCTGGCCGGCATCCAGGCCTGGCAGTGGATGCTCGGCGTGGAGACCATCCCGGCCCTGGTGTACGGGCTGATGGCGCTCGCCATCCCGGAGTCGCCGCGCTACCTGATCGCCGACCACCGGGAGGATCAGGCCCGCAGGGTGCTGCGCGAGGTGGAGGGCGAGGACGTCGACCTGGACGCCCGGGTCGCGGAGATCCGCGCGGTGCTGGAGTCCTCGCACAAGCCCCGGCTCAAGGACCTGCTCGGCGGGCGGTTCGGCCTGCTGCCGATCGTCTGGGTCGGCATCGGGGCCTCGGTGTTCCAGCAGTTCGTCGGCATCAACGTGATCTTCTACTACTCCTCGTTCCTCTGGCAGTCGGTCGGCATCAACGAGTCCAACTCACTGCTGATCAGCCTCTCCACCTCGATCATCAACGTGATCGGCACGGTGATCGCGATGGCGCTGGTGGACCGGATCGGCCGCAAGCCGCTCGCCCTGGCCGGCTCGATCGGCATGGCGCTCGCGCTGGGCACCGCCGCCTGGGCGTTCTCGTACCGGCACGGCACGGGTGACACCGCCACCCTCGACAACACCCACGCCACCGTCGCCCTGGTCGCGGCGCACGTCTTCGTGCTCTGCTTCGCCTTCTCCTGGGGCGTGGTGGTATGGGTCCTGCTCGGCGAGATGTTCCCCAACCGGATCCGCGCGCTCGCGCTGTCCGTCGCCGCCTCGGCCCAGTGGATCGCCAACTGGGCGATCACCGTCAGCTTCCCCGACCTCGCCGACTGGAACCTGTCGGCGACGTACGTCATCTACGCGGCCTTCGCGCTGCTCTCCATCCCGTTCGTGGCCTTCTGCATCAAGGAGACCAAGGGCCGCGCCCTGGAGGAGATGGGCTGAGCCCGCCCCCGTCGAGTCCCCGCCGCATCCGGCCCGACCCACCGCGAGGAACCCATGCCTGACCAGGGCGGCTCCCGGCAGAACGTCGCCTTCCCGAGCAACGGCCGCACCGCGCACGGGTACCTGGCCCGCCCGCCCCAGGGCGTCGGGCCGGGCCTGGTGGTGGTGCAGGAGTGGTGGGGCCTCACCACGCACGTCGCGACTATGGCCGACCGGTTCGCCGCCGAGGGCTTCACCGTGCTGGCCCCCGACCTGTTCGGCGGCGCCACCACCCACGACCGCACCGAGGCGGCCCGGCTCACCCGCGAACTCCCGGTCGAGCGGGCCGTCGAGGACCTCTCCGGGGCCGTCGACCACCTGCTCGCCCTGGAGGGCGTGGTCGGCGACGCGGTCGGCGTGGTCGGCTTCTGCATGGGCGGCGGCTTCGCCCTGCTGCTGGCCGCCCGGGAGGGCGACCGGGTCGCCGCGGTGGTGCCCTTCTACGGCCTCCCGCCCGACCCGGACTTCGACTACCGGGGCCTGACCGCCCACGTCCTGGGGCACTACGGCGAACTGGACGGCTCGATCCCGATGGCCGCCGTCGACGAGGCCGCGATCCGGATCGGCGAGGCCACCGACGTCCGCCCCGAGATCCACTTCTACCCGGCCGGCCACGCCTTCATGAACGACGAGAACCCGCTCGGCACCTACGACCCGCTCCAGGCCACGACCGCCTGGCGCCGCACCCTCAGCTTCCTCTGGGGCCACCTGGGCTGAGCCCGTCCCAGCCGTGAAAACCCGTTGGACAGCCGTACGAGCCGCGGCCATAGTCTCCAGGTGCCGACCCGACCTCCGCGCCCCCGCCGCCTCGCCTGGGCGAGCCGCAACTTCCGCATCCAGACCGCCGCCACCGTGGTCAGCGGCCTCGGCAACGCCGGTGCCCCCATCGCCACGGCCTTCGCCGTGCTCGGCCACGGCGGCACCACGTCCGAGGTCGGCTACGTCACCGCCGCCCGGCTGCTGCCCACCGTCCTGCTCCTGGTGGTCGGCGGTGCCCTCGCCGACCGGATGCCCCGGCACCACCTCATGGTCGCCGCCAACCTGTTCAGCGGCCTGTCCCAGGTCGTCCTGGCGGCACTGGTGCTGGCCGGGGACATCCGGCTCTGGCAGCTGATGCTGCTCTCCGCCGCCGGCGGCGCCGGGTACGCGCTCTACTCCCCCGCCTCCGGCGGCATGATGCTGCAGGCCGTCGCCCCGGAGCACGCCGCCCGGGCCTTCTCGGTGTTCCGGATGGGCCAGAACGCCTCCCAGATCGGCGGCGCCGCGCTCGGCGGCGCGCTCACCGCCGCCGTCGGCCCCGGCTGGGTGCTCGCCCTGGACGGCGCCTGCTTCCTGGTCGCCGCCTCGCTCCGGTTCTTCCTGGAGGCCGAGCAGGCGCCCGCCCCGCAGGGCCACAGCATGCTGCGCGATCTGCGGGAGGGCTGGCGGGAGTTCGCCTCCCGTCGCTGGCTCTGGGTGGTCGTGGCGCAGTTCTCCGTCCTGGTTGCCTGCATCGGCGCGGTCGAGTCGGTGTACGGGCCGACGGTCGCCAAGGAGCGCCTCGGCGGGGCGTCCGACTGGGGCCTGGCGATGGCCGCCTACGGCGTCGGGCTGGTGGTGACCGGCGTGCTGATGGCCCGCTGGCGGCCCCGCCGGATCCTGCTGGTCGGCAACTGGGGGGTGTTCCTGTTCGGCGTGCCCGCCCTGGCGCTGGCGGCGGAGGCGCCGCTGCCGCTGCTCGCCCTCGCGATGTTCCTGTCCGGGGTCGGCGTCACCGTCTTCGGCGTCAACTGGATGGTCGCGCTCCAGCAGGAGATCCCCGAGGAGATGTTCTCCCGGGTCGCCGCGTACGACGAGCTCGGCTCCTTCTCGCTGTCCCCGGTCGGCATCGCGCTGGCCGGCCCGGCGGCCACGGTGCTCGGCCTCTCGGGCGCGCTGTGGGCCTGCGCCGTCGTCTGCCTGGTGCTCAGCGCGGTCGTGCTGCTGGAGCCTCAGGTCCGCCGGCTGGCCCGCAGGAGCACCGTCGACGCACCGGTGGCCGCCGCCGAGCCGGTGGCCGCGCCGTGAGCGCCCCGTGCGCCCCGCGTGCGCCCGGCCGTACGCAACCACTGGTACGCCAGGTTCGTCCGACCAGGTAAGTCACACCACCGTCTCTGGGGGGCCACTGGTGCCGAAGCCGCTGCTGTTCCTGGACGTCGACGGGGTGCTCAACCCGGTCTGCCCGCACCCGGACGCCGGGTTCGACACCCACGCCCTGCTCGGCTACTCGGTGCTCCTCTCCGCCCGGCACGGCTCCTGGCTGCGCGAGCTGGCCGGCACCTACGAACTCGTGTGGGCCACCACCTGGGAGGAGCACGCCAATGCGCACATCGCCCCGGCGATCGGCCTGCCCGCCCTCCCGCTGGTCCGCTTCACCGGCGACGTCCCGCAGCCCGGTGACCCGCGCGTCCCGCTGATGGAACTGCTCTCGGCCCGCAAGTGGGCCCCGCTGCTGCGCTACGCCGCAGGCCGCCCGTTCGCCTGGGTGGACGACGTCATCCCGCCGCGGCTGGTCCGCAACTCCCTCTGGCGCCGCGACCGCCTGCTGCTGCCGATCGACCCGGGCCCGGGCCTGGAGCGCCGGCACGTCGACCGCCTGCTCGCCCGGCCGCCGCGCACCCCGGCCGGCCGCCTCCCGCTCAGGGGGTCGGCAGCCAGCTGACGTGCCCGGCGAGCAGCGCGTACCCGACGAAGGCCACCGTGTCGATCAACGCGTGCGCCGCGACCAGCGGCATCACCCGCCCCCAGCGCCGGTAGAGCAGGCAGAACACCGCCCCCATCACCATGTTGCCGACCAGCCCGCCGACCCCCTGGTACAGGTGGTACGAGCCGCGCAGCACCGAACTCGCCACCACCGCCGCCGGCCACGACCAGCCCAGCTGCCCGAGCCGGCGCAGCAGGTAGCCGAGGACGACGACCTCCTCCAGGGCGGCGTTCTGCCACGCGGAGAGCACCAGCACCGGGATCCGCCACCACACGTCCGGCAGCCCGGACGGCGCCACCGTCAGGTTGTAGCCGGCCGCCTGCGAGGCCAGGTACAGCACCAGCCCGGAGCCGCCGATCGCGGCCGCCACGGCGGCGCCCCGGCCGAGGTCGCGCAGCTTCTGCCCGAGGTCGAAGCCGAGCACCCGCAGCGCGGCACCCTCGCGCACCAGCAGGTACCCGACCAGCACCACCGGCATCAGCCCGCGCCCGATGTAGTACAGCTGCCACACCAGGTCCAGCCAGGGCCGGCCGGGCGCCCGCGAGCCGTTCAACGTGGCGACCTGCTGGCCGAGTTGGATCGGTTCGGTGAGCGAGGCCGCGAAGCTGATCAGCGCGCTGACGCCACTGGCCCCGAGGGAGAGGCCGAGGACGATCAGCAGTTCCACGCCGAGCAGCCGGCGCGTGGGCTTCGCGGTCTCCGGTGCGGTCGGGAGGGTGGTCACGGGGGGCTCCAGCGGGGCGGGCGTCGCTCCGGCCGTCGGCCGACCGCCGGAGCGATCATCCTGACACAGCGGTCCGGCTACCCGACCGGCCAGGTGTGCACCGGCTCGCCGGTGCGCATGTGCTCGATGTAGCGCCTGGTCATCGCGGCGAGCGCGGCCGGGCGGTCCATCCCGTACTGCTCGCGCAGCCGGTGGAAGGTCGCGCTCTGCCAGGCCGCGCCGTTGGTGCGGCGCAGGCAGCGCTGCTCGATGATCCCCAGGTAGCGGTCCCGGTCGGCGGGCTCCACGCCCCACTCGTCCAGGCCCTGGTGGGCCATCGGCAGCAGTTCGTTGAGCACCAGGTCGACGGCGGACACCGTGGTCAGCCCGCCGCCGCGGCCCGCCCGGCCCGCCCGCGGCCACTGGAACACCGCGTCGATGCCGTAGCGGGCGCCCTGCCGGAAGTTCTCGTCGGCCCGCTCGAACGGCAGCCGGGTCCAGACCGGCCGGGGCTGCTCGGCGAGCACCCGGACCAGCCCGTAGTAGAAGGCGGCGTTCGCGAGCGTGTCGGCCACCGTCGGCCCGGCCGGCAGCGCCCGGTTCTCCACCCGCAGGTGCGCGGTCCCGCCCGCGATGTCGTACACCGGCCGGTTCCAGCGGTAGATCGTGCCGTTGTGGAGCCGCATCTCGGCGAGCCGGGGCGCACCGCCGGAGGCGAGCACCTTCAGCGGGTCCTCGTCGTCGCAGATCGGCAGCAGGGCGGGGAAGTACCGCAGGTTCTCCTCGAACAGGTCGTACGCCGAGTCCACCCAGCGCTCGCCGAACCAGGTGATCGGCCGGACGCCCTGCGCCTTGAGCTCCGCCGTACGGGTGTCGCAGGCCTGCTGGAACAGCACCGGACGGGTCTCCCGCCACAGCTCCCGCCCGAACAGGAACGGCGAGTTGGCGCCGAGCGCGAGCTGCGCCCCGCAGATCGCCTGGGCCGCGTTCCACACCGAGGAGAAGCGTTCCGGGGTCACCTGAAGGTGCAGTTGCAGGGAGGTCGCGGCGGCCTCGGCCACCATGGTGATGGTCTCCAGTTGGAGGTGTTCGACGCCCTCGATGTCCAGCGCGATGTCCTCGCCGCGGGCGGCCAGGATCTGGTCGCTGAGCAGGCTGTAGCGCGGGTTGTGGGAGATCGCGTCCAGGCCGGTGTGACCGTGCTCCAGGGTCGGCAGGATCCCCACCATGACGATCCGGGCACCGGCCTCGGCGGCCCGCCGGTCGGCGTAGCGCAGCCCGGTTTCGAGCTCCTCGCGCAGGTCCTCGAAGACGTGCCCGCACAGCCGGTGCGGCACGATGTTCACCTCGACGTTGAACTGGCCCAGTTCGGTCTGGAAGTCGCTGGAGCCGATCGCGCTCAGCACCTGCGCGTTGCGCAGTGCCGGCAGGCCGTCCTCGTCGGCCAGGTTGAGCTCGATCTCCAGGCCCATGACCGCCCGCGGCCGGTCGAACCGGTCCTCGCGCAGCATCCGCCCCAGCGCGTCGAGGCAGGCCTGGAGCTTGCGCCGGTACAGCTGCCGGTCCGCCAGATCAGCACGAGTCGCCACGACCTTCTCGCCCACGGTCCCCTCCTCCTGAGACACCGGCCGACCCGACCGTGCAAGCATCATGCCCACCTCGAAGATCGATACCCGAATGCTTGTACTGGCTTGCAATGCAAGGAAACTGACGGATATTCAGCAGATCTGCCGACTTGCCCGGCGCCACCGCCTGTGATAAACAGGTCACCCTGCGCACCTGTTCGATAGAATTCGCACTGCGCTCCGGCCGGCCCGCTCCGCCTCGGAACCCTCGTCGACGGCGGCGACCGCGCCGGCACCGCGATCATGCACAACCGGACACGGCCAGGTCCCGTCACCGATGACACGCCGCGCCACGCCGGTATGCCGCACTCGCACGCCGATCTCGCACGGAGAGGCGGACCCCGCCATGACTCTGCAGACCCCCCAGCCCCCGCCGAGCGCCCTGCGCGCCGTCCTGGCCGCACTCGACTCGGAGACCGCGCTGCGCCAACCCGCCGCCGCAGCACTGCGCCATCCGATCGGCCCGCTGCTCCCCGCGCACCCGCTCGCCGTCCACGTCCTGGACGGGCCGCGCCCGGAGCTGCGCGCCGCCCGCCGGACGGGCTGGCGCTTCCTGATCAAGGACGGCGCCGAGGTCGCCGCCGCCGCGGAGGTCGTCCAGGCCGTCGAGGGCCACACCTTCTCGCACTTCACCGCCGGCCCCTACCTCGACTCGACGGTCCGGGCGCTGCGCCAGGCCTGGCAGCTCGCCCAGGGCTCCCGGTCCCGCCAGCAGCCCCGGCTGCTGACCTTCCCCGGGCAGTACGCGACGGCACTGTGGCTGCACGGCCCCGACGCCGACCCGGCCGCCGACCAGCTGATCCCACTGGCCCCGGCCCCGCTCGGCGTCACCGCGCACCGCGCCTACCCGGCCGGCGAGCTGCTGCCGCTGCTCGCCCGGGCGCCGCTCGCCAAGCCACTGCTGCTCGGCTCCTCCTGAGCCGACCCCACGCCGCCGGGCCGCCGGGCCACCACCCGGGGGCCCGGCGGCGTGCGCGTCGCCCTCGCCCGCCCGAACCACCCGGACGGGCCATCCGCCCTGACCTCCTCGGGCCATGCCACAGCTGACCCATCGGTGCGCCGTTTCCCGCCGGACCCACCTGAACGGGTGATCTCTACCCGGGAGTTGTGGCGCATGTCACGAAATCCCTGCGCGCGCGTCCACAGATGCCGACACTGGGAACCAGCGTGGAAGGACCACCTGTCCTACCCACTTGAGCGCCGGTCCACACCTGGTCGGCGCGCGGACAGGATCCGGCTACCGCGGCGGCTCCCGACGGCTCCGCCGGCGGCCGCACCACGGGGGAGGATCGCAGAGCGAAGCGAGGGTACGTATGTGCCAGCACCGTCCTGAGTGCCCGTCGGCCGAGTCCGAGGACCGCGAGGCGGCCGTCACGGTGGCCTGCCACCCGGAGCAGGGCTGGAGCCTGCTCTGCAACGGCGTCGTGCTGTTCGAGGACACCGGAGAGCTGCTGCCCGACGGCCGGGTGATCGCGCCGCGCCGCCCCGTCGCCCGCGCGGCCTGACCGCAACGGCGGGGGCAGCCGCCGAACGACGACAACGGGCAGGGCCCCGACGGTACGTGCCGTCGGGGCCCTGCCGTACGTCCGGTCCGGATCAGACGCCGTACTCCTCCAGCGGCGGGCAGGAGCAGACCAGGTTGCGGTCGCCGTACGCGCCGTCGATCCGGCTGACCGGCGGCCAGTACTTGTCCGCCGGGTTCACGCCCGCCGGGAAGACCGCCTCCTGCCGCGAGTAGCCGTGCGCCCAGTCGCCGGCCAGCTCGGCGGCGGTGTGCGGGGCGTTGCGCAGCGGGTTGTCCGCGGCCGCCCACTCGCCCGAGCCGACCTTGTCGATCTCGGCCCGGATCTCGATCATCGCGTCGCAGAACCGGTCGATCTCGTGCAGGTCCTCGGACTCGGTCGGCTCGATCATCAGCGTGCCGGCCACCGGGAAGGACATCGTCGGCGCGTGGAAGCCGTAGTCGATCAGGCGCTTGGCGATGTCGTCCACCGTCACGCCCGTCTCCTTGGTCAGCGGGCGCAGGTCGATGATGCACTCGTGCGCGACCAGCCCGCCGGGGCCGGTGTAGAGCACCGGGAAGTGCGGTGCCAGCCGCTTGGCGATGTAGTTGGCGTTCAGCACCGCGACCTGGGTCGCGCGCTTGAGGCCCTCGCCGCCCATCAGCCGGACGTACGCCCAGGAGATCGGCAGGATGGCCGCCGAGCCCCACGGCGCCGCCGAGATCGGGCCGACCCCGGTGGCCGGACCGGCCTCCGGCTGCAGCGGGTGGTTCGGCAGGTACGGCGCCAGGTGGGCGCGCACCGCGACCGGGCCGACGCCCGGGCCGCCGCCGCCGTGCGGGATGCAGAAGGTCTTGTGCAGGTTCAGGTGCGAGACGTCCGCGCCGAACTTGCCCGGCTTGGCGAGGCCGACCAGGGCGTTCAGGTTGGCGCCGTCCACGTACACCTGGCCGCCGGCCTCGTGCACCAGGGCGCAGATGTCGGTGATCTGGGTCTCGTACACGCCGTGGGTGGAGGGGTAGGTGACCATCAGCACGGAGAGGCTGTCCCGGTGCTGCTCGATCTTGGCCTTCAGGTCCTCGACGTCCACGTCACCGTCGACCAGGGTCTTCACCACGACCACGCGCATGCCGGCCATCACCGCGGAGGCCGCGTTGGTGCCGTGCGCGGAGGACGGGATCAGGCAGACGTCGCGCTGGGTGTCGCCGTTGGCGTGGTGGTAGGCGCGGACGGCCAGCAGGCCGGCCAGCTCGCCCTGCGAGCCCGCGTTCGGCTGGATCGAGACGGCGTCGTAGCCGGTCACCTCGACCAGCTGGCGCTCCAGCTCGCGGATCAGGCTGAGGTAGCCCTGGGCCTGCTCGATCGGCGCGAAGGGGTGCAGCTGGCCGAACTCCGGCCAGGTGACGGCCTCCATCTCGGTGGTCGCGTTGAGCTTCATGGTGCAGGAGCCCAGCGGGATCATGCCGCGGTCCAGTGCGTAGTCCCGGTCCGACAGGCGGCGCAGGTAGCGCAGCATGGCGGTCTCCGAGCGGTGGCTGTGGAAGACCGGGTGGGTCAGGTACTCGTCCTGGCGCAGCAGCGCGGCCGGCAGCGCGTCGGCGCCCTCGGCGACCTCGACCGCGGGGACGCCGAACGCGGCCCAGACGGCGGCGAGGTGCTCGCGGGTGGTGGTCTCGTCGGTGGAGACCGAGATCCGGTCCGCGCCGTCCTGGTGGACGTTGACGCCGTTGGCGCGGGCGGCGGCCGCGATCTCGGCGGCACGGCCCGGGACGACGGCGGTGACGGTGTCGAAGAACTCGCCGTGCAGCAGCTCGACGCCGCCGGCCCGCAGGCCCTCGGCGAGGGCGGCGGCGTAGCGGTGGGTGCGGCGGGCGATGTCGGCCAGGCCGTCCGGACCGTGGTAGACGGCGTACATCGAGGCCATGACGGCGAGCAGCACCTGGGCGGTGCAGATGTTGCTGGTGGCCTTCTCGCGGCGGATGTGCTGCTCGCGGGTCTGCAGCGCCAGGCGGTAGGCGCGGTTGCCGTCGGCGTCGACCGAGACGCCGACCAGGCGGCCGGGCAGCGAGCGGGCGTACTCGGCGCGCACCGACAGGTAGCCGGCGTGCGGGCCGCCGAAGCCCATCGGCACGCCGAAGCGCTGCGAGGTGCCGCAGGCGATGTCGGCGCCGAGCGAGCCCGGCGAGGCGAGCAGGGTCAGCGCCAGCAGGTCGGCGGCGACCGCGACGATCGCTCCGAGGCCGTGCGCCTGCTCGATGACCGGGGTGAGGTCGCGGACCACACCGGTGGCGCCCGGGTACTGGAGCAGCACGCCGAAGACGCCGCGCTCGGCGATCTCGGCCGGGATGCCCTCGGACAGGTCGGCGACGACGACCTCGACACCGGTCGGCACCGCGCGGGTGTTGATCACCGCGGTGGTCTGCGGCAGGGTCTCGGCGTCGACCAGGAACACGCCGCCCTTGACCTTGGTGACGCGGCGGGCGAGCGCCATCGCCTCGGCGGCCGCGGTGCCCTCGTCGAGCAGCGAGGAGCCGGAGGTCGGCAGGCCGGTCAGGTCGGAGACCAGGGTCTGGAAGTTGAGCAGCGCCTCCAGGCGGCCCTGGGAGATCTCCGGCTGGTACGGCGTGTAGGCGGTGTACCAGGCCGGGTTCTCCATGACGTTGCGCAGGATCACCGGCGGGGTGAAGGTGCCGTAGTAGCCCAGGCCGATCATCGGCTGGAGCACCTGGTTGCGGCTCGCCAGCTCGCGCAGTTCGGCGAGCACCTGCGCCTCGCTGCGGCCGCCGGGCAGGTCCAGGCCGGTGATGGAGCGGATCGCCTCGGGAACGGCGGTGGCGGCGAGTTCGTCCAGCGAGCCGTAGCCGATGGACGCCAGCATCTTCTGCTGCGCGGCGTCGTCGGGGCCGATGTGGCGGTTCTCGAAGGGGCTGGCCAGCTCAAGCTCGGTGAGGGTCGAGGCGCCGGTGGGGCGTCCCGCGTTCGGCTGGGCGTTCATGGTGGTCGAGGCCTCCTGGTCACGGACCGGCGGGGGTGCGCACGCCGACCGGCCGGAGCCGCTGCGGACAGCGGCTCGACCCGGGCGGGCGAACCCGACAGGCCTCCCCCTCTGTCATCGGGACCTGAGAGCTTCACCCGCACGGCGCGCTGTGGGCACGCCGCCGGCTTGCACCGTCGGTGAGGGTGGTGCCCGTCGGCTCCCTGCCGACGGTCCTGCCCTGCTTTCCAGAGTGACCTACCCCACACGGTACGGATGCCTGAGAGATTCCGGGGAGGAGTTGCTCCTTCGGCGCCCCGACCAGCGCTTTCCGTGGCCGGGGACTCTCCCGAGCGGGCTCGGCGGTCGCCGCCCAGGGTACCAGCGGCAGGCCCCCTGATCACGGTCGCGTCGGGTCGCTCGGGGTCTACGCGCGTCCCCCGGACGGTCCAGCCCGGAGCCCGTCCGGCGCACCCCGGTCGCGCCCGTCCGATTCATGGCCTTTGGTGTGAAGTGGCAGGCGGAACGGGTGCTCCGGCCACGGTCCTGCGGGAGTTCCGCAGGCGCAGCGCACTGGAGGAAAGAGTGCAAACCGATATCGATCCCCGGGACCTCATCGGCCACAAGGCGGTCGACCGCAACGGAGACAAGATCGGCACGGTCGACGAGGTCTACCTGGACGACGCCACCGGCCAGCCGGAATGGGCAGCCGTCCGGACCGGCATCTTCGGCCGGGACGCCTTCGTCCCGCTCACCACCAGCGAGTTCTCCGGCGACGAGCTCCGGGTGCCGTACGACAAGTCGCTGGTGAAGGAGTCGCCGGACTTCGGCGTCGGCCAGCACCTGTCGCCCGCCCAGGAGCTCCAGCTCTACCGCTACTACGGCCTGGACACCCCGGCGAACGGCCGCCCGGTCGGTCGGGACGGCGACCGGCCCGTCAGTCGTGAGGGTGACCGGCCGGCCGGCCGCGAGAGTGACCGCCCGGTGGGCCGGGACGGCGGCCGACCCGCGCGCCCCGACCTCGACTTCGGCACCACCTCGGCGGCCGAGCCCGTGAAGCCCATCGCCTTCCACTCCCTCGACCCCGCCCCGACCACCACCCCTGCCGACCCCACCGGCACCGCGACGGAGGTCAACGTGCGGACCCTCAACACCCCCGCACCCGCGGCCGCCCCCACGACGACCGAGCCCAAGCCGCAGCCCGCCCCGATCGTGACGACCACCGCGACCACGAACTCGGCCGTGGCCCCGCCGGCCTCGGAGCGCTCGACCGGTCCGGCCCCGTCGTCCCCCAACGGCCCGGTGGAGATCACCTGCCGCGAGGAGCGCCTGGACATCACCACGGACTGGCACATCGTGGGCACCGCGAAGCTGCGCAAGTACGTGACCAGCGAGCAGGTCGAGCGCCGCGTCCCGGTGGTCCGCGAGCGCGTCCGGGTGGAGCGGATGCCGGTGAGCGAGGCCGAGCGCGCCTCGCTCACCGAGAAGGAGATCGCCGAGGCGGTGGAGGAGGTCACCCTGCGCGAGGAGCGCCCGGTGGTCCGCAAGTACCTCACCCCGATCGAGCGGGTCCGCCTGGTGGTGGAGCGCTACACCGCCGAGGAGGTGATCCGGGACGAGCTGCGCCGCGAGCACGTCGAGATCCACGACAACACCGCCGCCGCTCCGGCGACCCCGGTGGCCACGCCGGCGGCCGAGGCCCCCCGCCCGGCCGTGCTGCGCCCGTTCGCCTGACCCCTCGCCCCAGGGCCCCGGACCCGTCGGTCCGGGGCCCTCGGCATGCCCCCGTCCCGGTCGCCGCCCGGCCGGAATCCTTCGATTTTGCCAAAGCGTCACCAATGGATATTTGACACTCTGAAGTATCTCCCGGCATGGTTACTTCAGTTCATTCACTATGTACGGGAGGAAGCAACCGTGAGTGAGGCACCACAGCCCACCACCGCGGCCGAGAAGCAGAGCAGCGCCCGGGTCCTGCCGGCCCTCATCCTGGCGATGCTGTCGTTCAGCGTGGTGCAGACCGCGGTCGTCCCGATCCTGCCCTCGCTGGCCAAGGAACTGAGCGTCTCCGCGTCCAGCGTCACCTGGCTCATGACCGCCAACCTGCTCTCCGCCGCCGTGCTGACTCCCCTGCTGGGCCGCTTCGGCGACCTCCGGGGCCGTAAGCCGATGCTGCTGATCTCGCTGGCCGGTCTGGTCGCCGGCTCGGCGCTGGCGGTCAGCACCCACTCCTTCACCTGGCTGGTCGTCGCCCGCGTCCTTCAGGGCGCCGGCGGTGGCGTGCTCCCGCTGGCGATCAGCATCGTCCGCGACGAGCTGCCCAAGCAGAAGGTGACCGGCGGCGTCGCCGCCATCAGCGCCTCGATGGGTGTCGGCTCCGGCCTCGGCCTGGTCGCGACCGGTCTCCTGCTGGAGCACTGGAGCTACAAGTCGATCTTCTGGATGGGCCTGGTCTTCGGCCTGATCGCGGTCGCCCTGGTCGCGTTCCGCGTCCCGTCCGACCCGGTCACCGACAAGGAGGGCGGCGCCGACCCGCTCGGCGCCCTCACCCTGGCCGGCTGGCTCTCCGCCCTGCTCGTCGCGGTCAGCCAGGGCAACCACTGGGGCTGGACCTCGACCAAGACCCTCGGCCTGTTCGCCGTGGCCGCCGTCGTCGCCCTGATCTGGGGAGTCATCGAGACCAAGGTCGCGCACCCCCTGGTGGACATGAAGATGATGTCCCGTCCGGCCGTCGCCTTCACCAACCTGGCCGGCCTGCTGATCGGCTTCGGCATGTACGGCTCGTTCATGGTGATCAGCAACTTCGCCCAGACCCCGGAGAAGCTCACCCACTACGGCTTCACCGCGACCGTCCTGCACGCCGGTCTGCTGCTGCTGCCGTCCGCGATCGGCTCGATGGTGGCGGCTCCGGTCGGCGCGATGCTGATCGCCCGCCGCGGCCCGCGCCTGCCGCTGGTCCTCGGTGGCGTCCTGGGTGCCGTCGCGATGGCCTACCTGGCCGTGCGGCACAGCCACGAGGGCGACATCTACACCTCCTCGGCGATCTTCGGCCTGGGCATCGGCCTGGCGTTCTCCGCGATGCCGGCCTACATCAACGGCGCCGTCCCGGTGGAGCAGAGCGGCATCGCCAACGGCATGAACGCCGTGCTGCGCACCGTCGGTGGCGCGATCGGCACCGCCGTGATGGCCGCCATCCTGACCGGCGACACCATGAAGCTGCCGCCGCAGATCCCGCTGCTGCTGCCCACGCTGGACGCCTACAAGCACGCGTTCTGGGCCGCGGCCGTCGTCTGCGCCGTCGCCGGCGTCGTCCCGTTCCTGATCCGCGGCGTCAAGCCGGCCGCCACCGTCGTCGCCTCGGGCGGCACGGCCGAGCGGAACTCCAGCCCCGAGCTGGCCAAGACCGACGCCTGACCAGGCGTCCGGCCGCCGCGCTCAGGGACAGGGCGCGGCGGCCCGGCCTTCGGACGGTCGCGAGGGCATCACGACCGCACGAAGTCCGGCACGGTATGCGGCCCCGACCGGTACTCCCCCCCACCGGTCGGGGCCGCTTCGCGTTTCACACCCCCGGCGCCCCCGGCGCCCCCGGCGCCCCCGTCTCCCCCGGCGTCTCCCTCTCCCCGGGCGCCCCCGTCTCCTCCGGCTCCTCGGCCCCCCACAGCGGCAGCGGCCGGGCCGGTTCCAGCGCCGGATCGTCCACCGCGAAGGTCCGGATGCGCCCCGGCCCGCTCCACGGCGTCTCGAACCGCACGGTGACCCGCCCGACACCGCTGCCCTGCACCCACCCGGGCCCCAGCTCGGTATGGCGGACGTCCTGCCCGGGCATCCAGCGGCGCGGCGCGACCGCCTCCGGTTCCTCCTCGGCCGTCTCGACCTCCGACTCCGCGTGCTCGGCCGCCTCCTCCCGCAGGGCCTGCGCGAACAAGTCCTCCTGGGTGTAGTCGGCCAGCTGGGCGACCCCCACCCCGAGCAGCCGCACCCCGCCGGTGATGTCCACCTGGGAGGCCAGCCGACGCGCCGTCTCGATGACCACCGCCTCGTCGTCGGTGGGCCCGCGCAGCGTCTCCGAACGGGTCAGCGTCGAGAAGTCGAACCGCCGGACCTTGAGCACCACCGTCCGCCCCGAGCGCCCGGCCGCGCGCAGCCGCCGCACGCACCGGGCGGCCAGCACCTCCACCTCGCGCAGCACCCGCTCCCGGTCGGCGAGGTCCACCTCGAAGGTGTCCTCCACCGAGACCGACTTGGCGTCCTGGTCGGCCACCACCGGCCGGTCGTCCAGCCCTATCGACATCTGGTGCACACCCGCGCCGTGCGCCCGCCCGAGCAGCTGCACCAGTTCGCCCTCCCCCGCCTCGGCGAGGTCCGCCACGGTGTTCAGTCCGGCCCGCCGCAGCACCTGTTCGGTGGCCGGCCCGATCCCGGGCAGTGCCCGGACCGGCATCGGGCCGAGCACGGCCCGCTCCTGCCCGGGTTCGATCAGCACCAGCCCGTCCGGTTTGGCCTGCTCGGAGGCGATCTTCGCCATCAACTTGGATCCGGCCGCCCCGACCGACCCGGTCAGCCCGGTGCGCCGCTGGATGTCCGCCCGCAGGTCCTCCGCCAGGGCGAGCACCAGCCGCTCCCCGGTCTCGTGGTCGGACTCCGCCAGCACCGGACCGTAGGGGCCTGCCTCCAGGTCGACGAAGGCCTCGTCCAGGCTGAGCGGCTGCACCAGCGGCGACAGCTCGCGCAGCAGACCCATCACGAGCTCGCTGACCTGCCGGTAGGCCTCGAACCGGCCGCTCAGAAAGGCCGCGTTGGGGCAGAGCCGGCGCGCCTGCGCCATCGGCATCGCCGAGTGCACCCCGAACCTCCGCGCCTCGTACGAGGCGGTGGAGACCACCCCGCGGCCGCCGAGCCCGCCGACGACCACCGGTTTGCCGCGCAGGCTCGGCTTGGCCGCCTGCTCCACCGCCGCGAAGAAGGCGTCCATGTCGAGGTGGATGATGCTCGGCAGTGATCGCACCCGCCGATCATCCCGCAGGGGTCCGACAATGCGTACGAACCCGGGCAGGCCCTAGCGCTGCGCGGCGTCCGCCAGAGCCTTCGGGATGCCGTCCTCCCGGGGGCCGAGGAACAGCGGGTCCGGCCGCAGCCAGGCGTTGACCGCCGCCTTGCCCGCCCCGGGGATCTCCCGCAGCCCGCCGTACAACCAGGTGCCGTCGTGCGGTTCCGGCACCCCGACCGCGTACGCGTCGATGCCCGCCGCCTCGCACAGGGCCAGCGCCCGGCGGACGTGGAAGTCCTGGCTGACCAGCACCGCCCGCTCCACCCCGAAGACCCGCCGGGCCCGGGTGCAGGAGTTCCAGGTGTCGAAGCCCGCGTAGTCGCCCACCACCCGGACCGCCGGCACCCCGTGCTCGATCAGGTACGTCCGCATCGCGTCCGGCTCGTCGTAGCTGTCCCGGCCGTTGTCGCCGGTCACCAGGATCGCCTGTACCTTCCCCGCCCGGTACAGGTCCAGCGCCGCGCTCAGCCGGTGCTCCAGGTACGGCGACGGCTTGCCCTGGTCCAGCCCGGCGCCGAAGACCACCGCGACCGGCGCGGACGGCACGCCGGCCACCGTGCCGACCCGGTCCCCGGCCGAGCACCACAGCCACGCGCTCGGCGCCAGCGCCAGCGAGCAGAGCACCGTCGCCGTCTGGAAGGCCCTGCGCTGCACGGACCGCCGCCGGAACCGGACCTTCAGCAGCCCGCCCCGACGCCGCAGCAGACCCGCTATCCCGGTGCCGAACCCCACGTGTCCTCCCTCGATCGCCCCACCAGGCGCAACGACGAGGCCGCGGGCCCTGACGGTTCCCCGTCCGGGCCCGCGGCCTCGTCAGTTCTGCGTTCAGACCGCCCGGTTGCGCCGCTGGGCCAGCTCGTCGGACGGATCGTGGCCGACCAGCGTCTCGCCGGTGTCGGTGCGCTCCGCGTGCAGCCGCCCGAGCGTCAGCTCCAGCTCCCGCCAGACCGCTCCGACCGCGATGCCGAACACCCCCTGACCGCCCTTCAGCAGGTCCACCACCTGCTGCGGCGTGGTGCACTCGTACACCGTCGCGCCGTCGCACATCAGCGTCATCCCGGCCAGGTCGCCCTGCTCGGCCGCCTGCAGATGGGCGACCGCCACCCGGATGTTCTGCAGCGAGACGCCCGCGTCGAGCAGCCGCTTCACGATCTTCAGCAGCAGGATGTCGCGGAAGCTGTAGAGCCGCTGGCTGGTGGCCGGGTACGCCGAACGGACGCTGGGCTCCAGCAGTCCGGTCCGGGCCCAGTAGTCCAGCTGGCGGTACGTGATGCCGGCCGCCGCGCAGGCCGTCGGACCGCGGTAGCCGATCAGTTCGGACGTCGGGGCCAGCCGCTCGATGGCGGGCTGACCGGGCTGCACGGCCGGGAACCTGCCCACCCGGGGCAGGTCCGTCACGGTGCGAGCGGTGCGCGGCAGGTGCACGGCACACAGGCCTCCCACGGCCGTGTCATCGCCGGTGCTGCTCATGCCTGCCTCCGTCCACTGGTGCTGCGGGCAACCCGAACTGCGGGCATCGGTCACCCGGACAGCCACTCCTGACGGTAGGCAGTCCCCTATGACCCGTCAACGATCGCCACGCCGGGCCAGCCAAACCACATCACTCAGGAGAGTGGTTTTTCGTGCCCCTAGTGTGGGTAGGTCGACGGTTTTTGGCAAAACGGCAAGCCAAACAACGGCCTGACCTGTAGGGAAATCCGGTCCGCGCTACTGCGGACCGCTGCCCCCGAAGTCCTCGGGCGACACCTGGTCGAGGAACTCGCGGAACTTCTCGACCTCGTCCTCCTGCTCGTCCGGGATCGCGATGCCCGCCTCGGCGAGCACCTCCTCGCTCCCGTAGATCGGCGTGCCGGTGCGCAGGGCCAGCGCTATCGCGTCGGACGGCCGGGCGCTCACCTCGACCCCGCCGGTGAAGACCAGCTCGGCGTAGAAGACGCCCTCCCGCAGGTCGGTGATCCGGACCTCGGTGAGCTGCTGCCCGAGCGCCTCCAGGACGTCCTTGAACAGGTCGTGCGTCAGCGGGCGGACCGGCGTCATGCCCTGCTGGGCGAAGGCGATCGCGGTCGCCTCGCCGGGACCGATCCAGATCGGCAGGTACCGATCGCCCCCGACCTCCCGCAGCAGCACGATCGGCTGGTTGGAAGGCATCTCCACTCGGACACCCACGACGTCGAGCTCATTCACACAGGCAACCCTATGGCTCAGGCCCCGGATATGAAAGCGCAGGGCCGACGCCGCTGGTCAGCGCGGTGCACCCCGGCCGCCCGGGGTCTGGACGGCCACCCCGCAGGAGCCCCGCGGGAATCCCACGGGGACGCTATCCGCGGCTGCGCAGACCGGCCTGGACCATCGCCGCGTGCAGCCGCACGGACAGTGTCGCCAGCTCCCGCGCGGTGGCCTCGGCATGGGCCCTGGTCTGCGGGTTCCGGTGCCGGCGCAGTGGCGCCACCACCTGTTCCACCAGCGCGATCTCCCGATCCGCCGCGGCCTTCATCGCCCGCAGGTGCCGCGGTTCCAGCCCGTACCGGCCGAGTTCCGCGACCAGCCGGGCCACCTGCAGCGCCTCGCCGTCGTACCCGCCGTCCGGACCGGGCGCGACCAGACCGTAGGACTCCCATTCGGACAGCTCGCGCTCACCGGACTCGGCGGCCGCCAGCAGCTCGGCACGCCCCAGCCGGACTCCGGACGGGACGTCGGCCGAGGCCCCCAGCTCCCGGTCCGCCTCCTCCACCGGCCCGGGTCGGTCGGCGGAGGGCGGCAGCGCGGGCGGTGCCTCACCTCGCTCGATGGCGTCCAGGTGCTCGCGGATCACCCGCAGCGGCAGGTAGTGGTCACGCTGCATCCGCAGGACGTAGGCCAGCCGCTCGACGTCGGCCGGGCTGAACTTGCGGTACCCCGAGGGCGTGCGCTGCGGCTCGACCAGCCCCTCCGCCTCCAGGAACCTGATCTTGGAGATGGTGACCTCGGGGAAGTCGTCGCGCAGGAAGGTCAACACCGCGCCGATGCTCAGCAGCTCGTCACCGCCGCGCCGCCGCCCACCCGGCCGGTCCGGGCGGACCGGCTGCCTGGGGCCCGCGACCACCCCGCGCGCGCCGCGGTCCGCGTGCGGACCGGACGATGCGGGGGTGGCCGCCCCGAGAGAAGATGAAGGGGTATTCGCACTCACTCGGGCTCCTACCGACGTTGGGTTCAGTACCCCCGGTTGTGGCCGGCGAAGAACACCAGCCGGTACTTCCCGATCTGCACCTCGTCACCATTGTTCAGCGACACCTCGTCGATCCGCTCGCGGTTGACGTAGGTGCCGTTGAGGCTGCCGACGTCCGCGACGCTGAACCCGGCCTGCGTCCGACGGAACTCCACGTGACGCCGCGAGACCGTGACGTCGTCCAGGAAGATGTCGCCCTGCGGGTGACGGCCGGCCGTGGTGACGTCCGAGTCCAGCAGGAAGCGGCTGCCCGAGTTCGGACCGCGCTGGACGATCAGCAGGGCCGAGCCCGGCGGCAGCGCGTCGATAGCCGACAGCACCTCGGCCGACAGGGCCGGCGTCGCGCCGGTGCCGGTCGTGGTGTTGGGGTCGTACGACTCCAGGCCGGAGATGGAGATGGTCGACGTGGTCTCCGCCGCCCCCTCCGGAAGCAGGCCACCGCGCAGGGCCGTACCGCAGTTGGAGCAGAACCGGGCCGATGCCGGGTTCTGGTTGCCGCACCTGGGGCACGGAGTGGGGCCAGCCATGTTCACAGCCTCCTGGCGCGGCACACCCGACGGGTTGTGCCCGGCGTACGGATCGGGGGCAAACCCTCCACCAGAGGTTGAGGGTCCTGACTGGAAACCTATGCGCGGGTCGCCGGAAGGGTCAACCGACGCGCCGTAGCCCACCGGATTCCCTGCGTACTGGGCGGCGGCGCCGTCCCGGAACAGCCGCTGCTCGGCGTACGGCGCCCCCTCGGGAGCGGGGCGCATGCCCGGCACGGCGGCCTCGTCCTCGGGCCGGCGGTGCCGCGCGGTCGGCGCCTCGACGGAGGCCGCGCCACGGCCCTTGTTACGACCGAACAACTTCGAGAAGAAACTCACGGGCGAATCCCCTTGCGTGTGACAGACCCGCCCGCGGGGCAGGGTGAGAACCTCGGACAGACTGCGGGCCCGGTTGCGGATCGGGCCTGCTGGAGTGGTACTCCGACGGTTGGTACTGCTGTTGGTGCTCCGGTGCGTGCTGGTACGACCCAGTCTCGCCCACGCGACGGCGGCGCCCCGCACCGGGTGCCGCCCGCAGGTGACGGGCCGTTCGTCGGGCGCCCCGTCACTTCGAAGCCGGCTTGGCGTACTGCGGCGTCTTCAGATCCACGAGGGCGTCCACGACCACCTTCTGCTGCTGGGTGATCGTCGCCCGCGCCTGGTGACTCTCCAGAGTACGGACGACACCCCCCGGGATGTTCAGCGCGGGTGTCAGATCCTGCGGGTTCCCCACGACGGTGAACCGATAGGGCTGCGAGACCTTCTTCCCGTCGATCTGCACCCCGCCGCCCGACACGTCGGTGAAGTAGGTGTTGACCACCACGCGCACATCGTTGATCTGAATCGCCTCCGCCCCTGCCGCTCGAAGTTCTTGCAGGGTGTCCAGCAGCATATCTGCCTTCACCTGCCCTTGGGGGTCATCGACCGTGAGTACGATGCCCGGACCAGTGGCTTTGACGGTACCGGCGAGCACGCCGAGCTCCGTCGCCTTCTTCCTGGTCTGCTCCTGGGCCTCCTTGGCCTGGTTGGAACTGTTCTCCAACTTGGCCAGGGACTGCTCCAACTCCGCCTTCTCCTGCTGAAGACGCTGCTGACGGCTGTCCAGTTCGTCGAGGATGCGCACCAGGTCCTCCTGGCGGGCCCCGCGGAGCTGGCTGTGGTGGTCGTTGGTCGACCGCACCTGGATCGCCAGCCCCAGGCCGAGCGAGAACAGCAGCAGCGCCACCACCAGCTGCCCGCGCGACATCCGCGGCGGCCACAGGGCTGCCTTGAGGCGCCGCCGTCCCGCACCGCGGTCCAGGGCGGCCGGCTCCACCACGGGCTCGGGCTCAGGCTCGGGCGCCGCGGCCTTCGCGAGCCGCACCGCGGGCGTGGGCGCCGCCTCCGCATCAAGCTCAGGCTTAGCGTCAGACTTCGCCGCAGCCTGTTCCTCGGGCTCCCCCACCGCCGCCACGGGCCCCTCGGCCTTCCCCGGCTCCGCGGCCGGTTCGGCGCGTTGGACCTCCCCGGCCCCGTCCACCGGCTCGACCGGACCCGCCTCGGCCGCCGACTCCGGCCCCGGCGCCTCGGCAGCCCGCTCCGACGCCTTCCCGCCGCCGTCCGCGTGCTCCTCCGCCGCCCCGCGGCCCGGCTCAGGCGCGGAAGACATGGCGCCGAATCGCGGCCGCGTTGGAGAAGATGCGGATGCCGAGGACGACGACCACACCCGTGGACAGCTGCGAGCCGACGCCCAGCTGGTCACCGAGGAAGACGATCAGTGCCGCGACCACCACGTTCGACAGGAACGAGACGATGAACACCTTGTCGTTGAAGATCCCGTCCAGCATCGCCCGGACGCCGCCGAACACGGCATCCAGCGCCGCCACCACCGCGATCGGCAGGTACGGCACGACGGCGTCCGGCACCTCGGGCTGGACGAAGAGTCCGACGACCACCCCGATCACGAGACCCAGTACGGCAATCACGGTCTAGCTGCTCCTGTCCCTGCGGACGACGACCCGGTCGGGGCCGTCGTGGACGAGTGGGCTGTCGTGGTCTTCGCGGACCCGCTCGGCGTACGCCGACCGGTGCTGCCCGCAGACGGTGAAACGGACGCGCTCGGGCTCCCGGAGGTTCCGGCGGTGGGTGACGGCGTCGGGGTGACCGAAGCCGCCGACGGGGACGCCGGGGGCGAGGGCTCGGGCGTGACCGGCTGGGCGGTCCGCAGCGTCACGCCCACCGCGGCCGGCAGCGTCAGGCTCTTCTGCGCGGACATGGTCGACTTGATGCCGTACTTCTCCTGGAGCAGCCGCAGGTACTGCCCGGCCATGTCGTTCTCGAAGGCGGTCAGCAGCTTCGGCCCATCCCCGATCGCCTGGATGTTGTACGGCGGGACGAGCGGTCGGTTGTCCACCAGCACCGCCTCTCCCGCGGCCCGGATCGCCGAGAGCGCGGTGAGCCGCTGACCGTTGATCGCCACGGCTTCCGCACCGGATCCCCACAGCCCGTTCACCACCAGCTGGAGGTCGCGGTCCCGCAGCCGGCCGCTGTTGGAGAAGCCCTGCCCGGCCCGCGGGTCGACGTTTCCCCCGCCGCCGGTCCCCGCCGCGTCCTCCAGGACCAGCTTGACGCCCGGCCCCGCGACCTCGCCCAGGCCCACCGCGCCGGTCAGACCTCCCTGGTCGCCGTCGCCCGTGGCGAGCGCCTGCTGCTGCGTGCTCTCGACCTTGCGCCGCAGGTCCTGGACCTGCTGCTGGAGGTGGTCGGCCGAGCCGTTGGTGTCGTTGATCCGGTGGATCAGCGCGTCCCGTTCCTTGGCCAGCGTCGGCTCCGCCTTGTGCGCGTTCACCGCGCCGACCGTCACCACGACCCCGACCAACGCCAGCCCGGCGGCCAGCGTGAGCAGGCCTCGGGCCGTCCTGGGTATCCGGCTGTCGTGGTCTCCGCCCCGCGCCGCGGCCGCCTCGGCGTAGCCCTCGTCGAGGCTGTGGTCCATGACGTTGGTCAGCAGGGACATCGAGGCGTCCGGGCGGTTGTACCGTCCGTTCGGGGCACTCGGCGTCGGCGTCGCTGGCATGCGGACCATCGTCCCACGTCGGCGAAGGGGCCCGCGCACACCCCTTGAGCTGCACACACGACACAAAGTGACGGATCATTGCGAACAGTGTGAAAACGGACAGCGGGGCGCGCGGACCATGCCGCGCGCCCCGACCGTCAGGACCGTCGGACGATCAGGCCGGTGTCGTCACCTCCCGGCCCCGTCGACCACCGCCGCCCACTCGTCCAGCAGCGCCTCCGTGGCCTCGTCGTCCGGACCCTCCGCCCACAGGTGGGTGGTCGCCTCGGCCGGGTCCGGCAGCACCAGCGTCCAGCGCCCGTCCGCCTCGACGACCCGGACGCCGTCGGTGGTGTCCAGCCGCCGGCTGCCGGCCGCCTCGACCACCGAGCGCATCACCATCCCCTTGGCCGCCCACGGCGTCGCCAGGTCCCGGCGACGGATGTGCGCCTGCGGGATGCGCGCGTCGATCTGGCTCAGCGTGAGCTGGGTCCGTGCCACCAGGCCGACCAACCGCACGAAGGCCGCGGCCCCGTCCAGCACTCCGCTGAACTCCGGCACCACGAAACCGCCGCGCCCGTCCCCACCGAACACCGTGCCCTCGGTGGCGGCCGCCTTCGCCAGGTCGTCCGGCGTCGTCGTGGTCCAGATGACCTGGGTGCCGTGGTAGGCGGCGACCTGCTCGGCGATCCGGGTCGTGGTCACCGGCAGCGCCACCTGCCCGCTGCGCCGTTCTGCCGCGACCAGGTCCAGCAGCACCAGCAACGCCCGGTCGTCGTCGATCACCCGGCCCAGTTCGTCGACGAACGCGACCCGCTCGCCGACCGGGTCGAAGCGGACGCCGAAGGCCGCCCGGGAGGAGGCCACCAGCTCACCGAGCCTGGCCAGCCCGGCCCGCCGCTCCTCCGCGTCCTCCGTCGGCCGTGCCTCGTCCAGCCCGCTGGAGACGGTGAGCGCCTCCACTCCGAGCCGTCCGAGGATGCTCGGCAGAACCAGGCCGGCGCTGCCGTGCGCGGTGTCCACGACCACCTTCAGTCCGGCCTCCCGGACCCCGGTGGTGTCGACGGCCCGCAGCAGGTTGCCCGCGTAGGAGTCGAAGACGCTGGACGGGAAGGTCAGGTCCCCGATCTCACCGGGGAAGGCCCGCCGGTACTCCTGGCGCGCGTACACGCGGTCCAGCTTGCGCTGGCCGGCCTGCGAGAGATCGGCCCCACGCTCGTCGAAGAAGAGGATGTCCAGAGAGTCGGGCACCCCCGGCGTGGTCCGCAGGAAGATCCCGCCCGCACTCCCCCGCGCGGTGTGCTGCCGGGCCACCGGCATCGGCACGTTCTCCAGGTCGCGGACGTCTATGGCCGACGTCTGGAGCGCCGAAATCATCGCCCGTTTGAGCGCACGCGCACCACGCGAGTGGTCACGCGCAATGGTGACGGTCGCCCCCTTCTTCAGGGTCGTGGCGTACGCGCCGGCCAACCGCACGGCCAGTTCCGGGGTGATCTCGACGTTCAGGATCCCCGACACACCCCGCACGCCGAACAGGTGCTCCTGGCCGCGGGACTCCCAGATCACCGACGTGTTGACAACGGCGCCGGCCTCGATGGTCTTGAACGGATAGACCCGGACGTTCGCACCGATGATCGACTCCTCGCCGATCAGGCACTCGTCCCCGATCACCGCGCCGTCCTCGATCCGGGCGGCCCGCATCACGTCGGTGTTCTTTCCGACCACGCAGCCGCGCAGATTGCTCTGCGGCCCGATGTAGACGTTGTCGTGCACGACCGCCTTGTGGAGGAAGGCCCCGCGCTTGACCACCACGTTGCTGCCGAGCACGGTGTGCTCGCGGATCTCGACGCCGGCCTCGACCTTGGCGTAGTCCCCGATGTACAGCGGCCCACGCAGCACGGCCTCCGGGTCCACCTCCGCGCCCTCGGCCACCCAGACGCCCGGCGAGATCTCGAACCCGTCGAGCTCGACGTCGACCTTGCCCTCCAGGACGTCCGCCTGGGCCTTGCCGTAGCTCTCGTGGGTGCCCACGTCCTCCCAGTAGCCCTCGGCGACGTAGCCGTAGACCCGCTTGCCCTCCTTCAACAATTGCGGGAAGACGTCACTCGACCAGTCGACGGACTCACCTGCCGCGACGTAGTCGAAGACCGCTGGTTCCATCACGTAGATACCGGTGTTAACAGTGTCCGAGAAGACCTGCCCCCAGGTCGGCTTCTCCAGGAAGCGCTCGACCCGTCCGTCGTCGTCCGTGATCGTGATACCGAACTCGAGGGGATTCGGCACCCTGGTGAGACAGACGGTGACCAGCGCGTTCTTGCTGCGGTGAAAGTCGATCAATTCCGAGAGGTCGAAGTCGGTCAGTGCGTCACCGGAGATCACCAGAAAGGAGTCGTCCTTCAACGCGTCCTCGGCGTTCTTGACACTCCCCGCGGTGCCTAGCGGCGTCTCCTCGTGGGCATAGGTCAGATGCATGCCCAGGTCCTCGCCGTCACCGAAGTAGTTCTTGACCAGTGAGGCCAGGAACTGGACGGTGACGACGGTGTCGGAGAGGCCGTGCCGCTTCAGCAGCCGAAGCACGTGCTCCATGATCGGCCTGTTGGCGACCGGTAGCAGCGGCTTCGGCATGCTGGAGGTCATCGGGCGGAGTCGGGTTCCTTCGCCCCCTGCCATGACAACGGCTTTCATTACGGGTGCGTCCTCCTTTGCGGTGGTGGACCTACAGAGGTCCATCAAACCGTTCCAGAGGGATCCCTACCCGGAAGGTATCGTCCGACGCACCGATACGGCGTGGGACTTCTCTCAGATCACGTCTCAGACTGCGGACGCGGAGCCCGTCGAGCCCGCACGGGTGATCCGCCGGGCCTGAACCGCGTAAAGAATACCGGCCCACCAGTACAATGTGGTCCCCCACCAGATGAAGGCCCAGCTCACCACCTCGGCCGGCCGCGCGATCCAGCTGTCCACGCTGCCGAGCAGGAGAAGCGGAAACGCGTACATCAGATTGAAGGTCGCGGCCTTCCCCAGAAAACTCACCTGAAGCGGCCCGTAACCGTGCCGGTTCAAAATGGGCAGCAGCGCGCCGATAAACACTTCCCGGGCCAGCAGAATCGCCGTCACCCACCACGGAAGAATCTCACGCCAGGTCAAACCGACCAACGTGGACAGCACGTAGAGCCGGTCGGCCAGCGGATCGAGCAGCTGCCCCACCCGGCTGACCTGCCCCCATCGCCGCGCGAGTTTCCCGTCGAGGTAGTCGCTGACACCGCTCAGCATCAGGATCAGCAGCGCCCAACCATCGTTGTTGGGGCCGTCGAAAACCGGCCAGAGAATCAGCCAGAGAAAAAGCGGAACACCGACCAGCCGGCCCATGCTGAGCAGGTTGGGGATGGTGAGGACGCGATCGGTCTGGACCCGCGTCTCCTGGACCTCCACCCGGGGGCCTCCTGTCCCGTGTGACGACAATTCACGTTGACCCTACAACAGAAAAGCCCCCGCCAGGTTCACCCGGCGGGGGCTTCTCTCGAATGATTGTTCGGCGGCGTCCTACTCTCCCACAGGGTCCCCCCTGCAGTACCATCGGCGCTGTAAGGCTTAGCTTCCGGGTTCGGAATGTAACC
>NZ_JBFBFU010000013.1:67871-238457 GCF_040684355.1 Kitasatospora sp. NPDC091276 | reverse complement strand
CTCGGGGAGAACGCGTCGAGGGGCCCCGGGGCCGTATCGGCTCCGGGGCCCCGAAGGGGAACAACACCATCTACCGGCCTGGGCCGGTCCTGTTGCTTCCGCGCTGTCCCTGGGGAGGGTCGTGCGGGGATCGCGTATGCGTGACCGGAAACCACCGTCCTTGCGTTGGGGTCTGCGGTGTCCGCCCGGGCGAGTGTTCACGGGCCGGGCGATCCTGATGGCGCTTGTGCCCTCCGTTCATCCTCTGTACTGAACTGTCACTTTCGTACTGCTGGTACTGCTGGTACTGCACTCACTGAACTGCGTCCTACCGGTACCGCTGGTGGCGGCCCCTGATACCTGCGGGCCGCCCGGTCCGGAAGCCAGCTCCGTCGCCGTCCTGCACCTGCCTGGCTTCGGAACTCCACTGCCGGACCGACCTGCGAACTTCTGTCCAACAATCCCGGCCAGTTCGTGTCTGGCCGGTATCGCCGACTGCTGTCTACGAGAGAAACGTTAGACCCACCTACGAGCAATGTCTACTCCGGCGCACACAGATTTTGCGACGCTCTCGGGTGAGGTAGTCTCCCGCTGCGCGGCGGCGGCAACCCCCCGAGCCGCCGCCGCGCGCGGCCTTGGCCGCTGGGGCCACTCTTTCTCAACAAGCGGAGCCGCCCCCGTATGGGCAACGGCTGCACCACGTGGAAGCTGTTGCGGAAGGCGGCGTCCGACTGGACCGTCATCGACCTGCCTGCCATCGCGGACAGCTCCGACGATGCCCTCGGCCGCAAGGTCGGCGAGTCGCTGTAGCTGGCCCGGTACGGCTGCACGGCGTCGGTCGGTATCTGGCGCGCCGTCGGCGAGCGGCTGTGGTGGTTGTTGTTCATGTAGAAGCCGCGCCCCGTCGAGGGGTGGGGTGTGGCGGCGGGCGTGGATCGACACGGCCCGGATCGTCCCCGTCGAGTTCTCGGGCCGAGGGCATCACGTCGGGCACTACCCGGAGCTGGAAGGACAGATGATGACCTGGGTCACCGGGATGGACAGCCCCGACAGGATGGACGCCGCGGTGCACGGCCTGACCGAGCTGGCCGACGCCGGGCAGCTCGACGCACTCGCGCAGGGCATGGACGACAACCGCCTGTCCGAACGCCGCTGACCAACCCGGATGGGAATGGGGTGCGGGGGTGCAGCCCCAGGGCCGCACCCCAGACTGTCAACGCCGAGGTCGAGACCCTGCTCGCCGCCCGGAGGAACGGCGACTTCGCGATGGTGGCCGCTGCCCTGCAGTCGTCGGTGCTGCGGGAGCTGGACCAGCAGCAGAAGGGGCTCGGCAACCTCAACCTCGCCTATGCCTTCGCCGCGCTGCTGGCCCAGGAGACCCCCCAGAGGAGTGCGACGTCTCGGCGTGCCGGACCTGCGCCGGTTGGTGCGGGCGGCGACCGACGAGACCCTTCACGCCCGACTGGAGATCGCCGACGAGATCGGGACGCTGTTCGGCATCGCGGATGCCAAGGCCGACGACGCCCGGTTCATCGCCGCCGTGCCGCTCGCGCAGGAGTTCGTGAAGCTCTGCCGCCTTCAGCCTGAGGCCACCGCCGAGTTCGTGCGGCAGGCCTCCCGCCGGTCCGCCGTGATGGTCGACGAGGTGTGGGCTGTGCGGTACGAGGCGTGCGCCACGGTGCGCGGCCACTGCCTGTAAGCGGCGGTCCGGCCGCGCCGGGTCCTACCCGAACGCTACCGAGACGCTGCCCCGCAGCAATTCGACGACGGGCGGTGCTGGGCCCCTTGTCCTGGCTGAGCGGGGACTTCGTCGCGGCGTGGAGGATTTCTTCTCAGAAGTGCCTTGTCGATTGTGCGTGCTGGGAGCGTGAAGAACTCCCATCATCGCATGTCACAAGGCACTTCCTCGTTTCTGAGGGAACTATCCACGGGCATCAGGCCGGTGGATCCGGGTTCAGTGGACCGTCACGCTCGGCCCTTCGACAAGGGGGTCCAGGGTCGTGTAGTTGTCACTATCATCCCACGGTTGAACTTTCGCGGTAATCCTGGGCGAACCGTTGGGATTGTTTAGGGTCGGAGTGTAGAGTTGATAATCACCTGGACCATGAAGGGAGAGTGTGTTGACCTTTACTTCACCGGCCCGGGTGTTAAATTCCGCTTTATGATAGCCGGGCTCCTTTTTTATGCGACTACCCTTTTTCCTGAGTGAGAGGCCATCGCGTCCCATGACGCACTCCACGTTGTCCCCCCACCCTTCGGGCGTATAGTACCAAAGGGCTTTCCCGAAAGGACTTCGATAGTGCCCGCATCCGCGGATCCTGAGGACCGGGGTAACCTCTTTTTCGGGGGTGACTTGCAGGCAGGACTGTAGCCATGCTTGAACCCAATTATCGCGGTAATGGGTCCGTGTCAGTTCATTGCACTTTGTCCTGTTTCGCGCCCTGGGGACGTACTTGTCTTCTTCTCCGATGGTCGTTTCGGCGAGTGTGTCCAGGGTTTTCTCTTGCGTCCATGGGTCGTTATAGTATTCGCCATGGGGCAAGCATGCCGTGACGATATTTTCTGCCCCTCGGAGGGCGGAGGTCTTTCCGCCTCGCACATTCGGGCCCTTTCCCTCGTACGCCCAGGCGCCCTGTTCGGTAATTCCGAATACGACGCCGTCGCACAGGCCAATCTGGGGCTTAAATTTGTTTCTGGTATTGAGGTAGACCGCCGGCTCGTCGTCTATGTTGGAGCGGAAGGTTGTGTACCTGGGGTACCCATCGGCCCCATGTGGCGCCTCGTCTCCCGAGTTCAGCGACCGCAGGAAAGCTGACCCGCTTGCCATATCATGGCATTGAAAATCGCAATTCTCGGCAAGTTCCTTTGCGTAGCCAACCAGGATATTATGGTCCCCCAGGAATGCTCCGATTGCACGGACGGCTTCGGATGCTCCAACTCCCACGTCGGCCACGATTGTTCCATGGTGGGGGCTTCCCATGGATACGAAGTGTTTCACTTTTTCTGCTCCGCCCAAATTCTTGATATAGGCGCGTGCTACGAGACCTCCCATCGAGTGGGCCACAATATCGACCTTGCCGTCCGGTGACGTCTTTGCGATCTCGTTGACTTCCCTGGCGAAGTCTGCGGCGATGTGGTCGATTCCAGGATTGGGAGGATTGGTCTGGCCGGGCTTTGTCATCTTGCTGTAATCGTAGACGTGCAGTTCGCTTTCTTTGTATCCCTGCGTTTCGGCGTATCCTTTCATCCCGTTCCAGACCGAACCTTCGGAGTGCCAGCCATGGACGAAGATGATGGGCCGGTGTGGGCCGCTGGCGTATGCGCTCCGCTGGGCCTGATTCGGGGCGGCAGGCGCTGGTAGTGCGCTAGCGGGTGCGGCCGTCGCCATCGAAAGGCAAAGGGCGCCGGCTGCCACCGCGGTCCACGCGGGGCTCGGCCGCCTCCTCTGCTGGACGGTGATATTGTTCAGGCTGGCCGGCAGGAGCCGGGCCTTCAGTTCACTGTGGATCATGTTCAGCAACCTTTCGCTGTAGCTCGGGTCGGAACTTTCACCGTGCACACTGAAGATGCCAACACGCGACCGCCCCGACAGTGGCCGCGCATAATGAAGCACGCTTCATGAAACTCTCTTTCCTTCATTGATGTAGGCCAGCTTCCAAATACTCCTCAATGTGGACGAAAATTCCTCACATGCGGAATGGTGTCGCGCATGATGGTGCGGCCAAACAGCGATCATCAGGCCGAGATCCTCTTTCGCAACGTGCCCTCGGCGGTAGGGCGGGACGTCTGGCGCACTACCTGGACGCCGCCGCAACGCTGTCCCGCAGCACCTCGATGGCGGGCGTCCACGTGTTCACCCCGTCCAGGGCGTGTAGCCAGTGGCTTGTGGGGTTGGTGGACAGCTGCTGAGGCCGGTCGCTTCCGGGGGTGCCGTAGGCGAGGGCGGCGACCGTGCGCAGGTCGACCTGGGATCCGCGTGCGCGGGTGGCGTCGTGGACCAGCCGGGACATCGCCTGCCGGCCGGAGCGGCTGAGTTCCCGCATCGTGGCCCGCACGGTGGTCTCGTGGATGCCGCCGCGTCGGGTGAGGTTGCCGAGGACCGTGCCGATGCTGGGGCCGCCCACACGGTGGGCCTGCCGGTCGGGTGCGGTGACGGTGAGTGCGGCGTGGACGGCGAGGACGACGGCGAGGGCGTTCTCCTCGGTGAGGACCTGATCGCGGTGTTCGCTAAGTGGAACATAAATGCACCATCCTGGATCTGGCAAGGCGAGATCAGCCGAGTGCGGCAGGATGGAACGGTCAACACGGTCCCCGCGCGAGAGGGAAGCGAGTGCCGCGCACGCAGCAGTCGGCCGCCGGATTCGTGGCGTCCGGGACCTGGCCGGACGTCGAACTCGCCGAGGACGCCCCGCCCGAGGCCGTCGTCGGACTCGCCTTCGTACTGCGGCTCCGCGACGCGATGACCGGGCGGTCGTGGTCGGCGCGGGAACTCGGCCGCCAGGCTGGTGTCACGCACACCACGATCAACCGCCTCCTGGCCGGCGAGGTGCTGCCCGACGTGGCGACCATCGTCCGCCTGGAGATCGCCCTGCGGATCGACCTGTACCCGGCCGGGCTGTGGGCCGAGATCGCGGCGAACACTCCGGTGGTCGAGCCCGGGTCCTCAGGAGAAGCTGCCGGGTGAGGCGGACCGACGGCATACCGGCGGCCGGACGCGATCGGGCCCGGCACCGCGCGGTGCCGGGCCCGATGGGACGTGGTTCGTTTACCAGGTGATGAGGGCGTAGCCGGGGCCGCCGTTGGCGGTGGAGGCAGCGGCGGCACCGGCCGCGCCGGCGGAGCCTGCCTGGTTTTCCGGGGCTGGGGTCGGGTCCGCCGCCGTGGCCGCCGGTGCCGCCCGTTCCTCCGCTTCCGCCGGCGCCGCCCACCCCTACGCCGGGGGGCAGCGTGATCATTTCTGTGCCCGGTACGCCGCCTGCTCCTGCGTTCCCGCCCGCTGCGCCGCTACTGCCCGGGCCGCCGTCGCCGACGCGGCCCGCGATGCCGGTGCCGCCGGCGGTTGCGGCGAAGCTGTTCGCTCCGGCCGCGCCGGCCTGGCCCGCCAGGCCGCCTTCCGCCGCGAGTTCCTCTCCTCCGATGCACTCGACGTCCCCGCCGCCGTCTCCGCCGCCACCCGGCGTTCCGCCGGTGACACCGGTGCCACCGAGGCCGCCCACCCCGCCCCTCGACCCGCCCGCGCGCTCGCCGCGTCCGCCCCCGCTGCCGCCCGCTCCGGGCGAGGCGCTCCCCCCGAAGTTGCCTTCACTGGCAGACACGAAAATGTTCTGGCCGTTGAAAATCTGCGTTTCGGTGTAGTACGTGCCGAGGATGCTGCCGCTGGTGCCGTTTTGGCCTGCGCTTCCCGCTTTGCCTGGGGTCAGCAGGGCGTCCGCCCGGCCTCCTGCGCCATCGGCTCCGCCCTGGCCGTTGTTTGCGCCGACCAGATTGCTCTGCCCGATGCCTACCGTGAACAGCGTGCCCGCGGTCACCGGCACCGTGCACGCGACGAAGGATCCGCCGCCACCACCGCCGCCGCCACCACCAGCCCCGCCCGCGCCGCCGCCACCGCCGCCACCGGCGGCAGGGCCGAGTACATAGCTGCCGCCGCCGCCTCCGCCGCCACCACCACCGCCTCCGGCGCCCAGGCCACCGGCCCCGCCCGCGCCGAGTGCGTAGATCGTCAGTTCGGTGACACCGGCGGGGACCGTGAAGGTGCCGTTCTGGGTGAATGCCTGGCTCCCGGTCACCTTTGGTGCGGTGGGCCGCGATGCCTCCCGACCGCCGGAAGCGGGTGCGGCACCGGCCGCCGGGGCGGTGACGGCCAGAGTGAGGGCGGCGGCGCCGAGCACCCTGGGGATTACGTGTGCCCGGCCCGGGGCCGGGACATGAACGGGTGCCATCAGGATGAGGTCTCCTTCATTGTGCGGGGCCGCGACGGCGGCGCCTGGCGGGCACGTTGGGACAGCCGGCCACAATCACAGTCATCCGCACACGTCCCAATGCGCGGTCATCCTGACCCGCCTGCCACCGCCGTGCGCCTTCGACGCGCACCCGGCCCGAGGAAACCGCCTGGCCGGGTGTACCGGACGGGAATGGGAAACGTTTCAGGCAGGCCGCGGCCGTAGACGTAACCGGTGCGGTAGCCGTGCCGACCGAGGTCCTTGAGGGCCGTGAGGACTCTGGAGGCGGGGGCGAGGCCGGGCTGGTGGACGGCGAAGGCCAGGACGAGGGCGGGCGGACCTGGGGTGCTGTGATCGTTGTCGGGTGGCCTTTTACCCGATGAGGGTGCACCTGGCCTTCTTCCTCGCCATTCCACCGCGCCGGGGCCAGTGTCGGCGGGGTCGCGGCGGCTGCACCAGGCGGCCTCGGAGTCGGTGGCGGGGTGCATGGGACGGACGTTCTCCCTGCTGCCGGGCGCGCCGAACAACCCGCCGATTGGCCGGGCGATCTTCACCACGGACGCCTCGAACACGCTCGACCAGGAAAGTGACCTGAGCCGCAACGTGTGGGAGTTCGGGTTCGCACGCGCCAGTCTCGGGGCGCTCGCGCCGGGCAATGCCAACCTGTTCTTCGCAGCCCCGCATCCCTCTGGCTGCCCAGCGTCTGATCAACAAGCTGAAGGCCTGGCGAGGTATCGCCACGCGATATGACAAGATCCCCGCGAACTACCTCGCGGGCCTCCACCTCTGCGGCTCGATGATCTGGATCAAGGGCCTCATCCGAGCCGTCGCTTGATCACGATCCAATACGCCCTGGACCATCAGGCGAGTCCAGGCCAGGGCGGACGGCGAGGGGCAGTGAGCTATCCCAGGTTATTGCAGCCACCGCATCGCGCCCGGTACGTCCGGGGCCACCGGTACGCCGTCCGGGGCCGGCGGACGCCGCACGGTGATCACGGGCAGGTGGAGTTCGCGTGCGGCGGTGAGTTTGGGTGCGGTCGGGGCGCCGCCGCTGTCCTTGGTGACCACGATGTCGATGCGGTGCTCGCGCAGGAGCGCCCGTTCGTCGTCGAGCGTGAACGGCCCCCGGTCCAGCAGGACTTCGAAGGACGGTGGCAACGGGAGCTCGGGCGGGTCGACCGACCGGGCGAGGAAGTGGACCCCGTCGAGGTGGGCGAAGGCCGCCGATCCTCACCTCTCCGGCGGGCGGCCGGGGTTGGGCGACCCGGCCGGCCAGCGAACTGGTGACCTGCGGGGACGGCGGCTCGGCGAGTGCGGCGGCCAGCGCCCGCCCCTCCGTCGTCCCGCCGAGGATCAGGACGTGCCGGGTCATGGGCTTCACGCCCCGCAGGGCTCGTGCGGGCGTTCGCGCTCCGCCGAGTAGAGGTGGCTGTCGCGGAACTGCTCGGCGGCCAGCGTCCGTCCGACCAGGATGACGGCGGTGCGCACCACGCCCGAGGCCTTGACCTGCCCGGCGATGTCGGCGAGGGTGCCGCGCAGCACCAGCTCGTCCGGCCGGCTGGCCATCGCGACGACGGCGGTCGGGCAGTCGGCGCCGTAGTGCGGGAGCAGCTGCTCGACGACGTCGTCCACGTATCCGGCGGCCAGGTGCAGTACCAGCAGGGCGCCGCTGCGGCCGAGGGTGGCCAGGTCCTCGCCCTCGGGCATCGGGGTGGCGCGCTTGGCGATCCGGGTGAGGATGACGGTCTGGCCGACGGTCGGGACGGTCAGCTCCCGCTTGAGTGCGGCCGCTGCGGCGGCGAAGGCGGGCACGCCGGGGACGATCTCGTACGGCACGCCGGCCGCGTCGAGGGACCGTCATCGACGCGAAGGAGCCGACGGCCGGCACCGTCGGCCGGACCTGCCAGGCCCTCGATCCGGGCGGGGCCAGCACCGTGGAAGTCGCGCGGATCACCAGGCTGGACGAAGTAGTTCTGTCCTGACCGGTCCAGGTGCGGTCTCGGTCTCTGATGGGGCCGGTTCACAGAGCGGTCCCACCGGACGTCGTCGTGGTGTCGGTTACCCGATGCTCTCCGCGACGTGGATGAGTTCCTCGCTGGTGAGTCGTGGGGGGCCGCCGGTGGTGACGACGAAGGTGTAGGTGCCGTCGGACCAAGTCAGCGAGTGGGGGTCGCCTTGGGAATCCGAGTGCGTGATGGTCGCGGGGCGGCCCTTGACGGTGGCGGCCTTGCCGGGTGGTGGTGTGCTGCTCCGGAGGGTCTGGCTGATGATCAGAGAGCCTGCTTCGGGACCGGTGCCCAGCCGGTAACCGACGGCCCAGGCCGGGGTGTCGGTCGGGATCGCTTCCAGGCCGGGCAGGAAGACCATCCTGCCCGCGGGGTAGGGGTAGTAGTTCTCCGGCAGGGACGCGGGCCGGAGAAGGTCGCGCTCGTCGAAGTGGACGGCGGGCTTGCCCGTGGCGTCGTTCAGGGTCCTGGTGCCGAGTGGTTTGTTCAGGTGGGTGGTGATCTGCGCGAAGCCGCCCGGGTCGCAGAACCCCGGACGGACCGTGTGCCGCAGGGAGACCTTCACCACGCCGGTGGACTCACGGGTCACGAGCTCCGGTCGGTCCTCGCAACCCCAGCCGATGTTGAGTGTCAGGGTTTGGCCGTCGGAACTGACCAGTAGCGGGTAGCCGGCCACGGCGCCTTCGTGGACCTTGCTCTCCGGGCCCCGGTTCATCCATGCATTGATTGCGAACCCGCTACCGAGAACGGCTATCGCAGCCACGGCGGTCAAGCGATTCCGTCGCCCGCGCTTCGACTTCTGACGGACGGTACTTGGCGTCACGGGCCCTCCCCGGCAGTCATGGCCATGCTTGCGGTAGGTCGCGCCTGCCGGATGCAAGCCCGGCAGGCGCGACCACTCCGGCCTTCACCAGAGGTACAGGAAGGTCCGGATGTCGTCGTAGCCGTCGAGGGCCCGTCCGTCCACGTCCGCCGGGTCGGCGGCGGCCCGCTGCGCCAGGGAGCGCGCCAGGTCGAGGGCTTCGTCGCTGAGGCGGCCGAAGCGGCGGGCGATGTGGCTCAGGCACAGGACGGTCAGCCCCAGCAGGGGACTGCCCGGTGCGGCCCGTGTGCCGGTCTGCACGCAGCAGTGTTCGGCGAAGTCGCGGTCGTCTCCGTGCAGGGCGATCCCGACCAGGGCCTCAGCCGTGTGGTCAGCTGCGGATCGGCCGTCCAGAGCCCCTTCCAGGGCTTCCGTCACCACCTCGCGAGCCGGCGCGGGCGGGTTCTCCAGGGTCCTGTGCATGCCGCGAGACTACGGCCTCCGCCACGGTAGCGTTGGCCAACAGCCAGTGGTGAGCGATGGGTTGGGCGAAGTGGCGCTGGAGTGCGAAGCCGGCGTGCGGTGGGCGTGCGCGCCGGGCCACGGTCGGGAACGGCCGTCGTGTCCGTCGAGGCTCCTAGGCTCGCGACCATGACCCCCACCACCAACCCCGCCGTGCAGCGGCATGTCCGTATCCAGGCGACCGGCCCGACCGCGCGTCTGGAGATCGACGGCCAGGGCCTCGCCGACCAGGTCCGCTCGTACGAGCTGCGGCACGCCGTCGGGCAGTTCCCCGAACTCCAGCTGCTGCTGCGTCCGACCGCCGACCCGGAGTGGGAGGGCGCCGCCCGCGTCGTGGTCGGCGAGGACCCGGACCCGGACCCGGGCCCGGCGGCCGTGGCGTTCCTGGCCGCCCTCGACCCCGTCGACCCCGTCGAGACCGTCGAGACCGCCGAGACCGAGCGGGCGCTCCTCGCCCGGCACGACCTCCTCGACGGCGGCGCGCACGAGTTCACGAGGGCGCTGCTCACCGAACTGGGCGAGTGGGCGCTCGGTGTGCGGCAGCCCGGTGAGTCCGGGGCGGTGGACGGCTGATGGCGTAGGTGACCAGCAACGCCGGGGTCCTGGCCGCGCAGCTGGAGTCGAGGGCCGCCGTCGCGGTGCCGGCGGCCACGGCGGTGGTGCGGCACCACGCGATGATCCTGGAGACCGCGATCGGCGCCGGCGCATCGGGCCGTCCTGGCCCGGGTGTTCAGAGCGGCGAGTACCGGAGGTCGTGGACCACGGAGGTCCACGCCACCGCCACCGGCGTGGAAGCGACCGTGGGCACCAGCCGCCCGCAGGCCGCGCGCCGTCGATGCGGACCATGTCCGCCAGCGCGTGGGTCGCCCTTGTCGCTCTTGGCCCCCGAGGTGCCGTACCTCTCCTTGAACCGGGCAGCCTGGCGGGGGTTGGCCGCGTGGACGCGGCAGCCGGCGGCGATCAGGGCCTGCACCCACGGGCCCCGGTCGGTCTCGATGCAGACCGTCACCTGCCCGGGCTCCAGGTCCTGGCCACCGTGGCGGGCGACGAGGCGTGCAGCTTCGCGATGCCCTCGGAGCCCTCCGGTAGTCGTGCGCTCGCCGGCTTCCGGCCCGTCTCGTTCTGCAACTCCACGTCGTGGTGGCCTTCGACCCAGTCACCGCCGATGAACAGCACTGGTCTTCTCCGGCTTCCCTGGGCGTTCTGTGTGTGCAGCCTGCGGAAGGCGTGGCTCGCGTTCTCATGGATCAAGTGCTCACGCCCAACCTGCTTGGCGGGCACGCGATCCCATCAGCAGTCAGGCCCCCCGACCGACCATAGGCGGCGTGGTCTGACCTCAGAGCTCACGATGGCTCCCAAGAAGGAAGTGCTCACCTGCTGGCGGCTACGGGCCGTAGTCTCTCCTACGGCCCGACGGGGCCCATGAGAAGGAACTGCTGCTTCCGGCGAAGGGGCTGGGCTCCTCCGAAGGACTGAGCTCGCCCGGGTGGCTGGGTGCAGTGAAGAAGCTGGGTTCCCCCGAGGGGCTGAGCTCGCCCGGAGGGCTGGGTGCGGCCGGGGAAGCGGGCGTGGCCGAGCGGCTGGGCGCGGCGGAGGGGCTGAGCTCGTCGGAGGGGCTGGGTGCGGCCGGGGAACCGGGCGTGGCGGAGGGGCTGAGCTCGTCCGAGCGGCTCGGGTACGGCTGAGGGGCCGGCTGTGGGCGAGCGCCGCTGGGTGCGGCGGAGAGGCTGAGCCCTTTCGAGGGGCTGGGCGTGGCGGAGGGACTGGGTGCGGCCGGGGAACCGGACTTGGCGGAGGGGCTGGGCGTGGCCGAGGCGCTCGACGTGGCGGAGGGACTGGCCGTGGCGGAGGGGCTCGGGCGGGGGTCGTGGGGGCAGAGCACGGCAGGGTCTTTGAACCCGTAGCTCAGGCCCCAGTCCCTGTCGCAGCCGCCCCAGTAGGTCCTCACCCAGCCGCAGTAGGGGCCGCCGTAGCTGAAGCAACGGGGCACCGAGTCCTCCGAGTCCTCCGAGTCCGGATTCGTGGAGGGAGACCAGGATGATTCGGCTTCGCTCTGCGAGGTGCCGAGGGCGTTGACCGCGCGGACCTGCGTGGCATCGGAACTCTGGGACGTCCCGCCCGTGAAGAGGACGGCCAGGCCAAAGGCTGAGGCGGAAGCCGCCACGATTGAAGCGGCGAGAACGCGGCGGGTGGAGCGCATGGCTGGTCCTCTTGGCTGCGTGGTCTGTGGCACGTGGGAATGCACTCCGGGCACGGGCACCGCCGCTGTGAGCGCCGGAGTTAAACATATGGTCGGAAGACCTTTTCATCGCCGACGAAGCGCCAGTCAGGCGGCCTTGCTCCGGTTTTTCACTCGAAGAGGCTCGCCTCGACCCACGTGCCGCGACCGCGCGCAGATCTTCGCCCACGGGGGCCTCGGCCGGGCCCGGTGATCGGCGGACGACCGGCGATCGACACGGTCAGCGCAGGGAGCGGACCGCCGGGCTCGTGGCGACCAGGCCGGCGCAGGCCAGGACGGCGCTGCCGCAGACCAGGAACAGCGTGGTCGTGCCGTAGGGGAGCAGGGTGCCGGCGATCACGTAGGAGAACGGGTCGAACGCCACCGTGGCCAGCACGACGAGGCTGAGTACCCGGCCCAGCAGTTGCTCGGGCACCCGCTCCTGCAGAGTGGCCACGACCATCACTCCGAGGAACCCGGATCCGAGGCCGATGAGCGAGACGACCGCCGTCGCGGCGACGACATGGGTGACGGCGGCGAGTCCGGCCATGCCTGCGCCGATCGCCGCGACACCGCCGACCACGGTCCGGCCGCGCCGGGCGGGCGGCCGCCACCCGGCCATCAGTGAGCCGGCCAGCGAGCCGGCACCGAAACCGGAGAGCACGACGCCCAGGGATCCCGCGCCGCCGAGGCGTTGATCGGCGAGCACCGCGCCGCCCACGAGCACGGGGCCCACGACCGCGATGTTGATCAGGGCGATGGCTGCCAGCATCCCTCGCACCAGCGGTTCGTGCCAGGCGTACCTCAAGCCCACGCCGAGGGCACGCGCACTGCTGAGCTGCTCGCCGTCGACGGTGGCCGGACCGGCGTCGTCCCCGGCACCTCCGCCGCGTCGCACCACGCGGATCAGCGTGCTGAGGACGACGGCGGCCAACGCGGCCATCGCCACGATCCCACCGAGCGTCGCGGCGAAGCCGACTGCGGCGATGCATCCGGCGGCCACCGCCGGGCCGACCAGATCGCCCCCCGACTCCGCGCCCTGCACCAGCCCGTTGACCCGGGCGAGCTTGTCGGTCGGCACGACGGCGGGTAGCAACGCCAGGGCCGCCGGGAAGTACGCGGCGTCGGCGGCGCCGAGCAGCCCGCCGAGCAGCGCGACCGTCGTCAACGACGGTGAGGTGAAGGTGACCAGGGCGCCGAGGGCGAGCAGGACGGCGACCCGGAGCCAGGCGGCACTGGCCACGACACGGGCGGGACCGAGGCGGTCGACCAGTACTCCCGCAGGAGGCAGGAGCACCGCTCGCGGCAGCGCCACGGCCACGAGCACCAACCCCGTGGCGATTCCGGGTTCCGACAGGTCGAGCACGAAGAGCGTGAGCCAGACGATGAACAGGGCGTCGACCACGGCCGCCAGCCCTTGACCCACGATCAGGCGGCGCAGGTGCGAATCGCCGAGCGGTTCGCGCGGAAGAGACTGGGCGGTCGGCTCCGTCGTCATCGGTGGCTCTCCGGGGCTCGGGTACGGGGCGTCAGCCATGGCGTGGCGGCGGCCCACCGGCGACGCCGGCGGGTCCGGCGCCGGGTGTCACTATGCGATGTGGGTGCCCCCGTCGACCGTCAGGGTGGTGCCGGTGATGTAGGACGCCGCGTCGGAGACGAGGAAGACCAGAGCCGCGGCGAGCTCCTCGGGCCGCCCGATGCGGCCTGAGAGCACCCGCGGCATCATCGCCTCCAGGTAACCCTCGGCGTAGCCGTCGGTCATCGCGGAGGTGAAGAGGCCCGGCGCGAGGGCGTTCACGCGAATGCCCTTGCCGGGGGTCCACTGCTGGGCGAGATCGCGGGTGAGCCCGAGGATCCCGGCCTTCGACGCCGAGTAGGCGGCCTGCGGCAGCCCGCCCGTGACCAGGGCGAGGATGCTCGAGACGTTGACGATGGAACTGCCGGGCAGCATCACCGCGCCCGCGGCCTGGGCCATCCAGTAGGAGCCGTTCAGATTGATGTCGATGACCTCGCGGAACTGCTCCGGGGTCTCCTCCGCCGCGGGTTGCTCACTGCTGATCCCGGCGTTGTTGACGAGAATGTCCACCCGCCCGAATGCCCGCACGGCCGCGTCGACCAGCCTGCGGCAGTCCTCCGGCTCGGCGACGTCGGTGCGCACGGCGACGGCCCGGCGGCCGAGCTTCTCGACGGCCGCGCGCACGGTCTCCAGCCGCTCGGTGCGCCGCGCCCCGAGCACGACGTCGGCGCCGGCCTCCGCCACCGCGGTGGCGAAGGCGACGCCCAGCCCGGAGGAGGCGCCGGTGACCACGGCGACGCGACCGTCGAGCCGGAAGCGATCGAGGACGCTCATGGCTGCCCGACCTCCTGGGGAGCCTCGTGGGGAAGGGTCGTCCCGGCGGAGGTCACCGGTGCTCGGCGACGTAGTTCACCGCGTCGCCGACGGTCCTCAACCCGGTGACCCGGTCGTCCGGGATCTTCACCTCGAACCTGTCCTCGACCGCCACGGCGATCTCCATCATGGCCAGGGAGTCGACGTCGAGGTCGTCGGTGAACGACGTCTCGGCGCTCACCTCGGCGGAGTCGATGCCGAGGACCTCTTCGACGATCTCGGCAATGGCGTTGAGGATGTCGGTGTTGTCCACCACGGGTTCCTTCCTCTGGGGATGGGGATGGGGTCGGCGTCGGTCATCGGTCGGTGGGGCGAGCCTCGGTGCGGCGAGCGTCGGTGGGGACGTCAGAGCCCGAGGCGTCGTCGGTAGGCGAGGAGGGTGTGCAGGAAGCCGTCCATCTGCTCCTCGGTGTGGCCCGCGTGCGGGAACAGGCGTAGGAGCGCCTGGTTGCGCGAGACGGCCGGGTAGGAGAAGACGGGTACGAGGTAGCCGTCCTCGACGAACCACTCCCGCATCTGCAGGGCGGCGGCGTCGCTTCCGATCGGCACCGAGAGCATGTACGACTCGGTCGGCGTCGTCGCCGTGCCGGCCTCGTGCATCTGTCGGCGAAGGCGGGCGGCATGTGCCAGGTAGTCGTCGACGATCCCCGGATCGCCGGCGAGGACGCCGATCGTGCGGTCGGCTGCGTAGGCGGTCGGCGGCTGGATGGCGGCGGTGAACATCGAGGTGCCGGAGAGCAGTTCGAAGGCGTCGATGGCCGCCGCCGGCCCGGCGATCGCGCCGCCTTCCAGACCGATGGCCTTCGACAGTGACACCATGACGAAGTCGGCCCGCTCCCGGATCGCGGCGGCCTCCCGGGCGTAGGGACGGTTCTCGGGTCCGTAGACCATGAAGCCGTTCGCGTCGTCGATCATGCTGACGGCGCCGTGACGGTCGCACTCGTCGAGGATCTCCACGATCGGTCCCATGGTGCCGTCGGCCGAATAGATGCTCTCGGCGATCACCACGGTCTTGTGGGTGCGGACCCGCTCCAGGACGCGGGCCAGGTCGGAGACGTCGTTGTGCCGGAACGCGTGGACGTTGCGGCCGTAGCCGAGCCCCTGGAGGCCCTTCCAGATGCTCCAGTGGACGTCGCGGTCGACGACGAACACGGTGTCGTGGTTGCGCACCTCGATCCCGGCGTCGAAGTGCGCGGAACTGCTCATGGCGTGGACGAACCCGATGTTGGCCAGGAGCCCCGTGGCGAAGCTGATGGCTCGCTCCTTGCCGGTGTGACGGGCGATCGTCTCCTCCAGCACCTGGTGCGGGCGGCAGATCCCCTGGGTCATCCTGGAGCCGCTGGTGCTCAGGCCGTGGGCGAGCGCCCCCTCCGCGAAATGACGCCGTACGGGGACGTGGCGCTCCAGGTCGAGGAAGCTGATGCTGGCGAAGTTCACCAGCTCGCGGCCGTTGCGGACGATGGTCGGCCCGACGGGACCGTCCACCACCGGCGGGCGGTAGGCCGTGTCGTGGGTGTTCGCCTCGACGAAGGCGGCGAAGGCCCACGGGGCCAGGCGGTCCGCGGACGGGCCGGCGGTGCGGGACGCGGTCATGGCGAGGTGTCTCCTCCACGATGGGCGCGGGGCGGTGAGGGCTCCAGGGCTGTGGCGAGGTGGCCGAGCGAGGCCGTCCCGGCCAGTTCGTCCGACGCGATCCCGGTGAAGCCGAACCGGTGGAGCAGCGCCAGCAGACGGGGGACGGCGACCAGGGTGACGCCGTGGTCGGCGAGGCAACGGTTCATGTCCACCGCGTCAGGGCTGTCGGAGGAGCCGTCCGGCGGATCGCCGGGTGCGACAGCGGCCACGGCGGCGGCCAGCGCCCGTTCGGCGCCCGTCGCGGGCGGGCGCGACGGGACCCGCGGCGTTCCCGCGCCGGTGGTGGCGGTGCGGGACCGGTCGGACCAGGGGCCGGCCGGGGACAGGACGTAGCGGCCCGGGGCCGCGATGCCGGGCACTTCGTCGAGGTGGTCCAGGACGTGGCGGTGCAAGTCGTCGGGGGTGGCACCGGGGGCGGTGCGAGCGCGTGCGACGAGGTGCGGTTCGCCTTCCCCCGCTGCGTCCCCGCTGGGCGCCACCGTCACGTCGAGCACTCCGGGGTGGCCGCGCAGCACGGCCTCGACCCTGGCCGGGCACACCCATCCCTGCGGGGAGCGCCACCAGCCGGAGGCGGCCGGTGCCGGCGGGCGCGCCGGAACCGGGCACTCGGCACCGTCGGCGAGCGCGCGCAGGAAGGCGCACAGACGGACGGGCAACGCCACGGCCTGCCCGGCGTCGAGCAGGTGGTCCCCGACGGTGACGTCGAGGGTGACGACCCCCGCGTCGAGGCCGAGGTCGACGTAGAGCGTGTCGCAGGGCTCGTCGGGCGTGCTGCGGATCCAGGTTGCGGACCCGTCCGGCGGAGCGTACTGCGCGGGGGCCAGGTACCCGGGGACCAGGTAGTCGCGCGGCCACGAGTAGCAGTTGTACTCGATGGTCGGTACGGTCACGACACCGCGGTGACGGTCCATCCGCGCCTGGGCGGCGACCAGTTCCGCGGGGCGCCACTGACCGTGCCGGTAGGCGGCGGAGGAGGCGGCGGCGACCGAGGCGACCACCTCGCCGAACGCCGCGCCCGGGCGGAGGTCGATCTGCACCGGAACCGTCAGGGCCCGGACGCCGACGCTGTTCCGCAGAGCGGCCCGGGCCCGGTTGGAGACCACCACCGACGCGAGGAAGCGGAGTTCGCCGGTGCGGGTGGTGACGTCGTGGGCCAGCGCCGCGAGCATCACGACCTCCGGGCTGACCCGATGACGTCGGGCCACGCGGGTGAGGTCGGCGTACGCGCCCGCCGAGCGGTGCTGGAGGCGGTGTCGCCCGGCGCCGTCGTCCGTCCCGCCGAACGGGGCCAGCACACCGGTCGGGTTGCCCGCGAGCCGCGTGAGCCACTCGCGCTCCGCCGCGCGGGCGCGTTCCACGGGCTGGGCGGCGACCGTGTCGAGGGGGTGCTGCACGCTTGCCTCCGCCGGTGCGCCGACGCCGCGCAGTTGGTCGTGCAACTGGTTGATCAGCACCGCCAGCCCCCACCCGTCGATCACGACGTGATGGGCGGCCAGCAGGACCGCACGCGGCCTCCCCGCCTCCAGCAGCACCCTGGCGCGCCAGGGCGGGTTCCGCTCGGGATCGATCGGACGGGCGGCCAGCGCGGCGGTGGCGGCGTCCAGGGTGTCGGCATCGACGGCGCGGACGTCGACGTGGTCGACCGGCAGCGGCGCCCAGTCCGCACGGTGGACGTGTTGGACCGGGCGGAGCGGGTCGACCGTGGTGCGCAGCGCCTCATGGCGGGCGGTGAGGGCCGCGAGTGCCGCGTGGACGTCGGCGACGGTGGCCGGGGGCGGGACGTGGCAGTGGTCGGCGAGGGGCGTCGGGTTCACCCGCCGTGGTGCGGGAACGGTGCGCTCGAACCAGTGCCACTGCTGGACCCAGGTCAGCGGCCCGCTGCGGGTGACGGTGGCGGCGCTCGGGGGCGGCTCCGGGAGGCGGTTCACGGCCGGGCCCTCACACGGCTCGGACCACGAGAGCGGCATTGTGGCCGCCGAAGCCGAACGAGTTGCTGAGAGCGATCCGCATCCGCTCGTGGTGCTGCGCCCGGTGCGGCACGAAGTTGATGTCCGGGTCGATCGGCTCGTCGCAGTTGATGGTCGGCGGCACGTCACCCGTGCGCAGGACCTGGATCGACGCCACCAGCTCGACCGCTCCGGCGGCACCGATCATGTGCCCGGTCATCGACTTGGTGGAGCTGACCGGGATCCGGGTGACACGGTCGCCCAGCACCGTGCGCAGGACGGCCGTCTCGGTGGCGTCGTTCAGCAGCGTTCCGGTGCCGTGCGCGTTGACGTAGTCCACGTCCGCCCCCGTGATGCCCGCGTCGCGCAGCGCCGCCTCGACGGCGAGGCACGCGCCGCGTCCCTGCGGGTGCGGGGCGGTCCAGTGATGAGCGTCGGAACTCGCTCCGTAGCCCGCGAGTTCGGCCAGAGCCGTGGCCCCTCGCCGGTCGGCCACCTCGGCGGCCTCCAACACCACCACGGCGGCCCCCTCGCTCATCACGAACCCGTCGCGGTGCGCGTCGAACGGTCGGCACGCCGCGGTCGGGTCGTCGTTGCGCGTGGACAGCGCGCGGGCGTTGCCGCTGCCCGCGAGGTCGACGGTGGTGACGCAGGCGTCGGCGCCGCCGACCAGGACGACGTCGGCCTCCCCGTTGCCGATCATGCGCATCCCCGCGCCCACCGCGTCCGCGCCGCTGGCGCACGCCGTGCTCTGGGCCCGGCTGGGCCCCTGCGTGCCGAGACGCATGCTGATCTCGCAGGCGGCGCTGTCCATGGCGGTGGTGACCTGGGTGAACGGGCTGATGCCCCGGGGCCCTTTGTCGCGCAGCGTGTTGGCGGCGCGGTAGATCGACCCGACCGGGCCGTAGCCACTGCCGATGATCACGGCGACCCGCGGCGCCAGGCGGTCGTCGACGACGAGTCCGGCGTGCTCGCACGCCTCCAGTGCCGCGGCGAGGGCGTACTGCGCGTACGGGTCGGCGCGGCGGCTGACCGTCGGCGGCATGTAGCGGCCGGGTGTGAAGCCGCGCACCTGGCCGCCGATCCGGACTCCGAGACCGGTCACGTCGATCGCGTCCACGGTGGCGACGCCGCTGCGGCCGGCGAGCATCGCCGCCCAGGTCTCACCGACAGTGTGGCCGAGCGGCGTCACCGCCCCGTACCCGGTGACCACCACCTGGCGCCGGGGTCGGCTGGGCCCGGCGTCGCCCCGCTCTCCTGCGTTCGTCACTGGGGAACCACCTCGGCGTCGCGGATGCAGGGGAGGATGTCGTCGGGTGCGACGGGCACCATGAGCACGGCTGTGCCTCCCCGGGAGCAGAACCGCCGCGCGGCGAGAATCTCAGCGGTCAGCGCGGCCTTGTCGCGCAGCACTCGACAGTGGATGTCCGGTCTGTCCACCACGGGCGGCGGTGCGCCCGGACGGGTGAAGGGGTGGCGTTCGGCGTCGAGACCGAGGCGGGCGCGTTGGGCGTCCAGCCAGCCGTAGCCGCCGTTGCACAGCACCACGTACAGCACGCCGCCGTGGGCCGGAGCGGTGACGGCGATGTCCGCGCGGGCCGCGAGGAACGCTCCGTCTCCGATGAACGCGGTGACCTCGTGGTCCGGGGCGGCCCGTTTGACCCCGATGGCCGCGGCCGCGCCGAAGCCCAGGGGGGTCTGCTCCGACGGCACGACGGACCCGCCACCGACGTGGAAGGGGAAGCCGTAGGACCACATGTCCTGCAGCCCGTTCTCCTGGACCAGCACGCGGGGCTCGCCGGCGGTGGCATCGAGCGCGGCGAGCAGTTCGGCGATGCGGATCCCCGGGAGTGTCGCCGCGCGGACCAGTTCCGCCTCCGCCTCAAGTGACATGGCCTTGCGGGCGACGGCGATCCTGGTCGCCCACACCTCGGTCGCGGCCGCGCGCTCGGCCTCGCCGTCCTCCTCCAGTGCCCGCGACCAGCCGAGCACGGCGTGCCGGGCGTCCCCGAGCACCCGCGGGCCCGAGAACTCGGCCGACAGGCCGCCCGGGTCCACGTTGACCTGCACCACCGCGACCGGGGGCCACGGTGTTCCGCCTTCGACGACCGTCTCCTCCAGCCGCCCGGCGAGCGAGACCACCAGGTCGCAGGACGACCACAGTTCGCGGGCGGGGGCCGCGGCGTAGAGGCCCGCCACGCCGCAGAACAGCGGGTGGTGCTCGTCGACGGCACCGCGGCCGGACGCGGTGGTGAAGAGTGCCGCGCCGAGGCGTTCGGCGAAGCGCTCGACCACGCCACCGCCGTTGCGGTGCCGCATTCCGCCGCCCACCAGCACCACCGGACGCCGGCTCTCGCGGATCGCCGCCAGGGCCGGCCCCGGCGTCACGGGAACGGATTCGAGGACCAGTGGTTCGGGCAGCGTCGGCCACGGCCCGGTGACGAGGACCTCCGCCGTGCGGACGTCATCGGGTACCTCCAGGTACACGGGCCCGGACGGCGGCCCCACAGCCCGGGTCAGCGCCGTCACCGCCGCGGGGACGACCCGGTCCGGGTGCCCCACCCGGTGCGCCCACCGCACGAGCGGTGCTGTCACGGCGACCTGGTCGAGTTCCTGGAATCCGCCGCTGCCCCGGCGGCGTTCGGGCACGCCGGCGGCGAGCACGAGGACGGGTGCACCGGACTCCCGCGCTTCGAGCAGCCCCGTGGCCGCGTGGGTGACAGCCGGGCCCTTGCCCAGTGCGCATACGGCGAGCCGGCCGGACTGCAGCGCGTAACCGGTCGCCATGTACATCGCGTTGCGCTGGTCACGGCACGGCACGAGGTCCAGTCCGGCGGCGTCGAGGGCGCGGAGCAACTCCAGATCGTCGCCGGGCAGCCCGAAGCAGGTGTCCACCCCGTTCGCCACCAGCAGGTCGACGATTGCGGACCACGCGTCGGCGTACCGTTTGTTCACCTGGTTCACCTGGGTCACTCCCCACTCGCCGTGACGGGCGCAGCCGCCGGGAGGGTCTGCGCCACGGCCTGCGACATGAGCAGCGGTTCGGCGTGCCGCTCGCCGCCGTAGGAGATGTAGTTCGCCCGCATCCCGAATCCGCCGAACGGGCGGTTGCCGTCCTCGGCGTCGAGCAGCGTGTGGTCGACACAGGTCTGGTGACGCCTGGCCAGGACATCCACCGTCTGCGGATCGTTCCCGTAGACCATCGCTCCCAGCGCGCGTTCGCTGAAGTAGGGGTTCGACAGCCGTTCACGCAACAGCCTCGCGCTGGGGTAGGCCACGACGTTGAACACCGGGGCGAACATCTCCTCAAGGGGGATCTTGTCGTCGAAGCCCCAGAGCAGCACGGTCGGCTCGATCTTGCGGGACGGCAGGTCGATGCGCCCGCCGTGCCGGATGCGGCGGGCATGGTGCACCAGGTAGCCCGAGCAGTTCACCAGCGCCGAGTCGTAGAAGATCGGACCGTAGTCGGCGCCGGGGTCGCCGTTCTGCCCGAAACGCAGCGAAGCCAGTTCGGCGGACAACAGGTCGACGAATTCCTCGGTGCGGCCCTTCGGCGTGAACACGACGTCGGGACCGAAGCAGTCCTGTCCCGAGTTGTAGAGCCGGAGCCTCGTGACGTCGTGCACGGCGCGGGTGAGGTCGGCGTCGGGTGCGACCACGAAGGGATTGATGCCGTTACCGAAGAAGAGGAGGAGTTGGTCCTCCGCCAGCCCCTCGCGGACGGTCTCGGCATTGGTGTAATTGCCGGTGAAGACGATGAGGTCCGCTTCGCGTACCGGTCCCGTCACGAACTTGCGCTGGCTGAGCTCGGAAAGGCTGATGGGCAGGCCGTGAACCGGTGCCAGCAGGTCGTGCAAGCGCCGCATCTGGCTTTTGATCTCGGAGGACGGCCGAAAGGTGATTCTTTCGCTGTAAAGGGATGCTATGAGCATGTAGAGCGCGTAGGAATGGAGCGGCATGTTGGAGGGCATGAAGACCGCGACCCGAGGCACGCGGCCGGGCCGGACGCGACGGATCTCCTCCTCCGCTCCGTCCAGGGTGGCGAGGAACGAGCGGATCTCCGCGCCGGCGGTGTGGTGGGGGGAGATCTCGGTGAGGATCCCCATCACCGCGTCCTCGTGGTCGGCCACGTACCGGCGCACTGCGCGCAGCGCGTCGACGCGGTCGGCGAAGGGGATGCGGTAGCCGCTCGCACCGCCGGCCGGGCCGGTGGTCGAGCTGGTGGTCGAGCCGGACGCGGTGACGTCGGTGGTCGTCCCGGGTGATGCGGACAGCGAGCTCATGGCGATCTTCTCCAGAACGGCCCGGTCGGGCTTTCCCGTGTTCGTGAGGGGCAGCGAGGGAAGCACGACGATCTGGTCGGGCTGCTCGTAGCGGGCGAACACAGGGCGCAGCAGCCGTTTCCAGTGCGCAGGCTCGTGAGCGTCCGGGTCCGCGATCACGAACACCAGGCGGCAGCCCAGACGGGCGTCGGGGACCGCGACGACCTCCGTCTGCGCGCCGGCCGACTCGGCCAGCTTGGCAAGGTGGTCGGGATAGAGCGTGTGGCCGTCGCGGTGCGCGGCGTGCTTGCGCCCGACCGGGAAGACGCGGCCGGCGTCGTCGATCAGGCCGATGTCGCCGGTGCGGTGAACGGGACTCGAAACCGGAACGATCTCACCGTCAGCGCCGAGGTGGCCGGTCATCAGGCCGTCACTGCGGACGACGAGCTCGCCGAGCCGGCCGTGGGGAAGCGGCCTGCCGTGGTCGTCGTGGACTTCGACGACCACACCGGGCAGCGGCGTGCCGCACCCGACCGGATCGGCCGGGGGCGCCAGCGCGATGTTTCCGGCCTCGGTCGCTCCGTAGCCGTCGAGCAGGTGCCGGCCCGTGCGGGCGTGGAACCGGGCCGCCAGGTTGCTCCCCAGCGGCGCGCCGCCCACGCACCAGGCTCGTACCGTCCCCAGCGCGTTCACGAGGGCGGGGCGACGGTCGAGCAGGTTGAGCAGGCTGTAGTAGGTCGACGGGGCCCCGTCGACGATGGAGAGGCCGTGGTCCACGCCGACCGCGAGCGCACGGTCCAGGCGCGTGGTCGATCCGTAGACCACGAGCGTGCCTCCGCCCAGCCACCAGCAGAGGACCAGTGACAGACCGTACTGGTGGGAGTACGGCAGGATCGGCAGGAAGACGTCGTCAGGCCGGTACCCCATGCGTTCCGCACTGAGCGCGAGGTTGTCCAGGATCGAACGGCCGGAGCGGACGATGCCTTTGGGGCTGCCGGTTGTCCCCGACGACCAGGAGATCGCGGCGTCCTGACGCCGTGCCCAGCTCGCGACGTCGGGCACGGCAGCGGTGTTCGAAGCGGGGCGCGGCGCCGCGGTGCGGCCCGCACCGTCGCTGATTTCGAGCACCACGCGCGCCTGGGTGCGGATCTTCGATCGCTGTGACGGGGTGGCTCGATGATCGGCCAGGACCACCGAAGCGTCGAGGTGAATGAGCGCGAGCAGGGTGACGACCCATTCCGGGGAATTGGCCCCGCTCATCATCACCCGTGAACCGGGTTCGACGCCACGGCGTGCGAGAAGTTCGGTGGCGGCGAATACGCGGGCCACGATTTCGTCGGTCTCCCAGATGCGCCCGTCGGGCGAGATCAGTCTCCTGGAAACGGGCAACTTGTGCTCCTCAAAACCAGGTGGTTCAAATTGACTGTCCCATAACTGCGGAACGGTGTCGAGTGCTTCGACGAAATTCCGCTACCTGTGCAGGGTGATTGGGTGCGCAGTGACGAAAGAGGCATATGGGGAGTGAGATATTCTCAATAGAAATAATTTCATATGGCTATTGAAGGTGAGGGTGGCCCCGGCACCCTGGCACCCCGGCCCGCACCCCGGCCCGCACCCCGGATCGGCCCTGGCTCAGCCCAGGGCGTCCACCAGGGCGGTGACGTAGGCGTCCAGCCGCTGCTCCACGGCTCGCGCCGTCAGCTCCGTCCGTCCGGCCTCCTGCCAGGGCTGCGCCACCGACCGCACTTCCTCCGAGCACGCCAGTCCGTCCCGCACCCGCCAGTACAGCCGCTCGCTCGCGGTCGCGGCCAGCACCCCGCCGGCCTCCTCGTACGCCTCGGCGAACCGCTGACCCCACGCCGGGCCGTGCAGCAGCGCGAGATTGGTGGAGCAGTGCGCCACGTCGAGATCCGCCGGGCCCCAGGAAGCCGCCGCCCAGTCGACGACGCCGGTGATCCGCGCACCTGCCGGCCCTGGGGGCGGCACGTCGAACAGCACGTTGCCGGGTTGGAAGTCCCGGTGCAGGAACCGCCCTTCACCGGGCGGCGCGGGCCTGCGGATCACGTCGATCGCCGCGGCCCATGCCGCCGCGTCGGCGCCCTTCGGCACCACGACGGTGTCGGCGGTCGTCAACGCCACGTAATCCCGGGGCCGTTCGGCGGGCCGCAGCGCGTGGATCGCCACGAGCTGACGGGCCAGCAGGGGGACGCGTTCCTCCACCCCCTCATCGTCGAGGACCGTCCGGCCCGCCAGATGCGTCATGAGGAGCGACGGATACTCGCACTGTGCGGCGCTCGGATCAACCGCGACCAGCGCGGGAGCCGGCACGCCGGTCCCCGCCAGCAGGGCCAGGGCGCCGGCCTCCCTGTCCAGCCAGTCCTCGGCGCGCTCCACGGAGAACGGGTCGACGAAACTCCGCAGCACCAGGTCGCGGGTGCCTCCGTCCCGCGTGCCGATGGTCAGCCTCCGCATTTCGGCGGTGATGCCGCCGTGCAGCGCCTCGATTCCGACGATCCGCTCGCCGGCCTCCAGGTGCCGGCCCACCCAAGCCAGTGTCAACGGCCGCACGGCCGACGTCTCATGAGGGTCAGTCACCCTTCCACCTCATCATCCGGGCGGCAGCGCGCGCAAAGGACTTCAGCGGTACGACGGTCAACGGTCAGCCGCAGGCCGCCGCGATGCCGCCGGACGGTGAGGTCCCCCGATCGCGGCGGTAGGCGTCGAGTACCTCTTCGGCGACAGCGTCACCGCGCTGGACGAGGACGAGACCGGCGTGCGCGTCGACTTCTCGCACGGACCGTCCCGCACCTTCGACCTCGTGGTCGGGGCCGACGGCCTGCACTCCACCGTACGGCGCCTGGCCTTCGGTCCGGAGGAGCACTTCGCCCACCACCTGGGCAGCTACCTCTCGGTGTTCAGCGCGGACAACTTCCTCGCCCTGGACGACTGGCAGGTGTGGCTGCGGGGCGGCGACACGGGTTTCGGCATCATGCCCGTACGCGACAACACCGAACTCAGGATCGCCTTCGGTTTCGAGTCCGCGCCCCTCGCCCACGGCCTCCGCGGCGGGGGCGCCCTCCGGCAGCTCGTCGTGGACAAGCTCGCGTCGATGCGCTGGGAAGGGACCCGCTTGGCCGAGGCCGCCCGGACGGCCCCCGACTTCTACTGCGACGCCATGGCCCGGATCCGCATGGACCCGTGGTCGCGGGGCCGGGTGACCCTGCTCGGAGACGCCGGCTACTGCCCTTCCCCCCCTCTCGGGGCAGGGCACCAGCCTGGCCCTCGTGGGCGCCCACGTGCTGGCCGACTGCCTTGCCCGGGCCGGCGGCGACCACCGCACCGCGTATGCCCGCTACGAGCGGCGGATGCGCCCGTTCGTCACCCTCAACCAGGCCCTGGCCACCGAGAACCCCGGCGGACCCGCCTCGGAGGAATCCGTCGCGCACGCCAAGAACGCACTCTCACTGGACGGCTGAGCCCTGCCCTGGACGGGCACCGAAGCCGACAGGGGAGGGCTTGAAGCGGTGGCGAGGTCTGCCCGACGCAGGCGTCGGCCCCCTCTACCAGGAGGGGGCCTCTACTGCTCCTGCGACTTACACTCTCGTTCTTGACGCCTGCAATGCTTTCGAATGCCTTCGTTGGTGCCGTCCGTGCTCACTGGCCGGACGGAGCGTCGCGTACGACGCGGCGAGATGCTGTTCCGAGAGCGACCCCCGCTGGGGGCCTCCGTCCGTGCGCAGTCGGACCGGACGGTTCGTTTCGTTTCACCCGGGTGTGCTCGGGATGGGCCGCTCCTCCGGACGGGCGGTGACGCTCCCGAACTCCCTGCTTTCCGTGGGGCTCTCGCCCTACGCGGCTTCCAGGGGACAGTTCCAGCCTGCGCCTTGCCGGCCGCGGAGGCAACCCCAACCGGGCCTTCACCGAAGGTGACGGCGGAGGAGCGCGGTGTCGCCGGGCCGCACGTGGGCGGGCAGTTGACCGGGATTGCGCCTTCAGCCGGTGGGGGTGCCGACCTGGTCGCGTTCGAGCGCGGAGCGCAGCCGGCGGAGGGCCCGGGCGGCGGCTGCCGTCGTGGACCGGTCGAGGGTGCCTTCGACCAGTTCGCTCAGGCCCGCGGTGAAGGTCGCCTCGGCGGCGTCCAGGAGCTGTGAACCGTCGTCGGTCAGGGCCAGGAGCGAGGACCGGCGGTCCGCCGGATTGGCCTGGCGGACGACCCAGCCCTGCTTCTCCAGGCGGTCGACGCCCTTGCTGGTCGCGCCGGCCCCGATGGCGAACTCCGCGGCGAGGTCGGCCACCCGGGCCCCCGGGTGCTCGCGCAGGAACCGCAGGAACTCGAACTGCGAGGTCACGATGCCGTGCCGCTCGCGCAGGCGGTCGTTCAGCGCGTTGTACAGGCGCGTCTCACAGCGGACGAGATCCGCGAAGAATCCCTGGAGGTCGGCGATGCCATCCGATGTATATTCCACGGCATATAGTGTAGAGGAAGTCATTCCATAGGAGGAACGCAGATGAGCAAGGAACAGCTCGCCAAGATCGACGCGATGCTCCGCCGGCCCCGGCCGGAGGGCCCGCGCTCCGTCGAGGAGCTGCGCGCCGGGTTCAGGGCGCTGATGGACACGATGATCGTCCCGGACGACGTCCGCACCGCTCAGGCCGCGCTCGGCGGCCGGCCCGCCCTGCACGTCACACCGGACAGCGGCGCACGCCCGGGCACGATCCTGTACTTCCACGGTGGCGGCTTCGTCTTCGGCTCTCCCGAGACCGCGCTGTCGCTGACCGCGCAACTCGTCTCGAGGACCGGGCTCGACGCGTACTCGGTGGACTACCGGCTGGCCCCCGAACACCCGTTCCCGGCTGGCCTGGAAGACAACCTGAGCGCTTACCGCGCCCTCCTCGACAGCGGCCTGGACCCGTCCGCCATCGCGTTCGCCGGGGACTCCGCCGGCGGCGGTTACGCGGTCACCACCACCCTCGCCGCCCGCGACGCGGGCCTGCCGCTGCCCGCCGCGATCGTGGCCTTCTCCCCGGGCGTGGACGCCACCCGGAGCGGGGAGAGCATGACGACCAAGGACGGCATCGACCCGATCTTCACCCGCGAGGCCGTGCTGCACACCGGGGCCATGTACCTCGCCGGCCAGGACCCCGCGCAGCCCCTCCTCAGCCCGGCCCTCTTCGCCGACCTGACCGGCTTCCCCCCGCTCCTCATCCAGGTGGGCGCCAACGAGATCCTCCTCGACGACTCCACCCGCCTCGCCGCCCGCGCCCGCGACGCCGGAGTCGACGTCATCCTCGACATCACCGCCGACGCCCCCCACGTCTTCCAGGCCTTCGCGGGCGGCCCCCTCGACGAAGCCGACCAGGCACTCGACCGCGCCGCCCTCTTCCTCGCCCAGCGCATCCCCGCTCCCTGACGCTCCGCGCCCTCACCGGCCGCCGGGCCGCTGGCGTGGCCAGGTGATCGTTCAGACCGGTGCCTGCGGTCCGGCTGCTGCTCGTCGCCGGGGCGACCAGTTCAGCAGCCGGACCGGGTTCACGGTGACGGCGGCGCGCAGGGCCGACGGGCCGACGTACGCGGCCGGCCAGGCGAGGCACTCGGCGAACGTCCTGCCGCGTTCGTGGCGGGTCCAGGGCCAGTCGCTGCCCCACAGCAGGCGCTGGTGGCCCGCTTCCTCCAGCACGCGCCGCAGCATGAGGCCCGGCGCGTCGGGCGCGCCGGGGGCGCAGCGGTAGGGCGCGGAGGCCTTGATCCACACGTGGTCGCGCGTAGCCAGATCCAGTACCGCGCGGTCGGCGCCCTCGGACGCGCCCGGCAGGCCGAGGTGGTCGATCACCACGGGGGACGGCCAGTTGCGGAGGGCGGGCGCGATCGCCGCCCACTGTTCGCCCGCCGCGTGCACCTCCAGGTGCTGCCCGCGCCCGGCCAGCAGTGCGGCCACCTGCCGCCAGTGCGGCCCGGCCAGGTCGGGCACCCGCCGGCCGATCAGGTTGAGGCGGATGCCCGCGACGCCGTCGAGGGCGAGCGGGGCGAGCGCGTCCGGACGGCAGGGGCGGTCGTGGTCCAGCACGATGACGGCGCGGAACCTGGCGGGGTGCCGGGCCAGGCAGCCGAGCAGGAACTCGTTGTGCGATCCCAGGAAGCTCGGCTGGACGAGGACCGCGCCGCCGATGCCGTGCCGGTCGAGCAGCGCCAGGTACGTCGCCGGGAGGGCGTCGTAGTCCGGCACGTAGCGGGGGCGGTCGGCCCCGGGCAGGCCGCGGTGGAACACGTGGGCGTGGGTGTCCACCGACTCCACCGACTCGGCCGGTTCGCAGATCACCCGTCGATGGTAGGTCCGGGGGCCCAGGGCCGGGGGCCTCTGGACCTTCATCTGACCGACTGTCATATTGGCCTGCATGTTCGACGACGTACTGACGTGCTCACGTTCAGGGCGGCCGGTGCCGCGGAGGCGCTGCCGCTGCGCCGTGCCGGTCGTTGGTTCCTTCCGGCACCGCACCGACTGCTACCGCACCGACTGCTACCGCACCGACCTCAGGTAAGGAGCGAGCATGCGTCAGTGGTACCGCTCGGCGTCGCCCGGGGGGCGACGGGCGTTCTGGGCCACCTTCGGGGGCTGGGCGCTGGAAGGGGCCGACGCGCAGATCTACGGCCTGGTGCTGCCGACCCTCACCGCGCTGTGGCATCTCACCAACGGCCAGGGCGGGCTGGCCTCCTCGGTCACCCTGGTCTGCACCGCGCTCGGCGGCTGGCTGGCCGGGGCGGCCTCCGACCGGTGGGACCGGGTGGCCGTCCTGCGCTTCACCATCGCCTGGTACGCGGTGGCGACCGCGCTCGTCGGCTTCGCGGACGGCTTCGAATCCCTGCTGGCCTTCCGGTGCCTGCAGGGCATCGGCTTCGGCGGTGAGTGGGCCGCGGGCGCGGTACTGATCAGCGAGTACGTGACCACGCGGTACCGGGGGAGGGCCCTCGGGGCGGTGCAGAGCGGGTGGGCCGTCGGCTGGGCCCTCACCCTCGCCGCCTACTCGGTGCTGGTCGCCGTCCTGCCGCAGGCCTGGGCGTGGCGGGCGATGTTCTGGCTCGGCGTGCTGCCCGCCTTGCTGGTGCTCGCCCTCCGCCGCGGGATCGCCGACCCCACGGCCGACCAGCGGCGGCGGGAGAAGTCCTCGCCGACGGAGATCTTCCGCCCCGGCCTGCTGAGGGTCACCGTCTTCGGCGCGCTGCTCGGGCTCGGCAGCCACGGCGGCTACTACGCCCTCACCACCTTCCTGCCCACCTACCTCCACACCACCCGGCACCTGTCGGTGATGGGCAGCAGCGGGCACCTCGCGGTCTTCATCGCCGGCTCGTTCCTCGGCTACCTCGCATCCGGGTGGCTCTCCGACCGGATCGGCCGCCGCCGCAACGTCGTCCTCTTCGCCCTGTGCTGCCTCGTGACCCTCGTTCCCTACCTGCTGCTGCCACTCGGCGATCTCGGCACCCTCATCGCGGGCGCGCCGCTCGGGTTCTTCTCGGCCGGCATCCCCGGCGGACTGGGCGCCCTGTTCGCGGAGTTGTACCCCACCCGCGTCCGGGGTACCGGGCAGGGCTTCTGCTACAACCTGGGCCGCATCGTCAGCGCCGCTTTCCCCGCCCTCGTCGGCTACCTCTCCGGACGCCTCGGACTCGCGGCGAGCATCGCCCTCTTCGCGGGGCTCGCCTACGCGCTGGCGGCCATCGCCGCCACCTGCCTCCCCGAGACCCGGGACCGCGAACTGCCCCACGACCCGGCCCCCGCCGCCCGCCCGGAGCGCATCGCCAAGCTCCCCAGGTAGGGGGAGGGCTGCGCGGACGCTGGGGAGCGTCCGCGCAGCCCAGGGGCGGGGCAGCGTGAGCCTGCGGATCCTGACCGGCTCTGCCGTCGCGCCCCTTCCGGGGTGAACGCCTCACGACACTCAACCGGCCGAGGTCGCGCCGGCACCGACCTGGTGGACGTATGTGGTCACAGCGTCAGGAGGCGTCCTCGACGGTGCCGACGAGCCGCTTGCCGTCTCCGACCTCGTCAACGCCAACCCGGCCGACCTTCTCGGTCACGGCGCGAGCGTTTTGCGTCGGACGTCTGGGCGAACCCGTACCCGGGACCCACCGCGGCCACCGGCTGACGTGCGGGTTCCGGCTCCTCGGCGCTCAGCATTCCGGGAACCCGCGCGTTCTGCCGCGAACCGGGGCGATGCCCGCCATGGGTCACGCGGGTCACACGGGTGACGCGGTGACCTTGGCGACGAAGGCGGCGACGTTGGCCACGGTGCGCCGGATCTTCTCCTCGGTGGTGAGCGACTCGTGCAGCCGGGTGCCGGTCTCCCGCTTGCCGCGCACGTAGAGCGAGCAGGCGAGGTCGCTGCACATGTAGGCGCCGACGGAGTTGCCCTGCTTGCCGGCCTTCCCGGCCAGGGGTGCGACCAGCAGCGAGACGCCCCCGGTGTGGGTGGTCACGCACAGCGAACAGATGCTGCGGCGGGCCTGCCAGGAGGCGGCACCGGAGGAGCGCAGCGCGACCGCCACCGCGCGGCCGTCCGACTCGGCCGCGAGGTAGGCGCGGTCGGGCGCCTGCGGGTCGCGCCACCCGAGGAAGTCCAGGTCGTCCCAGGGCTGTTCGGCCAGGTCGCGGGGGATGTGCAGTCGCTTCGCCTCGCCCTTGGTGCAGTTCACGAAGGCGGCACGGATCTCTTGGTCGGTCAACGGCTTCATAGGAGTCAACGTAAATTACCTAGGGTTATTAGGCAAATGTATAATGGCCTCAGTCGATCGGAGGGAAGGCCATGGCGCGCGTAGGACTGAACGCGGAACGACTCACCCGGGCGGGAGCGGAACTGGCCGACGAGGTCGGCTTCGACAAGGTCACGGTCTCGGCGCTGGCACGACACTTCGGCGTCAAGGACGCGAGCCTGTACTCGCACGTCAAGAACTCCCAGGACCTCAAGACCAGGATCGCCCTGCTCGCACTCGAGGAACTCGCCGACCGGGTCGCCGCCGCCCTGGCCGGACGCGCCGGCAAGGACGCCCTGGCCGCCTTCGCCAACGCCTACCGCGACTACGCCCACGAACACCCCGGTCGCTACGCCGCCGCGCAGCTCGAACTCGACCCCGAGACCGCGCGCGCCAGCGCCGGAGTCCGGCACTCGCAGATGACGCGCGCGATCCTGCGCGGCTACGACCTCGCGGAACCCGACGAGACCGACGCCGTCCGGCTGCTCGGCAGCACCTTCCACGGCTACGTGGCCCTGGAACGGGCCGGGAGCTTCCAGCACACCCCGCGCGGCACGGAGGACACCTGGGCGCGCATCCTCGACGCCCTCGACGCACTGCTGCGCAACTGGCCGGCGGCCTGACCGCCCGCTCGCAGGGCCGCCTGCGCCCCGGGGCGGCCGGTAGGAGGCCATCACCGCGAGGTGGGTGAGCCCGAGTCCGCCCCGGGCCCGGCGGCAGGTGGCCGGCGGTCGGTGTCAGCGTCGCGGCCACACCGCCCCTCTGACGGGGTGACCCCAACCACCCCGAAGAACTCAATGGCGGGCGTCCGCTCCCGGGCCCCTCACCATGGAGCCATGACCGGATCACCGCACACCACGCTCGTTCTCGGCGGCACCGGCCGCACCACCGGTTGCATGCCGACCGCGTTCCGGGAGTTCGCGCAGCGCGACGCCCACGCCTGGACGGCAAAGGCGGGTGCGTGACCATGACCATCGGGAACCTCGAGGACTTCGCGGCGCTGGACCCGTTCTTCCGGATCGTCCAGGAAGGCCTCGCCGGTCTGGTCGACGGCGGCCACTTCTTCGACCTCCTGGCCGAGGACGTCGTCGTCGAGTACGTGGTCTCCGTCCCCGGCTACCCGCGCCGAGTCCAGGGCCGCCAGGCGGTCGCCGACCTGTACCGGGGCTACGGCGACGCGATGGTCCTGACCGGCGCGGACGAACTGGCCGTCCACCGGGACCCCGACACGTCCGTGGTCGTCCTGGAGTACGCCGTGCACGGGCACGCCGTCCACACCGGGCTCCGCTACGACAACCACTTCGTCTCAGTGATCACCGTCAAGGACCGCCGGGTGACGCACTGGCGCGACTACCTCGACCCCGTCGCCGTCTTCCGCGCCCTCGGATGGCCGTCCGATCACCGCTGACGGAGCGAGCCGCGGTCGCGCACGGGTGACACCGCCACGGCCGTGTCCCGGGCCGACCAGGCCGCCCGGGCCCGAGGCCGGCACCCGTTCCCGGGTCCTGGCCTGTCGCGACGGGCACGGAGCGGCCGCGCGGTAGACATGGAGACCATGGAGCGCGCGCGAGACGACGTCCCGGACCCGGACCGGGCCATGCCGAGGCCCGGTCGCCCCCGGGCCTGGGCTGGACTGTGGTACCTGGGCCGTGTGCGGCGGCGGGAGGAAGGTGGTCCGTGAACGTCGTGTTGAGCGAGGTGACGCCGCTCGCCCTGGCCATCGCGCTGTCGCCGCTGCCGATCGTTCCGGCGCTCTTCCTGCTGTTCACTCCTCGGCCCAGGGCGACGGGCGGAGCCTTCCTGGCTGGGTGGGCGGCCGGGATCCTCGTGGTGGCGTCGGTGTCCGCGGCCCTCGCGGCCGTCATCGAGACCCGCGAGGAGACACCCACCTGGGCGTCCTGGACGAAGGCCGGCCTCGGCGTGGTCCTCGTCCTGCTCGCCGGGCGGCAGTGGCGCTCCCGCTCCAAGACGGGGACCCCGGCCTGGATGCGGAGCCTCACGGATGCCACGCCGGCCAAGGCCCTGCGGCTGGGCCTCCTGCTGTCGGCAGCCAACCCGAAGAACATCCTGCTGTCCGCGGCGGCGGGGCTGACCATCGGCTCCGCCGAACTGGGTCCGTCCCGTGGCGTCGCCGCCGTGGCGGTGTTCACCGCGATCGCCGTTTCCACCGTCGGGCTTCCCCTGCTGCTCCACATCGCGGCGGGGGAGCGGGTCCTCACTCCGCTGGGCAGGGCCAGGACGTGGTTGGAGACCCACAACAGCGCCGTCACCGCCCTGGTCTTGGCCGTGATCGGCGTACTCCTCGTCGTCGAGGGTGTCACCGGACTGTGACCGGTACGAGGACCTCCTCCTCGGCGGTCCCTCTCGGACCGTACGGCCCGGCCCTCCCGGCCGTCGCACGATGCGGCAGGAGGGCCGAGGCCGTGAGCGCGCGAGGCTAGAAGAACGTGGGCCGGCGCGGGACGTAGGGCTCTTCGAGGGAGTCGGTCTCCTCGGCGGTGAGCGTCAGGTCGAGCGCGGCGACGGCGTCGGCGAGGTGGTGCGGCTTGGTCGCGCCCACGATCGGGGCGGAGACGACCGGGTTCTTCAACACCCAGGCCATCGCGACCTGTGCCATCGACACACCGCGGGCCAGGGCGATGCGCTGGACAGCCTCGACGACGGCCCGGTCGCTGTCCAGGAAGATCGGCCGGTCCTGCTGATCGACTGTCCGGTTGAGCTCCGCACGTGGCGTGGAGCGTTCGCCCCAGGGCCGGGTGACCAGCCCCCCGCCCAGGGGGCTCCACGGAATGCTTCCCACGCCCTGGTCGGCGAGCAGGCCGAACATCTCGCGCTCCTCCTCGCGGTGGATCAGGCTGTACTGGTCCTGCATGGAGACGAACCGGGTCCACCCGTGGGCCTGTGCGGCATGCTGCATCTTGGCGAACTGCCAGGCCCACATCGACGAGGCACCGATGTAGCGGGCCTTGCCCGCCTTGACCACATCGTGCAGCGCCTCCATCGTCTCCTCGACCGGCGTCTGCGGGTCGAAGCGGTGGATCTGGTAGACGTCGACGTAGTCGGTGTCCAGGCGCCGCAGCGAGGCGTCGATCTGTTCCATGACGGCCTTGCGGGACAGCCCCGACCCGCCCGGTCCCTGGTGCATCGGCGCCCACAGCTTGGTGGCCACGACGATGTCCTCACGCCGGGTGTACTTGCGCAGCGCCCGCCCGACGACCTCCTCCGAGGTGCCCAGACCGTAGATGTTCGCGGTGTCCCAGAACGTGATGCCGAGTTCGACGGCCTGGCGGAAGACCGGCTCGGCCGCGTCGTCGTCGAGCGCCCAGGTCGTCCTCCTGGCCGGGTCGCCGAAGCTCATACAGCCCAGGGCGATCCGGCTGATCCTGAGCCCCGACGTTCCCAAACGCGTGTACTCCATGGCGTACTCCTCTTCCCCGGTGACGTGGACGTGTGTACCTGCTCCGAAAGGCTGCCGCCTTCACTCCCCCCACCGTGAACTCACCCTCGGCTACGAGGCCCTGGAACTCGCCGCGACACCGGACTGACCCTCATGGCCTACGGCGCCGAACCCGCCACACCCGCGTGCGACGCCCTGAACCTGCTGGCCGGCTGGGCCGCGACGATGGATCGGGACCATGATCTCCGGCTCGGAAGCCTATCCCTCTCCCATCCCGCGGCCCGGCACCTCCGCCTGACCTCGCGCTCTCATCGCGCGTCCTCCCCGGCGACTGGTCAAGGGCGATCGTCGGCATTCATGGGGCCTGCTCTGTCGTCGGAGGGCCGGAGCGGACGGCGGCCCTCGCGAGCGGTCAGGTGTCCGGGACGACGGCGACCGGGCAGCGGACGTGGTGGATCGCGGCGTGCGCCACCGGGCCGAGGTGGGCGCCGAGAGGCATCCGCCGGACGTGGCGGCCGAGGACGACCAGCCGGGCCGCCTCCGACGCTTCCACCAGGACGATGGCGGCGTTGCCCCGGACGAGCTCGGACGTCACGGTCACCTGAGGGTAGCGGGCCAGCCAGAGGGCCAGGGCGTCGGCGAACCGCTTCCGCTCGGAGGCGGACAGCTCCTTCTCCAGCCCTCCGATGGCGTCGAACGCCATGTACTCGCTGCCGGCCGGCGGCGCCCAGACGTGGACGATCCGCAGGGGTGCCGAGCGGTGGGCGGCCGCCTCGAAGGCGAACGCGAGGACGTCGTCCGGCGGATGCGCGAGGTCGACGCCCACCAGGACGGGGTCGGTGGCGGCGCCCCCCTCGTCCTCACCGGCCCGGACCAGCACCACCGGGCAGGTGGCCCGGCGCAGCACCTCCTGGCTCACCGAGCCGACCAGGAAGCCGCGCACGGGCCCCAGCCCCCGGGAGCCGAGCACGAGCACGGCGGAGGTCCGGCCGGCGGTCTCCAGCGCCTTGGCCGGGTCGTCGGGGACCTGGCGGGAGGAGACCTGGAGGCCGGCGTGCGTGGCGCGCAGCTCCGCCTCGCGGGCGGCCAGGGCGTCCCGGCTGCGGTTGTACACCTCGCTGGTGCCGACCGAGTCCCGCTTGGGCCAGGGCCAGGCCTGGAGGAGTTCGAGGGCGAGCCCGCGGCGCAGCGCCTCCCGGGCGGCCCACGCGGTGGCGGCGAGGCTCTCCGGCGAACCGTCGAAGCCCGCGACGACGGGACCGTTCACGGTGACGGGACCGTTCACGGCGACCTCCCAGGGGTTGGGTCCGGGCCGGTCGGGCCCGCAGCGAGTCGAGGGCGGCGGCGACCGTTTCGACCGCCCGCCGGAAGGGGCGGTCGAGCCGGACGCCGCGACCGTGGTCCATGCCGCGTCCCGCAGGTCGTACGTGGCCCGGGCACCCCCGGCCAGTATCGGCGGGAGCCGCGGCCGGCGCCTCCCGGCGCAGGGCCGCGCCCCGGGCGGTCCGGCCCCGGCTCGGCGGATCGGCCGGGGGAACGTGGGTGGTCAGAGCACCGGTCAGGCGCGCGGGGCGGTGTGCAGGACGGCGAACAGGCCCCGTGCGCGCGTGCCGTCGGGCAGCTGCCAGAGGCCGCCGAGGTGGCCGGCCGTCTCCGGGGCCGGGAGGGCCGCGTCGTCCGCGGCGGGGTGCAGCACCCGGTGCAGGCGCAGGGTCGCGCCCCGGGGTGCCGACAGCTCGGTGCCCTCCTGGTCGTCGGCGGCGGCGGTGGGGCTCAGGGGGGTGTCGCCGCGGTAGGAGCGGGTGACCTCCAGGTCGGGGGTGTCGCTGATGTTCTGGTCCTGGGCTTGGACCCGGCCCTCGATCAGGGCCGACAACTGGGCGACCAGCACCGGGTCGTGGCAGCCGTCGTAGGCCCAGCGCCGCCCCAGCTCGCCGTGCTCCATGGTGCCGACGAGCGCGTGCTCCGCCCCGTCGAGCGGGGCGCCGCGGTAGGTGAGCGGGACGAAGTAGGTGGCGGGGGCGGGGCCCGAGGTGTCGGTGACCACCATGAACTCGATCCCGACCTCGCCCTGGGGGTCGTCCAGCCGGAAGCCGCCGGCCTTGGCCAGGTCCGGGGCGCCCGCGCCGCCGCGGTACCAGGGGCGGGAGGGGAGCCAGGAGGCGAGCAGCTCCAGCTTGCTCGGCTGGAGGGTGGTCTGGTGGATGACGGACATGCCGGGGGTCTCCTCCGTTGTGCGAATGCGATGGTCATACCCTCCCACCCGTGCGGGGCTGACGGGCGGGCAGGTTCCGCTGCGACGTTCGTTGCCGTTCCGGCCCGGTCCTGGCCCTGCTCCTGCTCCTGGCCTAACGGGCCTCCCCGTCCTCCGTCGTCCACCGGTGGGCCTCTCGCCCGGCACCCGCGCGGCCGTCGGGCGGTAGGGCGTACCGGCACCAACTCGCCAGTCTGGCTGGAAAGATGGTTCCGGGTCGGCCGAACTTGCGATCTTTCGGACAAGCAGGCGATCAAGGTCTTGATCTGCTGAGGGGTCACCCTTAGATTGCAGTGCAATGTCACACTGAACCGACCGACACGGCGTGCCTGGGGGACCGGTGCCGGACACTGCACAGCAAGTACCGCACCAGAGCGCCGACAAGCTGCCCCGGGTGTTCTACCGGCTGGCACTGGGCGACGCCCTGTCCACGTACGGGAGCCAGCTCGACCTGGTGGCGCTCAGCCTGTTCGCCTACGAGGCGGCCGGGAACGCGCTCGGCACGGCCGGGTACCTGATCATCCGACTGGCCGGCGGCCTCGTCGGCGGCCTGGTCTCCGGGCGGCTGGTGGCCCGGACCGACCGGCGGCGGCTGATGACGGGCTGCGCGCTGGCCCAGGCGCTGGCCCTGGTCGTGGTGGCCCTCGCGCCCGTCCCGGCACGCATCCCGGTGCTCTACTCGCTCGCGCTGGTCTTCGGCGGCGCGGCCGCGGTGTGCGCCGTCGCGCTGCGGACCAGCATCCCGGAGATGGTCGGCTCCGAACGCAGGGCCCGTGCCAACAGCCTGATGGCCAGCTGCCGTTCGGCCGCCATGGTGCTCGGCTTCGCCTCCGCCGGCGTGGTGGTGGCCTGGGCCGGGTTCCGCGCGGCGCTGCTCATCGACGCGTCCAGCTTCCTGGTGTTCGCGGCGGTGGTGCTCCGGCTGCCGCTGCGCACCCGGGCCGAGCCCGCCGAGCAGCCCGCCGCAGAACCGGCTGATCCCGCCGGTCCCGCCGCGGGGGCGAAGCGGCGCGGGAGCCGGTGGCAGGCGCTGATCGTCCTGCGGGCCGCCCCGGTGGTCGGCGCGATGGCGGCGATCCGGCTGCTGGACGCCTTCGGCTCGGCCGCGCACAACATCAGCCTGCCGGTCTTCGCCAACCAGCACTCTCCCGGCAACCCGGCCGCGCTGCTGGGCATGTTCTGGGCCACCTGGGCGGTCGGCAACCTCGGCGCCCAGCAACTGGTCTCCCGGCTCCTGCTGCGCCGGGGCATCGAACCGGGCGAGCGCGCCTTCGCCCTGGGCACCTGTCTGATGTCCGGCTGTTTCATCCTGGTCTTCACCGGACTGCCGACCCCGCTGTTCCTGCTGGCGGCGGTCGGTGCCGGGCTCGGCGACGGCTTCACCGAGATCTCGTACACCACCCGGATCCAGGCCCTCGCCGACGAACGGCGCGGCCAGGCCTTCGGGTTGCTGACCTCCGCCGAGAACGTCGGCATGGGCACCGGGATGCTGCTGAGCGGATCGCTGCTGGCGCTGCTCAGCCCGCTGACCGTGGTCGGCGTCTCGCACGCCGTCCCGATCGTGCTGGCGCTCGGCTTCCTGGTCGTGGTCGCCCGGTCCCGCAAACGCTGAACCCTCCACCCCGCCGCAGTCACCCCACCGCACCCCACCTCAAGCACCGCGCCACCGGATCCGTCGGCGCCACCGCGCCGCAGGCACCAGCCCGATCCGCTCACCCGCCGTACCCCGGGGCGGTCCGTACCCGCGCGCCCCGGCACCGATCCGAAAGGTGCCGTACCTGATGAGCTCCACCGGTCCCGACCGCGCCCGGCTGCGTGCCCTGGAGGCCCGGCTGCTGCTGCGTCCCGAGGTCGCCGACTGCGCGCTGCTGCCGGTCGAGCGCGCCGACGGCCGCCGCGGGCTGCTGGCCTACCTGGTGCCCGCCGCCGACACCGACACCGCCGCGCTGCGCCGCCGGGCCGCCGCTGCCCTGCTGGACGCCGACCCGAGCGCCGAGGTGCACCTCCTGGACGGCATCGTCCGCACCCCGCAGGGCGAGCCCGACCGCGCCGCACTGGCGGCCGCCGCCGCCCGGCCACCCGCCGAGCCCGGACCCGCCCTGCGCCACCTGCGCGAACTCACCGCGCACTGGCGGCCGTTCGGCGACACCGGGACGACGACGGGCCCCGCCCCGGACGGCCCGACGGCCGCCCCCGAGGGCGCCGGGGCCGAGGCGGTCGGCGCCCCGCTGCCCGACCCGGAGCCGGACGCGCCCCGGACGCTGCCCGAGGCGCTGCTGCGCGCCGCCGAGCGGCACCCCGGGCGCGGCCTGCACCTGGTCCGGGCCGACGGCGGGGCGACCCGGCTGACCTACCGCCGACTGCTGGAGCAGGCCCGGGAGACCCTCGCCCTGCTGACCTCCGCCGGGCTGCGGGCGGGCGACCGGGTGATCCTCCAAGTCCCCGACCCGGAACGCTACTTCCCCACCCTGTGGGCCTGCCTGCTGGGCGGGGTGCAGCCGGTCACGGTGGCCCGCCCGCCGGCCTACGACGAGCGCAACCCCGTGCTGGAGAAGCTCTGGCACGCCTGGCAGACCCTGGAGGAGCCGCCGGTACTCGCCTGCGGCCCGGCCGTGGCGGGCCTGGCGCGGCTCGGGGAGCTCTACCCGGCGCCCGGGCTGCGGGTCATCGCGGTCGACCACCGGCCCGCCGATACCGATACCGGTGCCGCCACTGTCACCGGTGCCGCCACTGTCACCGGTGCCGCCACCGTCACCGGCGCCGCGCTCGACACCATCGGCGTGCCAGGCGCCGAGCACGCCCCGGACCCCGGCGACGTCGCGATCCTCCAGCTGTCCTCCGGCAGCACCGGCCGGTCCAAGGCGGTGCAGATCACCCACCGCGGCATCCTGGAGTACGTGGCCGGCGCCGCCTCCCAGGGCAGCTCGCCCGAGGACGTCACCGTCAACTGGCTGCCGCTGGACCACGTCGCCGGGCTGCTGATGTTCCACCTGCGGGACGTTGCGCTGGCCGCCGACCAGGTGCAGGTGCCCACCGAACTGGTGCTCGCCGACCCGCTGGTCTGGCTGGACACGCTGGAGCGCTACCGGGGCGCCCACTCCTGGTCGCCCAACTTCGGCTTCCGGCTGGTCGCCGAGGCGGTCCGGGCCGCCGGCCCCGGCCGGCACTGGGACCTCTCCGCGCTCAAGTCGCTGATCAACGCCGGGGAGCAGTGCACCGAGGCGGTGCTGGACGAATTCCTCGCCGCCACCGGGCCGTTCGGCGTTCGCGCGGACCACGTCCTGCTCGGCTGGGGCATGGCCGAGACCTGCACCGTGATCACCTACAAGCGCTACCACGAGGACGGCGCGCGCCGTCTGGTGCGCACCGACTCGCTGACCGGCCGGCTGGAGCCCGCCGACCCGGCCTCGCGCGAGCGCGGCACCGGCTTCCTCAGCATGGGGCGTCCCGCGCCCGGCACCCGGATGCGGGTGGCGGGCGAGGACGGCCGGGCCCTGCCCGAGCACTGGGTCGGCCGGCTCCAGGTCAACTCCGGCCGGGTGACCCCCGGTTACCTGAACAACCCGGCCGCCGACCGGGAGTCCTTCGTCGGCGACGGCTGGTTCGACACCGGAGACCTGGCCTTCCTGGCCGACGGGGAGGTGGTGCTCACCGGCCGTCGCAAGGAGATCATCATCGTCAACGGGGTGCACTACTTCTGCCACGAGCTGGAGGACGTGGTCGCCTCGGTGGCGGGGGTGCGCTCCGGGCACGTCGCCGCCTTCGGAGTCCCGGACGACCGCACCGGCACCGAGCAACTGGTGGTCGCCTACGTGCCGAACGACCAGGACGCCCCCGCGCCGCCCGTGGCCGCCGAGGTCCGGCGGCTGCTGGCCGCCCGCCGACAGCCCGCCCCCGCCCTGGTGCTGCCGGTGCCGCCGGCGGAGTTCCCGCGCACCACCAGCGGCAAGATCCAGCGCACCGCGCTGCGCCGACGGCTGCTCGACGGCGAACTCGACGAGCACATCGTGGCCCTGGACCTGGCGGAGGCCAACTCCCGGACCCTGCCGGACTGCGTGCGCCGACTCGCCTGGGAACCCCGTCCGGTGCCGCAGGCCCCGGCGGCCGGAACGGTCCCGGGCGACGGGGCTCCGGCGGGGCCGACCCTGCTGCTCGGCCCCGCCGGCCCCGGCACCCTCGCCGAGGCGCTGCGCGCCGCCCTGCCGCAGGCCGTGGTGGTGGACCGGCCGCCGACCACCGACCCGGGGGAGTGGCTGCGGGCGCTCGGCGAGGAACGCCCCGCGCGGGTGGTGCACCTGTGGGGCGCGGGGCCCGAGGGCGCGCCGCGGCCCTCGGACGCCGCTGCGCGGGACGAAGCGCTGCTCGCCCTGCTGCGGGCCCTGGCCGGCCGGCCGCCGATCGGCGAGCTGGTCACCGTCAGCGCCGGGTTGCATGCCGTGCTGCCCGGTGAACTCTCCGACCCGAGTGCGGAGTTGACGGCGGCGCTGATCGCCGGAGCCCGGGCCGAGCAACTGGTGCCGGCCGCCCGGCACATCGACCTGCCGGCGGGCGCACCGGCCGCCGAGCAGGCCGCCGCGCTGCTCGCCCTGCTGGCCGAGGCCCGGCCGGAGCCGGAGTGCGCCTGGCGCGAGGGCCGCCCGTGGGTGCCCCGGCTGGGACCGGCCGGGACCGTGACCGGGACCGCCACCGACCCCGACGCCGGGATCGTGAGCGGGCCCGACGCCGGGACCGCCACCGAGGGCTGCTCACTGCTCACCCCCGGCGCCCGCTACCTGGTCACCGGCGGCCTCGGCGGGATCGCCGCCGAGCTGCTGCCCGGCCTGCTCCGCGACCACGGCTCCCGGCTGCTCGTGATCGGCCGCACCGACCTGGACGCGCCGACCGCCGAGGCGGCCGAGCGCCGCGCCGCGCTGCGCCGGCTGTCCTCCTACGGCGGCCGGGTCGACTACCGCCGCGCCGACGTGACGGACCCCGAGCAGCTGGCGGCGGTGGTCGCCGAGGCCGAACGGGACTGGCAGGCGCCGCTGGACGGCGTGCTCCACCTCGCCGGCAGCTACCGGCTCGCGCTGCTCGCCGACACCGGCCCCGACGACTGGCGCGAGGCGGTGCGCGCCAAGACGACCGGCACGGACCACCTCGTCGAGCTGGTCCGGAAGCGGCCCGGCGCCCAGTTCGTCGGCTTCTCCTCGATGGTCGGCTTCCAGGAGGCCGTCGGCTCCACGGCGTACGCCGCCGCCAACCGCTACCTGGAGAGCGCCGTGGAACGGCTGCACCGGGAGACCGGGGCCCCGGCCTGGACGATCTCCTGGGGCCTGTGGAGCGGGGTCGGCATGAACCGCGCCACCGACCACGAGCAGGCCGCCGCCGACCGGGGCATCGCCGTGCTGAGTGCCGCGCACGGCCGCCGACTGGCCTCGCTGCTGCTGGCCGCCGCCCCGGGCCGCTGGTACGCCGGGCCCGACCCGAGCGCTCCGGCCGCGCGTCGCCGCCTGCTGGCCACCGCACCGCGACCGGTCCGCGAAGCGCCCGCCGCGCGGCCGACCGACGCGCGGCCGACTGACGAGCGGCCGACCGCCGAGCGGGCCCCGCATCGGGCCACCGAGCCGCCCGCAGCCGTACCGTCCGCCGCCACCGGGCCCGCCGGCCCCGTCCACCCCGCCACCCCTGCCGCCGCCGAGTTGCGCCGGGCCGTCCTGGACGCCTTCGAGGCCGTCCTCGACACCCCGCTCGACCCGGGCCGCCCGCTCGCCGAACTCGGCATCGGATCACTCCAGTTGATGCGGGTGCACGGCGCGCTCGGCGCCGTCCTGCCGACGCCCCCGGCGCCCACCGAGCTGTTCCGGCACCCCACCGTGGACGCCCTGATCGCGCACCTGGCCGAAGCGCCCACCGCGTCCACCGCCGCCACGACCACCGCCGCCGCGCCCGGCGCCGCCCGGGACGGCGGCCCGGACGGCGGCGACCGCCGGGTGGCCATCGTCGGCCTGGCCCTGCGCTTCCCCGGCGCCGACACCCCCGAGCAGTACTGGCGCAACATCGTCGACGGCGTCCGCAGCACCACCCGCTTCACCGAGGACGAACTGGCGGCGGCCGGCCTGCGCCCGGCGGAGTACCGCCACCCCGACTTCGTCCCGGTGACCGGCGCGCTGCCCGACACCGACCGCTTCGACGCCGAGGCCTTCGGCATCAGCGGCACCGAGGCGGCGCTGATGGACCCCCAGCAGCGCCTGCTGCTGGAGATCTGCCGCCAGGCCCTGGAGGACGGCGGCTACGACGCCCCCGACCCGCGCCGCCGGGTCGGGGTCTTCGCCGGCACCGGGATGACCCTGTACGCGCTGCGCAACTACTACCAGCACACCCTGGCCGCCACCGCCGACCCGGCCGAGCCGGTGGCCGCGCTCCAGACCGCGATCGGCAACCAGGCCGACTTCGCCGCCACCAGGGTCGCCTACCGGCTGGGCCTGACCGGGCCGGCGATCGGCGTGCAGACGGCCTGCTCGACCTCGCTGGTCGCGGTGCACCTGGCGGTGCAGTCGCTGCTGGCGGGCGACTGCGACCTGGCGCTCGCCGGGGCCGCCGCGCTGCACATCCCGCAGGCCGCCGGATACCGCTACGAGGAGGGGTCGATCCTCTCCCCGGACGGCGCCTGCCGGGCCTTCGACGCGGCGGCCGGCGGCACGGTCGGCGGCAACGGCGTCGCGGCCGTCCTGCTCAAGCGCCTGGACCGGGCGCTGGCGGACGGCGACACCGTGCACGGCGTGATCCTCGGCTCGGCCGTCAACAACGACGGCGGGCTCAAGGTCGGCTACACCGCGCCCAGCGTGGACGGGCAGGCCGCCGTGGTCGGCCGGGCCCTGGACCTGGCCGGGGTGCCGGCCGAGAGCGTCGGCTACATCGAGGCGCACGGCACCGGCACCCCGCTCGGCGACCCGATCGAGTTCCGGGCGCTGTCCCAGGCGTTCCGCGCCCGCACCGAGGCCGCCGACTTCTGCTCGCTCGGCTCGGTGAAGCCCAACATCGGCCACCTGGACACCTGCGCGGGAATGGCGGGGCTGATCAAGGCCCTGCTGGTGCTGCGGCACGGCACGATCCCGCCGCTGGTCAACTTCAGCCGCCCCAACCCCGCGCTGGAGCTCGCCGGAAGCCCGTTCCGGCTCTCCGCCGAGCGCCGGGACTGGCCGGCCGGCCCCACCCCGCGCCGGGCCGGGGTCAGCGCGCTGGGCGTCGGCGGTACCAACGCCCACCTGGTGCTGGAGGAGGCGCCGGCCGCGCCCGGCATCGCCGACCCGCGCCCCGCCCCGACCGTGCTGCCGCTGTCCGCCCGCACCGAGCAGGGCCTGACCGCCCTGGCCGGCCTGCTCCGCGACCGGCTGGCCACCGGGCCCGCCCCCGCCCCCGGCGACCTGCCGCTCACCCTCGGCGGCGGCCGCCGTGCGCTGCGCCACCGCCTCGCCGTCACCGGCGCCGACCCCGACGAGCTGCGCCGTGGCCTGGAGGCCCACCTCGCGGGCCGCACCTCCGGCGCCGCACCCGCTGCGGGCCGTACCTCCGGCGCCGTACCCGTCCACCGCGAGGCCCGGCGCGGCGACGTGCAGCCGGTGCTGCTCTTCACCGGCCAGGGCGCCCAGTACCGGGGCATGGCCGCCGAACTCCACCGCGCCTTCCCGGTCTTCCGGGCCGTGCTGGACGAGTGCGACCGGCTGCACCGCGACGCCTGGGGCGAGCCGCTGCTGCCGCTGCTGCTCGACGCCGTGCCCGAGGGCGCCGACGACGTCTGGACCACCGAGGCGGCGCAGCCCGCGCTGTTCGCCCTGCAGGCGGCCTACCTGCGGCTCTGGCAGGAGCTCGGGCTCCGTCCGGTTGCGGTCGCCGGGCACAGCGCCGGCGAGTACGCGGCCTTCCACGCGGCGGGCGCGCTCGACCTCGCCGACGGGATGTTCCTCACCGCGTTGCGCGGGCGGCTGATGCACCGGGCGACCGAGCCCGGCGCCATGACGGCGGTGATGGCCGGCCCGCAGCGGCTCGCCGCACTCGGTGACTGGCTGCCCGGGGTGGAGCTGGCCGTGGTCAACGGCGCCGGCCAGTGCGTGCTGGCCGGCGCGCCGCGCGAGATCGCGGCAGCCGAGGCCGTGCTGGCCGCCGACGGCGTGACCACCGAACGGCTCGCCACCGACCGGGCCTTCCACTCCCGCCTGCTCGACCCGGTGCTCGACCCGTTCCGCGAGCAGCTCGCCCGGCTGCGCCTGCGGCCGTTGACCGTACCGCTGGTGAGCAACCTGGGCGGCGAGGTGCTGGCTCCCGGCACCGTGCCCACGCCCGACTACTTCGTCCGGCAGACCCGGGAGACCGCGCGCTTCGACCTGGTCCTGGCCGCCCTGGATGGGCAGGGCCACGAGCTCTTCCTTGAGCTCGGCCCGCACCCGACGCTCACCGGCATGGGCCGCCGGGAGCTGCCGCACCGCCACTTCGTGGCCGGCGCCCGGCGCGGCGCACCGCCGGAGCGGCAGTTCGGCGTCGCGGCCGCCGCGTTGTGGTCCCACGGCGTCCCGCTCGACTGGGCACGCTTCGCCGCCGCCCGCGACTGGCCGGACGGCCCGGCCCGCCGCGTTCCCCTGCCGACCACCGTCTTCCAGCGCCGCCGCCACTGGTTCACCGCCCCCGACCGGCCGACCACCGAGGACTCCGCCATGCACCAGGCACCGCCGCCCCAGCAGCCCGTTCCGCCGTCGTCCATACCCGAGGCCGTATCGACGCCCGGCCCGGTGCCCGTCGTATCGGCACCCGCCGCAGTGACGCCCGCAGCGAGCCCCGAGCAACTGGCCGAGGAGGCCGTGCTGCGCCAGGTGCTGGAGCAGACGGCCCGCCAGCTCGGCCACGACGAGGGGTCGGTTGGCGCCGACGAGCCCTTCTTCGACCTCGGCGCCGACTCGCTCTCGATGATCAACATGATCCGGGACCTGGAGCGGACCTTCCGGGTACGGGTCTCGATGCGCGAACTGTTCGAGGCGGCGGACACCCCGGCCCGGCTGGCCGGGCTGATCGCCGGCCGGCTGGAGCCCGCCGTCCGGGACGCGCTGCTACCGGCCGCCGCGCCCGAGCCGGCGGCGGCTCCGGCACCGGTCCCTGCCTCCGCCCCTGCCTCGGCCCCGGAAGCGGCTCCGATACCGGCTCCGATACCGGCTCCGGCACCCCCGCCCCAGGTGGTCGCGGCAGCCGCCGTCCCCGCTCCGCCCGTCCACCTCGCTCCGCCCGTCCCGTCCGTGCCCGCGTCACCGCCCGCGCTCGCCCCGGGGGCCGACGGCGCCGGTCTGATCGAGCGCCAGCTCGACCTGCTCGGCCAGTTCTCCAACCTGATGCGTGACCAGCTCGGCCTGCTGGCCGGGACCGGGGCGGCGCCGCCCGCGCTCCCCGGGGCTGCCGCCCCCGTCGCCCTGCCGCCGGCCGTCGCCCAGGTCGCCGCCGTCACCCCGGCCGCCGCTGCCCCCGCCGTCACCTCCTCCGCCGCCGCACCCGCACCCGCGTCGGCCACCCCGCCCACCCCGCAGGTGCACGGCCCCCGGGTGACCGTCTCCCGGGAGTCCGGCATGGCCTCCGGCGGCCTGACCGACCAGCAGCGCGCCCACGTGGACGAGCTGGTCGCCCGCTTCACCGCCCGGACCGCCGCCTCCAAGGCGGTCACCCGCCGCCACCGGCGCACCCTCGCGGACAGCCGCGCCGTGGTCGGCTTCCGCTCCGCGACCAAGGAGATGCTCTACCCGCTCGCCGCCCGCCGGGCCCGGGGCTCCCGCCTGGAGGACCTCGACGGCAACACGTACGTCGACATCACCATGGGCTTCGGCGTCCTGCTGTTCGGCCACGACCCGGAGTTCGTCTCCGACGCCGTCCGCGAGCACCTGGCCGGAGGGCTGCGGCTGGGCCCGCGCGGCCCGGAGACCGGCGAGGCCGCCGAACTGCTGGCGGAGCTGACCGGCACCGAGCGGGTCGCGTTCGCCAACTCCGGCACCGAGGCGAACGCCGGGGCGATCCGGCTGGCCCGCGCGTACACCGGCCGGGACAAGATCGTCATGTTCGAGGGCTCCTACCACGGCCACTTCGACCACACCCTGGGCCGGACCGTGGGCCGCGGCGCCGACCGGGAGACCGTCCCGGTGTCGATCGGCATCCCCGGCAGCGCGGTCGCCGACCTCGTGGTGCTGCGGTACGGCGATCCGGAGAGCCTCCAGGTGATCGAGGAACTCGGCGACCGGATCGCCGCCGTGCTGGTCGAACCCGTCCAGAGCCGCCACCCGGGGCGCCAGCCGGTCGAGTTCGTCCGCGCGCTGCGCGAACTGACCGCCCGCCGCGGCATCGTGCTGGTCTTCGACCAGATGCTCACCGGCTTCCGGCCGCACCTGCGCGGCGCCGAGGGCTTCTGGGGCGTGACCCCGGACGTCTCCACCTACGGCAAGGTGCTCGGCGGCGGCTACCCGATCGGCGCGATCGCCGGGCGCGCCGACATCCTGGACGGGATCGACGGCGGCCACTGGGACTACGGGGACGACAGCTACCCGCCCAGGGACACCACCTTCTTCGGCGGCACCTACATCCAGCACCCGCTGGCGATGACCGCGGCGGGCGCCGTGCTGCGCCACCTCAAGGCGTCCGGCCCCGGCTTGCAGGAGCGGCTGAACGCCCGCACCGACGAGCTGGCCGCGACCCTCAACGGGTTCTTCGAGGAGGAGGAGTTCCCGCTGCGGCTGGCCCACTTCGGCTCGCTGTTCCGGTTCGAGCCGCGGGCCGACATGGAACTGCTCTTCCCGCAGTTGCTGACCCGCGGGGTCTACGTGTGGGAGTGGCGCAACTTCTTCCTCTCCACCGCCCACACCGACGGCGACCTGGAGTTCGTGGTCGACGCGGTCCGCGACTCGCTGCGCGACCTGCGGCGCGGCGGCTTCTTCCCGGCCTCGCCCGGGGTACGGCTCCCGGCCCCGCGCCCGGCGGCCGCACTCCCGGAGCCCGCGGCGGACGACCGTACGAGCACCGGCACCACCGGCACCACCGGCGCCGGCCACACCGAGCCCGCCGGGACGCCGTACCACCCGGTCAGCGACCCGCAGCGCCCGGTCGACTTCAGCCTCTACTTCTTCGGCGACTACCCCCTGGACTCCCCGGAGGACGAGAAGTACCGCATCGTCCTGGAGAGCGCCCGCTTCGCCGACCGGCACGACTTCCACGCCGTCTGGCTGCCGGAGCGCCACTTCCACTCCTTCGGCGGGATCTTCCCCAACCCCTCGGTCCTGGCCGCCGCACTGGCCCGGGAGACCACCCGGATCCGGCTCAACGCGGGCTGCGCGGTCCTGCCGCTGCACCACCCCGTCCGGGTGGCCGAGGAGTGGTCGGTGGTCGACAACCTGTCCGGCGGCCGGGTCGGCCTGGGCTGCGCCAGCGGCTGGCACCCCAACGACTTCCTGTTCTTCCCCGAGAACTACGGCGGCCACAAGGAGCTGATGCACCAGCAGATCGACACCGTCCGGGCGCTGTGGCGCGGCGAGCCCTACCGGGGCCGCAACGGCAAGGGGGAGCCGATCGAGGTGACCCTGCACCCGCGCCCGCTGCAGGAACAGCCGCCCATGTTCACCGCGATCGTCGGCAACCCGGACAGCTTCCGCGAGGCCGCCCGGCACGACCTGGGCATCATCACCAACCTGATGACCCAGGACGTCGCCCAGCTCGCCGAGAACGTCGCGCTCTACCGGCGCACCCGGGCCGAGCACGGCCTCGACCCGGAGGCCGGCCGGGTGGTCGTGCTCGTCCACACCTACCTGGGCGCCGACCTCGCCACCGCCCGCGAGCAGGCGTACCGCCCGTTCTGCCACTACCTGCGCTCCTCGCTCTCACTGTTCGGGCAGATGGCCAACAGCCTCGGCCTGACCCTGGACTTCGAGAACACCCCGGAGGAGGACCTGGAGTTCGTGCTGGAGCGCGCCTACGAGCGGTACTGCGCCTCCCGCGCGCTGATCGGCACCCCGGAGAGCGTGCGGTCCGTCCTGGCCGAGCTGCGGGCGGCCGGCGCGGACGAGATCGCCTGCTTCGTGGACTTCGGGCTCGCCCCCGACCTGGTGGCCTCCGGCCTGCCGCAGATCGACGCCCTGCGCCGCTCCGCCCAGCGCGGCGCCCCGCTGTCCTACGCGCAGCAGCGGATGTGGTTCCTGCACCGGATGCTGCCCGACACCGGGCAGTACAACGAGGTCAAGGCCATCGAGCTGGACGGCCCGCTCGACCCGGCCGCACTCGACACCGCGCTGCGCGCGCTGGTCGAACGGCACGTCGGGCTGCGCACCGCCTTCCGCGAGCAGGACGGCGAACCGTTCCAGCAGGTGCTCCCGGTGCCCGAGGGCCCGCTGCTGGAGCAGGTCGCGGCCGACGGGCCCGAGCACGAGGCGGTGGCCGCGCTGGTCGCCGCCGAGGGCACCCACCGCTTCGACCTGACCGAGGGCCCGCTGTTCCGGGCCCGGCTGCTGGAGACCGGGCCCGACCGGCAGGTCCTGGTGCTGTCGATGCACCACATCGTGATCGACACCCTGTCCACCGTGGTGATCACCCGGGAACTGGGCGAGCTGTACCGGGCCGCCCGGGAGCAGCGCCCCGCCCGGCTGCCGGTGCTCACCACCACCCCGGCCGCCGAAGCCGCCCGGGAGCGGGCCGCGGTGGCCGCCGGGGCATACGACGAGAGCCTCGCGTACTGGCGCAAGGTGCTCGGCGGCGACCTGCCGGTGCTGGCCCTGCCGACCGACCGGCCGCGCCCGGCGGTGCCGGACGGCCGGGGCCGCTCCCACGTCCGCCAACTTCCCGCCGAACTCTCCGACGGCCTACGGGACTTGGCCCGCAGCCGCCGCTCGACCCTGTTCATGGTGCTGCTCACCGCCTTCGCCGGGGTGCTGCAGCGCTACGGCGGCCAGGACGAGGTGGTGCTGGGCACCCCGGTGGCCAACCGGACCGAGGGCACCGAGGACCTGGTCGGCTTCTTCGTCAACTCGCTGGCGCTGCGGCTGGACCTGTCCGGGGAGCCGGACTTCGCCGAGGCGCTGGACCGGGTCCGCTCCAGCGCGCTGGACGCCTACGAGCACCAGCAGTTGCCCTTCGAGGTCCTGGTCCAGGAGCTCAACCCGCAGCGGGACACCAGCCGCAACCCGCTCTTCCAGGTCCTCGTCGAGTTCGAGAACCACGCCGTCTTCGAACTCGACCTGCCCGGGGTGACGGCCCGCCCGCTGGACCACGTGGTGGACCGCTCCGCCTTCGACCTGTCCCTCTTCCTCACCAACCTGCCGGACGGCATCCGCTGCCACGTCGAGTACGCCGAGGCCCTGTTCGACCGGGCCACGGTGGACCGGCTGTTCGACGCCTTCGAGCGGCTGCTCACCGCCGCCGTCGCCGACCCGGCCCGCCCGCTCGCCGAACTGACGGCCACCCCGGCCGACCCCGCCCTGGAGTGCGGACCCGAGGCGCAGCCGGCGCCCGCGCACCCGCTGGCGGCGGTGGCCGCCGTCGCAGCCGCCCGTCCGGACGCCCTCGCGGTGGTCGCCGCCGACGGCACCGGGACCGACTACCGGACGCTGCACGCCCGGGCCGGCGAGCTGGCGGGCCGGCTGCTGGCCGCCGGGGTGCGGGAGGGCAGCCGGGTGGGCGTGCTGCTGCCGCGCTCGGTGGACCAGGTGGCCGCGCTGCTGGCCGTGCTGCGCCTCGGCGCCGTCCACGTGCCGATCGACCCGCTGCAGGGCCCGGAGCGCTGCCGGCTGATCGCCGCGGACAGCGCACCGGCCGTGCTGCTCACCGCCTCGGACACGGACCTGATGGGCCTGTCCCTGCCGACGGTCCTGACGGACTCCGATGCCGAGGCCGATGCCGTCGTCGCCGCCGAACTGCCGCCGCTGCCCGCCCCCTCCGCGCAGGCCCCCGCGTACCTGCTGTACACCTCCGGCTCCACCGGCCGCCCCAAGGGCGTGCTGATGCACACCCTCGGCCTGTCCGCGCTGCTGGCCTGGAACGTCGCCGAGCACCCGGCCGCCCGCACGCTGCAGTACGCCTCCTGTGGGTTCGACGTCAGCGTCCAGGAGGTGCTGACCACGCTGGCCGGCGGCGGCACCCTGCTGCTGATCGAGGAGGAGACCCGCTACGACGTGACGGCGCTGGCCGCCGTGGTCCGCGCGACCCGGGCCGAGCGGCTGCACCTGCCGTACACCCCGCTGGCCGCGCTGGTCGACGCCCTCGGCGGTGAACCGGTGCCCCACCTGCGCGAACTGATCACGGGCGGCGAGCAGTTGCTGCTCACCCCCGGGCTGCGGGCCTTCCTCGCCCGCAACCCCGGCTGCCGGCTGATCAACCACTACGGCCCCACCGAGACCCACGCCGTCACGGCCGGCGAGGTCGCCCCGGACGGACCGGACCACGCGGCGATCGGCCGCCCGGTGCCGGGCACCCGCATCCTGCTGCTGGACGCCGCCGGGCGCCCCGTCCCGCCCGGGGCGGTCGGCGAGATCCACGCGCTCGGCGTCCAGGTCGGGCTCGGCTACCCCGGCCGGGAGCAGGAGAGCGCCGCCGTCTTCACCGACACCCCGGACGGCCGCCGCTACCGCACCGGCGACCTCGGCCGCTGGCGGCCCGACGGCACCCTGGAGTACCTCGGCCGCGCCGACCGCCAGGTCAAGGTGCGCGGCTACCGGATCGAGCCGGGCGAGGTCGAGACCGTGCTGCGGTCCGTCCCGGGCGTGCGCGGCGCGGCCGTGACGGCCCGCCGCACCGAGACGGGCACCACGCTGGCCGGGTACGTGCAGTGCGCCGCCGCCGAACTGCCCCGGGTCCGCGACCACCTGGCCGACCTGCTGCCCGAGCACATGGTGCCGGGGCTCTGGGCCGCGGTGGCGGCGCTGCCCTTCACCGCGCACGGCAAGCTGGACGCCGCCGCCCTGCCGGAGCCGCTGCCGCTGGGCGCGGGCCGGGCCGCCGTCGCCCCGGCCACCGAACTGGAACGCGCCGTGCAACGGCTGTGGGAGGAGGAACTCGGCCGCCCCGCAGGTGTGGAGACCTCCTTCTTCGACCTCGGCGGGCACTCGCTGGCCGCCACCCGCCTGCTGAACCGGGTCCGCGAGGCCACCGGGATCCGGACCGGCGTCCTGGACTTCTTCCGCCGCCCGACCATCCGCGCCATGGCCGCCCAGCAGCCGCAGACCGAGGACCGCCAGGCCCCGGCCTACGAGGAGGGCACGCTGTGACCCCTGTCGACGATGGCTGGCACCGGCTCGTCCGGCTGCTCGACGAGCGCGAGATCGTCCTGCGCACCACCGGCGACCGGCTCGGCTACCTCGCCCCGCCCGGCGCGCTCGACGAGGAGGCCACCGGGCTCGTCCGGGCCCACCGGGAACGGCTGCTGACCACCCTGACCGGCGCCGGCACGGCCCTCGCCGCCGCGCCCGCCGGGGTGGCACAGCGCCGGATGCACCGGGCGCACGACCGGGCGGCGGACCCGGCGGTGTGGAACATCACCCAGCGGATCGCCCTGCGCGGGCCGCTGGAGCCCGAGCGGCTGGCCGCCGCGCTGACGGCGCTGACCGGGCGCCACGAGAGCCTGCGCACCAGCTACCGGGACACCGACCTGGGCCTGCTCCAACAGGTGCTGCCGAACGCCCCGGTGCGGCTCCCGGTCGCCGACCTGCGCACGCTCACGCCCGGTGCGCGGGACGCGGCGCTCGCCGAGGCCACCCGGGCCGAGAGCGACCGCCCCTTCGACCTGGCCACGGCCCCGCTGCTGCGCGCCCGGCTGCTGCGGCCCGCCGATGACGCGTGGGTGCTGCTGCTGACGCTCCATCACATCGCGGTCGACGGATGGTCGTTGGCCACTCTGCTGGCCGATCTGGGCACGCTGTACCGCCCGGACGGGCGGCTGCCGGAGGACCCGGGCCGGATGACCGACCACGCCTGCTGGGAGCGGACCGTGGTCACCCGCGCCGCCGTCGCCGAGGCCGCCGACCACTGGGCCAAGACCCTGGACGGCGTCGCGTCGGCGGTGGACCTGCCCACCGCCCGCCCCCGCCCCGCACAGCGCTCCGGGCGGGGCGCCACGGCCGCCTTCCGCCTCCCCGCGGCACTGGCCGAGGCGGTGGGCCGCTACGCCGCCGCCCGCTCCACCACCGCTTCGGCCGTCCTGCTCGCCGCCTACGCGCGGCTGCTGGGCGAGCTGAGCGGCGCGGCGGAGACCCTGGTGGTGCTCTCCCACGCCAACCGCACCCGGCCGGCCGACGAAGGGGTCGTCGGCCTGCTCACCTTCGGCCTCCCGATCCGGCTGCCCACCCGCTCCCCGGGCGGGTTCGGGGCGTCGGTCGACACGGCCGCGACGGCGATCGCCACCGCCCTCGACCACGCCACCGTCCCCTTCGGCCTGCTGGTCGAACCGCTGCGCGAACGCGGTGTCCGGCTGCCGGACGCCTACCCGCAGGTCCTGCTCACCGTGCAGAGCACCCCGCCCGCCGTCCTCGACCTCCCCGGCCTGACCGCCGAGGTCGAGGACGTGCCGGGCCCCTCGGCCCGCTCCGACCTCCTGCTGCTCCTCACCCCGGACGCGGACGGCTACGAGGGCCTGGCCGAGTACGACGCCGACCTGTTCGACCCGGACACCGTGCGCTCCTGGCTCGACACCCTGGTGAACGACCTGGCCCGGCACCTGACGGACCGGCCGGGCTGACCGGGCGGACTGGCCGAGCGGCGGCTGACCCGGCCGAGAGGGCCTACGACCGGGTCAGCCGCCGCTCGGGCTCCTCGGCGTCGGCTTGCCGGGGGAGTGGAAGCACCCCGGGCAGTGCGATCGGAGACCAGAATTTTCCGTGGAAAATTCTCCCAGCACGAGAGCACACCGGGGGAGCATCACCGGCACCCCGCTCACGGTCGGCTGTCCTCCCTGGCCCAGGCGCCGACGCCGAGCCGTCCCGTGGTACCCAGGTCGATCTCCGGGACGACCATCACCGGGGCCGCGTCGGGGGTGGCCCGGACCCGCACGTACGGGGCGTTCACCGGGCTGCCCGCCTCCACGGTGTTGCGCCACACCAGCGTGGAACGGGCGCCCTCTCCGGGGCGCAGCACGATCTCCTGCGGCGGGTCGTCCGCGCCGGTGCCGCCGGCGATCCCGGCGCCGCCGGACAGGAAGCGCACCCCGTCGACCGGCCGGTGCTCCACGTCGAGCAGTTGCAGTGTCGGGTAGCCGTTGACGGACACCGCGGACGTCCCGCAGTTGCGCAGGTGCAGGCCGACCGCGCGCAGGCCCATCGCGGCGTCGCCGTCATCCGCGTACAGCCGCAGGCCCGAGGCCGGGCAGGGGCCGCCCGGCCGCGAGGCCTCGGCGCTGGGCACACTGCGGACCTGGACGATCTTCACCAGCGGTCCGGCGCCCGGCCGCGCCTGCCCGTGCCCGTCCAGCTCGATCCGCCCCTTCGCGGTGGCCCCCGGAGCGAGCGAGGAGACGACCTGCGTCACGTTGTCCAGCGCACCCCCGGCCGCCGAGAGCCGGCTGAACACCGCTGTGACATCAGAGGTCTCGTCCTCCGGATTGGTGACCTCGTACTCGGCGCAGGCCGCACTGGCGGCCGTGATCCGCACCCCGCCCTGTGCGAGCCCGGGCGACGCCTGCGCATCGCGGGACGACGACGGCGCCCCGCACGGCCCGGCACTGCCGGAGGCCGCCGGAATCCCCGTCGCCCCGTCTGCGCAGCCCACGAGCAGGGCCGCGCAGGCCGCGACCACCACAACCGCGGCAGCCGGCCGGCGGGCCGTCAGGTGATTCCCGGCGTTCTCGAACTGATGCATCAGCCGATGCGATCACGAACCACCCGGAACGACTATGAGCTGCGCCACTGCCCGCGCAACAGGACCGCAACGATCCGCCCGGCACCCGCCGAACCGAGGCAGGTCGGAGCTGCGGGCGCCCCTGCGCGCCGGCCGGCACCGTAGCCATCGGTGACCGGACCCCGCTGTCCGATGGTCCGAACCGGTCGCCTTCCGGTGCGGGGCGTGGTCTGCCGCGCGCGGTGGGGGATGTTCCGCGCCGGAGGCGACCCACAGAAAGGATTCTTCATGGTGGAGCACGTGTTCGCGCGCGTGGTACGGACGGTGACCGTCTCGGCCCTCGCCCTGGCGACGAGCGTCGGTGCGAGTGGTACGGCCGGCGCCGCCTCGCCGGAGGACCACCCCGTCGAGGTGAGCATCGGAGCCTCCGGTCTGCAAGCACCGGACACCGCGAAGGGCGGCCTGGTCAGTTTCCGGGTCAAGACGGACGACCCGAACGGCCGGCAGCTACAGCTGCTGCGTCCGCACGGGGGAGTGACCATCGACCAGGTCATCCGGGACCTCGCCGACGCGGTCAGCCCGTCGCCGGCCACCGCGAGCGCCGGGATCCGGGCGGTGAACGGTGAGGCGGACCTGCTGGGCGGGGCGCTGGTCACCTCGCAGGTGCACGAGCAGTTCACCGAGGAGGTCAGCCCCGGGCCGGTCTACCTGATGGACCTCACCGCGTTCCGGGCGGACCCGGCCCACCCGGTCTCCAGGCTGCTGAACCTGGTGGGTACGAACGGTCAGAACGACAACCAGGTCCGCTTCGACGACGGCATCGTGATCGAGAAGGACACGGCCGAGGGCCCGCGTTTCCAGACCGAGGACGTCGACCACGCGCACCTGGCCTACCTGGTGCACGACGGGTCCGAGCAGATCCACGAGATGCAGCTGCGGCCGATCGGTGCGGACACCACCGACGAGCAGATCGGGGAGTACCTGAGGGACGTCGCGCTGGGCGGCCTGCCGGCCCGGTCCCCGTTCACCGGGCCGGCCACCGGCCTCGGCGCCATGTCCGGCGACCGCACCGCCTCCGTGCAGGCCCACGGCCTGCAGCCCGGACGGTACGTCCTGCTCTGCATGATTCCCGACGAGCGGACGGGCGTCCCGAACGCCGGCCTGGGCATGCGCAAGATCGTCACCCTGAAGTGACCGGCCGGGCCCTGGCACGCCGGCGGCAGCGGGCTGCCAGGGCCGACCGCCCCGGTCGGCGCATCTTCGCGATGGCGGGCCGGGTCAGGCGCCGAGCACGTCGTCGGCGCTGCGGGGTTCCGTGCGCGGCTGCTGGTTGAGCTTGTGGCGCGCGATGGAGGACCGCCGGTAGACCTCCTTGCGGGCCCGCATGATGTTGCCCAGGGGCGCGTGCTCGGCGGTGACCCGCCAGGGCGTGAAGGACAGCGAGTCCATCCTCTCCAGGTTCTCGGGGCCGGAGATGTCCTGCTGCGGCAGCCGCAGCTTGGCCACGGTGACGGACGGCGAGAGCTGCTCGGGCCACTCCACGGTGGTGTCCTCCACCGGCATGCGCTCCAGGTCGGTGCAGAGCTGGACCTGGATGTCGAAGGCGTAGGGCCGCTCCTGGAGCTCGGCTTGCAGGGCCGGCCGGAAGACCTCCTCCCCCGAGGCCGGGTCGATGGTGCGCCGGACCACCGCCGCGGCGAAGGCCGGGTCGGGGGTGATGCGCACCTTGGCGATGTAGTCCCCGTGCCGGACCGCGCCCATCGTCCAGTAGCTGGACAGCAGCAGGTTCGCCGGAGGCGTCTTCGACAGGCGGAGGAAGGCCAGGAACTCGTCCCAGGCCCAGTCGTCCTGGTCCAGCGTCCCTTTTCCGGTCACGAACTCGGTGAAGAACCGATGTGCGCCGGGTCGGCCCTGGGAGAAGTACGCCGGCGCGTTCAGGAACAGTTCCTGGATGAACAGGTAGTGCTCGACCGTGTTGCAGAAGAAGACCGGTCCGTTGATGTTGGCGTAGTCGAACGTGCCCGTGTCCGGTTCGTCCTCCAGCAGGGTCGGGCCGGGGATGTCGAACATCTTCAGCGCCAGTCCGGTGGCGGCGCCCAGACGCGCGTCGGCTCCGGCGTGGGGCGAGCCGTTGGAGAAGCGGATCAGCGCGTCGTGGGTCCCCGCAGTCGCGTAGATTCCCTGGGCGTACTCGGGGGGCAGCCCGGCCAGGATCTCTACTTCCCCTCGGACCAGCCCGTAGCCCTTGGCGTGGGCGTCGCGCAGGGCCCGTCCGGTGCCACCGGCCTCGACCGACTCGGCGATGTAGCTCTCGGTCTTCTCGATCACGGTCTGCACGTCGCGGTCGAAGTGGGGGTCGTCGTCTTCGACGTCGGGCGTGTAGCGGACGAACTGTGCTGTCATGACTCCGACCTCTCCTCGGAGAGTGCGACCGGACCTCAGGGGGTGGGAATCGCCCTCAGCCCTCCAGCTCGGCGAGCCAGCGCAGGGCGCGCAGACCCGGCAGGAAGCAGTACTCGCCGCCGCGGGTGACCACGAAGCTGGGCAGGTTCTGCAGGCGGCGCCGGACCGGCTTCTCGGGGATGGTGACGCTGCCGGTTCCGCCGTGATGCCCGGCCACCGGGTCCTTCTCGCCGGGGTAGCCGATGAAGTTGCCGTCGTTGACCCACTCGGCCTTGATGAACTCGAACTGCCGTTCCAGATGGGCCCCCATGAACACTCCGACCAGGCCGCGGTCGGCGCCGTCGTCCTCCAGCACGCCCTCGGGCAGCGGCGGGCCGTAGGTCGTGCCGCGCCGGATGAGCCGGTGCATCCGTGCGTCGCCGATGATGGTGGAATCACGGGGGTTGGTGCGCCGGATGTGCGCACCGGCCGGGCACCGGAAGCCGCGGTCGTCGTTCTCCCGGTACAGGAAGTCGTTGACGCGGCGCGGATCGGCCGCCAGCTCCGGATCATCGCGCTCCGGCGCCAGCGTCAGCGGCGCCCCGCTCGGCCAGCGCCCGACCATCTTCGCCGCCAGCAGTGCCTCCTCCTCGGCGCTGGAGCTGTTCGCGCGCAGGTACCGGCGCCAGGCCGCCACGTTGGTGTGGATCTTGCGCACGGCCACGTAGGTCCCGTTGCGTCCCAGGACGTCGGGGCTCGGCATGGGCGGCAGGCTGCCGGTTTCGTCGGCGTAGCCGAGGATGAACTCGCCGGCCTTGATGGGAACTTCCTGCGGGTTGGAGCCGGGCAGCCCGACGCCCTCGATGTTCGGATGGCTGATGCCGTCACGGAAGCCGAAGGTGGTACGCCCGGTCGGGAGCTGGTGGACCTCCTGCTGCCAGATCACCTGGACACCGGGTGTGTCCTCGTAGGCGACACGGGCCCGCGCCAGCTCCCTCTCCAGCTGCGCCGCGTCGGAGGAGAGGGCGCTCAACGCGATGTGGACCTCACCGGTTCCGAACGGTGCCTCCCAGTGGGCCGGTGCACTCTCGCCCGCGTCGCCGATCAGCCCGGCCCGAGCGGCCATGCCCTCGCGGAACGCCCGCGGAAAGCTGTCCAGCGACTCCCGGGGCACCCCCAGGGCCCTCAGCCCCTGGTAGGTGAACGCCACGGTCACCCAGGCATCCCGGCTCGGGTCCACGCTGGGCAGACCACCCGAGGTCAACGGGAGCAGCCGGCGCAGCAGGGCGCGCCCGACGTGGCGGTCATCCACGCGCAGGAAGACGAACCTTCCCTCGTAGGGCACGGGCCGTGGACGCAGGGCCCCGCTCTGGACGTCGTCGATCTCGACGCGCACGCCCGCCGCGCTGCCGCTGTCCGCTGTGTTCATGGTTGCTCGTGCCTCTCCACACCTGTCTCCGTATCTGTCTCCGTATCTGTCGCTGCCCGGACAGCCCGGCAACGGCGGACTCGCACCGGCCGAGTCGGTCCACCGATGGTGGATGGACTCCCGCGGTCGGCCGTGCCCGAGTGCTATGCCGAGGCTTCCTCCAGCAGCTTCTGGAAGGCCGGCGTGGCCACCAACTCCGCGTTGGCCGGGTTGTCCAGCGCCGCCCGGAACTGGGGGGTGTCCAGCACCTCCTGGAACGCGTCGTCCACGCGGTGGTCCTTGTAGATCTGCTGAACGGTGAGGTCGGGATAGGCGCTGACGAAGACCCCCGCGGGCTCCTGGTGGGCGACGAACCAGTCCTTCGCCCCCGGATCGGTGACGCCGGGGAACCCTTCGCTGTGCGAGAAGATCCTGTCGAAGCGGGACCCGACCACCGTCTGGGCGAAGTCGTCGATGTAGGTGTCCCAGGAGCCGTCGAAAACGCTGGCGAACATGAACCGGGTGTCGTTGTCGAAGATCACGTGCCGTGCGTCGTGCAAGGTGCCGATCTGGCGCACTGCCGCATGGACCTTCTCGTCGTCCGCCGAGTCGGCGAGCGTGGCCAGGTCCTCACGCAGCGCATCCGCATGGCCCGGCTTGATCCTGGTGAAGACGGTGAACTCGCTGCAGACCCCATCCGACCTGCCCGGGCGTTCGGGGTGAGCCGATGGCGTTGCGCCTGTCGTCGCGGTCATCATGACGTCCTCCTGCCATGGTCGGTGCGAGGGTCGCCAACCGCCCGAACATGAGGCGCCATCGCCCTCACCTCTTCATCCTGACCCGAGCGCGACGGGGGCACCACCGGGCAACGAGCAGGCCGAGGCCCTCAGAGCTCCGAGAAGCTCACGAGGACAGCTTCGTCAGAGCGCAGGATCATGGAACATGGGCCTGCCGGGTTCGTCGTCACGCGCTCTGGCTCCCGTCTGGAGGCAATCATGGGCAAAGTTCTCGGTGACGTCCTGGGTCTCGCAGCCGGCGTCGCGATCAGCCCACTGCCGATCATCGCCATCATCCTCATCCTCGCCACGCCTCGGGGACGCCTCAACGGAGTCCTCTTCGCCGTCGGCTGGATCCTGGGGCTCTCGGCGTTGGGCGCGGTGATGCTGGCGGTCGCTTCCCCCGCAGGCGCGTCTGCCCACGATCACCCGGCCACCTGGGTGGGAGTCCTCAAGCTCGTTCTGGGCCTGCTCCTCGTCCTCTTCGGCGCCCGGCAGTGGCACCGGCGCCCGAAGGATCCGTCGCAGGCCCAGCTGCCGAAGTGGATGAGCGCGATCGACCGCCTCACGCCGGTCAAGGTCCTCGCACTCGGACTGGCCCTGTCCGCGCTCAACGCCAAGAACGCCCCGCTGACCATCGCCGCGGGCGCCGCGATCGGCTCGGCCGGACTGCCGGTAGGGCAGCAGATCGCCTCACTGGCGGTCTTCGTCGTGATCGCCACCCTCGGCCTGTTGGCCCCGCTGGGAGTCTTCGTGCTCGGGGGAGAGCGAGCCCAGACCACGCTCGGTAACTGGAAGGACTGGGCAGCCCAGCACAACGTCGCCGTGATGGCGGTCCTGTTCTTCGTCCTCGGGTTGAAACTGTTCGGAGACGGGATCTCCGTCCTCACCTCCTGACAGGCCGCTCCGTGAATCCCTATTCCTGGCGCGGAAGTCCGTGACCATGGAGGCGTCAGGTCGCGCCGATCGACAGGGCGCGGCACTGCCTAGTTTTCGCGCCGGGTCTCGCGCTGGGTCTCGCGCTGGAGGTCGGCCACGTGGTGGAGGGCGGTCTTGAAGGCGGCGTACTCCCGCGCGCCCAGCGCCTTCGCGTGGCGCTCCTCGATCGAGCGCATGATGGCGGCGGCCGCCGCCATCTGGAGCAGGCCGCGTTCGGTGGGGTGGATCAGTTTGGCGCGACGGTCCGCGGGGTCGGGTCTGCGTTCGACGTAACCCAGGCGTTCGAGGTCGTCGACGAGGGTCCCGATGACCTGCTTGTGCTGTCCGGAGGCGCGGGCGAGTTCGCTGGCGCGGATGCCGTCGGTACGCAGGTAGGCGAGCACGGCGCCGGCGCGGGGCTGGATGTCGTCGAAGCCCTGCTCGGCGAGCACGGTGAACAGCTCGCGCTGGACGGAGAAGAGCACCCGGGCGGCGAGCACGCCGAGGTCCGGTTCCGCCGCCTGGTGTCCGCTCAACGCCTCTCCCGCTTCCGCCGTCTCTGGGCCCGCCCCGCGCTCCGCCCTGTGACCAGCAACTTTAGTCGCCCGCCCGGTGGGCTCGGGCGACACCCCAGGCGTTCCGGTGCCCCGCCCTGACCAGTGCTTGCGCCCCGGGGGACAGGGGTATAGCGTCAAAGTAGTCACTAATCTTGACTATCAATATCAGTGACTACTAGTGGCCAATGGAGCCGTGGCTCAACCCGAAGGAGCGCACGATGAGCGAGCACAGCAAGTTCCTGGAGCCGGTAACCCGGGAGAACGCCGCCGTGGTCCTGGTCGACCACCAGGTGGGCCTGCTGTCCGGCGTCCGGGACATCCCGCTCGGCGAGCTGAAGCACAACGTGGTCGCGCTGGCGCGCGCGGCGACCGTGCTCGGCATCCCGCTGGTCGTCACCACCACCGCGGCCGACAGCATGTGGGGGCCGACCACTCCGGAACTGGTCCAGGCCCTGCCGGCCGGACAGCGGATCATCGACCGCAGCACGGTCAACGCCTGGCACGACGGCCGGGTCCGCGAGGCCATCGAGGCCACCGGGCGGCAGAAACTGATCTTCGCCGGAGTGTCCCTGGAGGTGTGCGCGGCGCTGCCCGCGATCGCCGCGACGGCCGCCGGGCACCACGCGTACGTCGCCGTGGACGCCTCCGGCACCTTCAGCCAGGCCAAGCGCGAGGCGGGACTGCTGCGCATGCAGCAGGCGGGCGTCACCGTCTCCGACTACGCCACCCTCATGGTCGAGGCCCTGGCCGACAACGCCGCCCCCGAGGCCGGCGACCTCTACGCCGCCCTCGACATGCCCTTCGCCGTCCTGGTCGGCCAGATCTCGGCGGCCGCCCGCCCCGCGTAACGGCCGGCGCACTCACCTGACCCGGCCGTCACCGACCCACCCCACGGTGGGATGCGCCTCGCCCGTGGCCCGTGGCCCGTGGCCTGTCGGTGCCAGCTGGCATGCTGCCGGACGGAAGAGGACGGCAACGGGTGGCAAGGGCTGTGTGCGATGGGTTTTGAGGGCGGGGTCTGGCGTCTGGTGCGCCGGGAAGAGCCGTTCGAGGACGCGGACGGGCCGGGCGGAGGGGAGGCGGGCAGCGCCGGACCGTCCGCGGGAAGTGACGTCGACCTCGGCCTCGACCTGCCGGTGATGACCTGGGAGCGGTTCTGGCAGTTGGTCGAGGTCCTCGCGGGTGGGGCCGGTATCGAGACGTGCGAGCACCTCGAAACCGCCTGCGCCCGTCTGACCGAAGTTCTCGCACGCGAACCGCTGGGCCGGATCATCGGCTTCGGTGAGCGTCTCGCCGAGGCGCTCCACCGCCTGGACCAGGAGCAGTTCGGGACGCTGCCGATCACCGGGGCGGTGTTGCCCGACGGCTCGCCGTTCCCTCAGTCGAGCGATCACTTCCTGTACGCGCGAGCTGCGGTCGTGGCTGCGGGCCGCGACGTGTACGAGAGCGTGTTCCACGATCCCGAACGGTTCGCTCCGTTCACCGCGCGACAGTGCGAACCGCTGCTCTACGTGCACGAGGAGGCGTTCGAGCTTGTGACCGGGACGGAGTGGGACCGCCTCACTCGCTACGACTACGAGTCCTGCTCGAACGCGGACGGCTGGCCCGAGCTCCGCGGCTGAGCACCAACCGTCGCAGAGCACCGTTCACCGTAGAGTCGGTCTCCGGTCGCGGGCCGGTCCGCGTGGCGGCCGCACAGTGTTCAGCGGGATCGAGGAGCGGGCCCGGGCCCCGCTCGGCGGGCGAGCGGGGCCCGGTCCCCTGGCGGCCACCGGTCCGGCAGGCAGGCAGGCAGACAGGCAGACAGGCAGACAGACAGGCAGACAGCTCAGGCTTCGATGTTCTCCAGGTCCGCGAGCAGGCCCGGGTGCGTCGGCTTCCAGCGGAGGGCGGTGCGGGTGTGAGCGCTGGAGGCAGGCTGGTCGGCCGCGAAGATCGGGCCGAGGGGACCGAAACTGTCCTGCGGCACCGGCTCGACGGGAAGGTCGAGCCGCCGTCCGATGACCGCGGCGATGTCGCGTACCGCGTCGCCTTCGTCGGCGACGGCGTGCCACGCGCTTCCGGCCGGGGCCTTCTCCAGGGCGAGCCGGAACAGGACGGCGGCGTCGAGCGCGTGGACGGCGGGCCAGCGCTGCGCGCCGTCTCCGGGGTAGCCGGCGACGCCGGTGCCGCGGGCGATGTCGGTGAGCAGCCCGGCGAACCCGCCCTGGCCCCGGTTGTGGACCGTGCGCGGCAGTCGTACCGCCGAGCTGCGTACGCCTCGTGAGGCGAGTGCGAGTGTGCGGTTCACCGACAGGCTGCGTCCGCTGACAGGTCCGTCCAGCGGCAGCGGGTCTTCCTCGGTCGAGGCGCGTCCCACCACGAGGGGCGTGCCGGACGCGGTGACGAGCGGCCTGTTCGTGCCGACGAGGGTGTCGCCGAGGGCCGCGAGTGCGGCGCTCTCCTCGGCGATCCCTCGCGCGAGTGCGTCGGGCGAGCTGAAGTCGTTGCTGAAGGCGAGGTGGATGACGCCGTCCGCCTGTTCCGCGCCGGTCCGCAGCACGTCGAGGTCGGCGAGCCCGCCACGGAGCACGTCGGCGCCGGCGGCTTTCGCGGTGGCCGCGGAGGCGTCGGATCGGGCGAGGGCGGTGACCAGGTGGCCTGCGGTGAGCAGTTCGGCGACGACGGCGGAGCCGATCAGGCCTGTGCCGCCGGTGATGAAGACGCGCATGGTGAGCTCCGAGGAGTGATGCGACTGTTGTCCCATCACTGTACGACGCGATGCGACACTTGTCCCGTCATCTAGACTGGCACCATGCCGCGATGGAAACCCGATGCCCGACAACGCCTGGTCGTGGCTGCGCTCGGCCTGTTCGCCGAGCAGGGCTACGACGAGACGACCGTCGCTCAGATCACCGAGCGGGCAGGGCTCACGCGGAGCACCTTCTTCCGCCACTTCACCGACAAGCGCGAGATCCTCACCATGGGACAGACGGCGCTCAGCCGCCTGCTGGCCGAGGGCATCGACGGCGCCCCTGCGGACGCGACGCCGATGACGGCCGTCGCGGCCGGACTCGAACGCGCATCGGGCGAGATGACGTCGTTCAACCGCGAGCTCAGCCCGCTGCTGCACGCGGCGATCGAGGCGAACGCGGAGTTGCAGGCGCGCAACGTGCTGAAGTGCATCGGCATGGCCACGGCGATGGTCGACGCGCTGAAGCGACGGAACGTCGCGGAACCCACGGCGCAGGTGGCCGCCGAACTCGGCGTCCTCGCGTTCAGGCTCGGCTACGCCCGGTGGGCCGACCCCAGCCGCGACGAGGACCCCGGCGAGCTGGCGCCCCACACGCGAGCCGCGTTCGACCAACTCCGCGCGGCAGCCGCTGAGCTCCGCTGAGCTCCGCTGAGCTCCGCTGAGCTCCGCATCAGCCGCCATGAGGAGTCCTGCCGCTGGTTGCCGCCGCGTAGAGTGGACACAGAGAGTGCTGGATCACGGCTTCCCTTCTCGGAGGGTTATTGGTGAGACGCACGGATGCCTCCGGTGAGGCGGTGCCGGTCCGGCCGTTCCTGGACTTGGTCGACGGCGGCGCGAGTCGCGCCCGGCCGATCTGATCTGCGCGTCGGCGCCTCGTCTCGGGAGAGGCGATCCTGCTCGCGGCGGTTGCGGCGCGCGGGAGGAGACCTTCGCTATGAAACCGACCGCCGAGCGGCTGCGGACCTCCGTCCGCAGTGCCGCTCCGACCTCCACGCATCCGCCGCCGGTGTCCGCCGCCGACGTCGGCCTGCTGGTACTCCGGCTCGCCGGCCTGCTGCTGGCCGGCCACGGTGCCCAGAAGCTCTTCGGACTGTTCGGCGGCGCCGGCCTGAGTGCGACCGGCAAGGGCTTCGAGGCCCTGGGCTACCGGCCCGGTGTGCTCTTCGCCGCGCTGGGCGGCGCCTCGGAGCTGGGCGGCGGCCTGGGCCTCGCCCTCGGGCTGTTCACCCCGCTGGCCGCCGCCGCCGTGATCGGGGTGATGATCAACGCGATGTCCGTCAGCTCGGGCGGCGGCCTGTGGGCCGACAAGGGCGGCATGGAGTACCCGCTGTGCCTGGCACTGATCGCGATCGCGGTCTCCGCCATCGGACCCGGACGCCTGGCGCTGGACCGTTCGTTCCGGTGGGGCCAGGGCGGGTGGTGGAGTGCGGCCGTCGCCCTGGGGATGGGCGGCATCGGCGCGGCCATCGTGCTGTCCCTGCAAGGGGTGACCCTCTAGCGCCACCAGCAACCAGGCGCACCCCTCACCCGGGATGTGCTCGGAATCGACCTGGACGGCGACCTGGTCGGCACCGTCGAAGCAGGGTGTGGCCGCCGGGCGGCAGAACCGCGTCCAACTCGCTGAGCCCGGCACGCGGGCGCGCTCATCCGGCGTGGTCGTAGTCCGGCAGGATCACGCCGTTGTGGGCGGCGCGTCCCTCGGCGCCCGCCGGGTTGGTGGGGTTGCGCAGGGTCGCGTTGCGGGTGTCGAGCAGGTCCTGGGTGCCGGGGACGAGGGCGGTGCCGCCGGAGGCGGCCAGCGCCTGGTTCCGCTCCACGAAGGGGCGTGCCTTGCGCTCGTAGGCCGCGAAGGCGGCCGCGTGGTCGGTGTGGCCGGCCAGTTCTCCGGCCAGGAGGTAGGCGCCGACGAGCGAGACGCTGGAGCCCTGGCCGGACAGGAACGAGGTCGCGTGGGCCGCGTCACCGGCGAGGGCGACGCGGCCGCGGGACCAGGTGGGCATGTGGATCTGGCTGACGACGTCGAAGAACAGGTCGTCGGCCTCGCGCATCGCGTTCACCAGGGCCGGGATGTGCCAGCCGCGCTCGGGGAAGGCGGCGGCGACGAGTTCGCGCTGCGCCTGCGGGTCCCGGAAGGCGTCGACGGGGGCGTCCTCCCGCTTGAGGACGAGGAACCCGTGTACGTGCTCGGCGGGCTCGTGGGCGTAGAGGACGGCCGCCCGGCCTGGCGTGTTCCAGATGATCCCTTCGTGGGCGAGGCCCAGGTCGTTCGCGAGGGTGAAACCGGCGAAGACGTGGCCGAGGTAGCGGTGGAACGCGTCCTCGGGGCCGAAGACCAGCCCGCGGGTGTTGGAGTGCAGCCCGTCCGTACCGATCACCAGGTCGAAGGTGCGGTGGGCGCCGCTGTCGAAGGTGACGTCGACGCGGTCCGCCCGGTCCGCCCGGTCGTCCAGGGTGGCGATGGAGTCGCCGAAGAGGAATTCGACCCGGTGGCGGAGCGGAGCGTAGAGGGCGCTCGCCAGGTCGCCGCGCCGTACTTCCAGGTCCAGGCCTGCGGCGCCTCCGTTGACGGTTTCGGGGGCGACGGAGCCGATGGGCGCCCCGTCGGCGTCCACGAACGAGAGCTTGCGCGTGTCCACGTGGGCCTCGCGCAGTTGCGGGAGCAGCCCCATGCGGTCGACGACCTCGCGGGCGGCGCCGCGGATGTCGATGGCGTACCCGCCGCCCCGGACGGCTGACGCCCGCTCGACGACGGTGACGTCGAAGCCGTAGCGGTCGAGCCAGTAGGCGAGGGCCGGGCCGGCGATGCTCGCGCCCGAGATGAGGACCTTGCGGTTCGCGGAGTGGTTGTTCACGGTGTGCTCTCCTCCTGGCGGTCGCATCCTGGCGGCTACGCCGAAGATGCGTACCTTAGGTATCTTTGTGGACGGCACAGCGCACCCGCGAGAGCGGGCGCAGCCCCAGGATATAGATACCTAAGTTAGGTATTCAAGTGGAGGTGGTGGTCCGATGACCGCGGACTCGCCGGACAACCCCGGCGCGGACGAGCAGGCGGCAGCCGTCTGGGCGGCCCTGCCCCGGCTGGCCCAGCTGAGCAACGCCATGACCCGCGGCCGCCTGGCCGAACGGGCGGCCGAGGCGGCGGGACTCGCCCTGGACCGCCCCGCACTGAGCGCGCTCATGACCCTGCACATGGCGGACCGGCCGCTGCGCATCGGGGAGATCGCCGAACGGATGCAGGTGGTCGGCCCGCACGTCACGCGACAGGTCCAGGCGCTGGAGCGGCGCGGCCTCGTCCATCGTGTCGGCGACCCGCACGACCGGCGTGCCAGCCTCATCGAGGCGACCGCTGAAGGGACGAGGGCCGCGAACGCCTACGCGACGTCCATGATCGGCTGGTTCACGGACGCGACGGCGCACTGGTCGGACCAGGACCGCGGGGACCTGGGCCGATTGCTCGCGAAGCTGGCCGACGACGTCATCGCCCGCCTGGCCCTCCTCGGCGACGACACGCCACCGCCCGCCACCTGACCGCACACGGCCGCAGCCGCGCCGCTGAGCGTCGATCACCACCCGTCCGGTCCGCGGCGGCACGCCCGCCGTTGCGCCCCGCCGTTGCGCCGCCTCCTATCGGGCGGCGGCCTCGTGGTGAATCATGGAGGCGGCCGAACGGAGCGAGGGCCTCGAGGCGGACGGCATCAGGCCGGCCGTCGGGGGTCCTCATCGAGTGGGATGGGAACAGCATGCCTCTTAGCGGCGAATACCAGCCGAGCCCGGAGAAGTGGGTCAGCGACCAGGTCGCGTTGTACGAGGGCTCCGGGGGCACCGAGGGCACGACGCTCCGGGGCGTGCCGGTGGTCGTCCTCACCAGCCTGGGGGCCAAGAGCGGGAAGATCCGCAAGAATCCGCTGATGCGGGTGGAACACGAGGGGACGTACGCCCTGGTGGCCTCGCAGGGCGGCGCGCCCAAGAACCCCACCTGGTACCACAACCTGGTCGCGCATCCGCGGGTCGAGCTCCAGGACGGTGCCGTGCGCCAGGACATGACGGCCCGCGAGGTCGAGGGCGCGGAGCGGGAGCTGTGGTGGTCCCGCGCGGTCGAGGTCTGGCCGGACTACGCCGACTACCAGACGAAGACGGACCGGGTGATCCCTGTCTTCGTGTTGGAGCCGGAGACCGCCGGCCGTTGACCCCGCCCGGCTCGGGCGGTAAACCGGTGGGTCGCCCCCGAGCCGACGGGCGACGCGCACGGGATCGGTGACGTGGTCGCCACCACCGGTACGGCGGGCGTCGGATGACCCTGCGTCGAGACCTTCGTATGGTGGTCCGCCGCTGTCAGATCATCGAGGCGCGGAGGTGACGGCCTGCGAGGTGGCTCTCGGTGTCTTGCCGTACCTGGTGTGGGGCCTGCGGCAGCGAGGTGACGCCCTGGAGGGGCGGGTGCGAACCCATCGGCAGGGCGCGCCGCTGTCAGAGTTCGGGGAGCGGGCAGCCCCGGACGCTGCCGATCAGCTTGTTGACGACGCTCAGCGCGTCCTCGTGGCGGAACAGCACGGCGTACGGCAGTGCCGCCGCCGAGTGCCGTCGGACCAGTGTGGTCTGGTCCTCGGGAAGTTCCGGGTCCGCGACCAGCTCGGCCTGTGCGAGCAGTTCGGGTTGGTCGGTGCGGACCAGCTCCGCAGCGCAGAACCGTTCGAGTTGGTCCGGCCACGCCACGGCGACGCTCGGGCTCGCCCCGGAGGCTGCCGCCGGGGTCGCCAGCCAGGCCCGCACCGGGTCGTCGGAGGGGACGCGGCCGGGTTCGAAGAACGACCAGAACGTTCCCGGGCACATGGCGGAGGCGCGGCAGGCGGTGATCGACACATGGCTGCCCGTGGTCAGGTCGACTGCCAGGTGCACCGCTACGGGCCGATCGATGCGGCGCCGTCCGTCAGGATGCCGAGGTGGTTGTCATGTGTCACGGTCTGGAAGGTGTCGTCGGCCGGGTGGCCGGCTCGTGCCGCGTAGGCGATCACCCGGGCCGGGTTGAACACCTCGTCCTGGGCCCCGATCCACACGCCGAGCGGCTTGGTCAGGCCGCGCAGCACGGCGGCGCCGTCGTCGGCGTTCTGCGCCAGTGCCATGTTCACCGTGTAGCGCGGGACCAGCTTCGCTGACTGGACCTCCTGGGACGTGTACGCGAACCCGAGTGCCGGTGTGGCCGTCGAGCACGTGGTTGCTGACCGCGTTGACCACGAAGGCGCGTGGCAGACGGTGGCGAAGTTCGAGCCGCCGCTCACCTGTTCGGTGTCGGAGTGCAGGCCGAAGTCCGGGGCGAGGATGACGTAGCCGGCTACCTGGTCGTCGATCCGGTCGAGGCTGTTGAGTACCAGGCCGGCGTCGGTCGAGTGGCCGCCGACGAAGAGCGGCAGTTACGGCTGCTGCCGGTGCACGAAGTCGACCATGGTCCGGGTGTCCTGCCAGACCTGTTCCGGCGTCGGCGCGCCACCGCGCGGGCCGCCGGAGGCGCCGTGGCCCCGAATGTCCACCAGGTACGTCGCGATATCGTCGCCACCCTGCTGGCCGGCGCCGACCCCGGGCGGTTGGTCGCGGTCGAACGGACCACGGGCGACGGGCACCGCCGTGGGCGCAGCGTCGCGGTGCTGCGGTTCGCCGACGGTACCCGGGTGGTGTACAAGCCGAGATCGCTGCGCGTGCACGGGCGCTTCAACGAGTTGGTCGGCTGGTTCAACGCGCGGCTCGGTGCACCGGGGCTGCGGGTCCTCGCTCTGCTGGAGCGTGACGGGTACGGCTGGGTGGAGTTCGTCGCGCCCGGTTCCTGTACGGCGGAGCGGCAGTTGGAGCGGGTTCTACCTCCGGCAGGGGGCGTGGCTGGCGCTGTTGTACGCACTGGACGGCACCGACCTGCACTTCGAGAACCTGATCGCCTGTGGGGACGAACCCGTCCTGGTCGATGTCGAGACCCTCTTCCATCCGTGCGTCCCGGCCGACTCGCAGGAGGATCCGGCGGCTCGCGCGCTGGAGTCCTCGGTGTACCGCAGCGGCCTGCTGCCGCGTCTGTTGCTCGGCGACGAGAGGGCGGTCGACGTCTCGGGCCTGGGCGGTGACGCGGGGCGCCGCTCACCGGTGGAGGGTGTGGACTGGGCGGCCGGCGGTACGGACGAGATGAGACTGATCCGCCGGGCCGGAGAGATCACCGGCGCCGGGAACCGCCCCTGCTCGACGGAGCCGAAGCGGACCCGGCCGGGTACATCGAGGCCCTCGTCGCCGGCTTCCGCGCCGGATACCCACCGTGGCCCGGTGCGAGCGTGCCGAACAGCATCGCGACACCCGGCAACGGCCCCGTGCGACCACAGCGACGAGAACCAGCTCTTCAAACTGGTGCCGGTCTTCCAGGCCTCCTTCACGTACGACAACGCGCTCGTCATCACCGCGTTCCTGCAACGCGGCGGAACCGACGACGTCGCCCACGCCACGGCGCTCGGCGACAGCCTGCTGTACGCCCAGGCCCACGACATCACCCCGGACAGCCGCATCCGCGCCTCCTACGAGCCGGACCCCTTCGTCAGGACCCCCTCCGGCGAGCCGTACGTCGGCGGGTTCTCCGTCTACACCGGGAACATGGCCTGGGCCGGCATGGCGCTCACCCGGCTCTACCGCGACGACGTCGAGCCGGAGGACGTGCAGACCTGGAGCTACCTGGCCACCCTCGACCTGTCCTGCGCGCCCGCCGTCGACTGGGCGGCCGGGCGGATGGCGGCCACCGACGGCCCGTACAGCGGGGTGGGCTTCAGCGGTAAGGACACCAGCGGCGTCTGGTTCGAGGGCGCCGCCCACCTGCTGGCCGCCTACCAGGTCCGCCGCGCCGACGGCGGCCGCGACTCGCGGGACCGGAGCGCCACCCCCCAGCGACCAGCCCGACGGCTACGGCCGGGCCTGCGAGGTCGAGGGCCTGGCTGAGGCGATCGGCGTGCGCGTCCACGGCAGTGCCTCCGCGCCGGTGCTGGGCGACGATCCCGCCACCACCTGCTACCTGCCTGAGCAGGGGGCCTTCATGCGCCATCTCGGATGGCCTTTACCTGGTCAACCACTTCTGAAGCCCGCGACCTATTCGGTATTTTACCAGAATGGCGATGGAAAGTCATATCCGATGGGGATATGGAAAATTGATGCCGCGTTCGCTATGTTGGCGCCCATGGCTGTGAGTGCTGAATTAATTGTCGAATCCGGTGAATTGCGACTGTGGACCGAACGGGTCGGCAATTCGAACGACCCGGCGGTCCTGCTGGTGATGGGGACCGCCGCACCCAGCATCGGATGGCCGGACGAGCTGGTGGATGCGCTGGCCGCCGGCGGTCGCCAGGTCATCCGCTACGACCACCGGGACACCGGCCGGTCCACCTGCCTGGACTTCGCCACCAACCCCTACACGCTGGCGGACATGGCCGCCGATGCGACGGCCGTGCTCGACGGCCACGGAGTAGCCGTCGCGCACATCGTCGGGGCGTCCCTGGGCGGCGCGATCGGCCAATGGCTGGCCGTGCACCGCCCTGAACGCGTACTGACCCTGACCGCGATGATGGCCGGCCCGATGGGCCACAGTGCGGGCCCGGCCTGGGCGCGCGCCATGGCTGGCCAGGCGCCCGACCCCAGCGACCTGCCGCCACCCACGGCACGCTTCCTGACGCACCTCGCACAACGCGCCGCTCTCCCGCAGGGGACTCGCGACGAGTACGTCACAGCGAACCTGGAGACGTGGCGAGTGCTCAACGGCGACATCCTTCCCTTCGACAAGCCTGCCGCCCGCCGCTTCGTGGAAGCCTCCTTCGACCGGACCGGCAACCACAGCGCGGCCCTCAACCACGATATGGCTGGACGCCAGATGACTGAGGACCGCCTTGCTCCGCTATCCTCGATCAAGGCCCCGACACTGGTCGTGCACGGCACAGAAGATCCCCTGCGCCCGCCACCGCATGGCCGTGCCCTCGCCGATGAAATCCCTCACTCCCGATTCCAGCCGATTTTCGGCATGGGGCACACGCTGTTCTCCCCCGGACTTCCCCAGCAGATCGGCGAAATCATTCGCGAGCACACCGCGTAGAGAGCGGAACGTCGACGTGGCGCTGGACCTCGCGGGCCAGAAGCGGTCCCCTGTCCCCAACGGCACCAACGGCCCGGCTGAGGTTCGGGAGGTCGGTGGAGCTGCCGCTCTCGGGGATGTCGGGCAGGCGGCCGTTGCGTGCGTGCCAGGCGAAGGACACGGGACGGACGGTCAGCCCGCGACGGCTCGCCAGGCGGGGCCGTCCCCGTCGAGGTGGACCCGGCCGAACACCACGTCCGCGAAATGGACGCCGAAGCCGATCGTGCCCGGTCGGGCCAACTCGGCGACCAGGCGCCGGCGTTCCCGCGCGGCCCGGTCGGGGTCGAGGTCGGCGGCGGCCGACCAGTCGGGGTGGTCCACCTGGACCGGCGAGTGCATGGCGTCGCCGAAGGCGATCAGCCGCTCGCCGCCCCCGGTGATGACGTAGGACGCGTGCCCGGCGGTGTGACCGGGGGTGAGCAGCACGTGCACGCCGGGGAAGATCTCGTCGCCGTCGAGGACGGTGCGCACCTGTGGTGCCATGGCCTGGAGGATCTCGTCGGTGATGCCGCGCGCCGCCAGGAGGTGGCGGTGTGCCCATTCGGGTGCGGCGACCAGGAGGTCGCGGCCGGCGAACGCGGGCAGGTCGCGGTCCGGGGCGGGGTGCCAGGCCCAGCCGATGTGGTCGAGGTGCAGGTGGGTGATGGCGACGGCCTCGATCGTGGCCGGCGGACGGCCCAGTGCGGCCAGGTTGTCGAGCAGCGCACCGCCGTGGATGGCCCCGCGCGGATTGCCCGGCTGCGCCGGAATCGACTGCGGGCCGAAGCCCGTGTCGATCAGCAGCGCACGGTCGCCGTGCTCCACCAGCAGCGCGCCGATGCCCGCCGCCAGGTTGCCGGAGTCGTCGAGGTACTCGGGGTGGGCGGCCCAGTCCTCGTCCGTGCTGCGGGGGAACCAGCCGCGCGCGCTGAGTTCCACCGCCCCGTCCGGCACGTAGGTCACTTTCGTGTCGCCGAGTCGCAGTGATCGTGTCAGCGCCGGTCGCCGCAGTCGCTCGGCCAACGGCGTCCGGTCCGTGCCCTGTTCCGTCGTGGTGTCCGTCATGGTCGCTCCTTAAGAACGGTTGGCGGTCCGGGAGGACCGGGTGCGGCGCCGGCCCGGTGGCGGGTGTGCCGGGCAGGGCACGGCTCGCGGATCGAGTGGGCAACCGTGGTCGGCGGTACCGGCCGCGTCGGCGGCGGTGACCCGCGGGTGTCCAGTTCACTCCGGTTGGAGCTCGCGATCCAGCAGCACTTCGAGTTCGCGGCGATCACGAATCGCGATCGTCGCGCGCCGCCTCCCGACAGGCCTCCAGCAGGAAGCGCACGCGCTCGGGGGCGGCGGCTCGGTGCACCGCCAACACGGTGGGCAGGGAGAGCGCCGCCTCTGCGCTCCGCGCCCCGGCCGGGGAGCGCACCGGCAGGAAGGCCACCTGGCCGGCGCGCAGCTGGTGGGCGTGCGCCGCGTACACCACCGTCCAGCCGGCGACACCCGCGCCCAGCGCCGCAAGGGTGTCCTGGAGCGAGCTGTGCGGTGGTCCGGGCGCGGGCTCGAACCCGGCGTCCCGGCAGGCAGCCGTGACCAGATCGACCAGCGGCGGGTTGCTCCGGCGTTCCGTCAGGTGAAGCGGTAGCTCCGAGAGCCGGGCGAGGTCGACCGCGTCCGCCCCGGCCAGCGGGTGGCGGGCCGGCAGGGCGACCACGAGTTCCTCCCGCCACACCGGGATCAGCCGCACGCCCTGCGGCGCCGCCACCTCCCCGCGTACGAAGGCCGCGTCCCACTCCCGGTCGGCGACCCGCCGCAGGCGTTCCTCCGGCGCCGCCGAGGCCAACTCCACCCGGGTGCCGGGCGCGTTTCGCTCCAGCGCCTCCAGCACCCGTTCCAACCGCACGCCCATTCCCCGGCTCGTCCCGACGCGCAGCACGCTCTCCCGCTCGGCGACGAAGCCGCCGACCAGGTCCAGGGCCCGCTGGCCGGCCGCCAACACCTCACGGGCTCCGGGCAGGAACGCCGCCCCCGCGGCACTCAGCCGCACGCGCCGCCCCGAGCGGTCGAACAACTCGACGCCCAGCTCGCGTTCCAGCCGGCCGATCTGCTGGCTGACGGCCGACTGCACGATCATCAACCGCTCGGCTGCGCGACCGAAGTGCAACTCCTCCGCCACCGCCACGAAGTACCGCAACTGACGAAATTCCATGACCTCGACCGAACCGGGAGCAGGGCACCGCCAGGCTACGGCAAGCACCAGCGCCCCGGTCCGACCGCTCACCTCACCCGGTCCCGGGGGGCCTATCCCTGGGCGGTGGGGCGAACGACGATGTCGCCGACGTCGACACCGTCCGGCTGCTCGATGGCGAAGGCGATGGCGCGGGCCACCGCGGCCGGCGGGAGGGCGATCTCCATCAGCTTGTCGATCTGGGCCTTCGCTGCCGGGTCCATGTGCTCCGCGAAGTCGGTGCGGACGGCGCCGGGTGAGACGACGGTCACGCGCAGGTTGGCGCCGGCCTCCTGGCGCAGGCCCTCGGAGACGGTGCGCACGGCGTTCTTGGTGGCGGCGTACACGGACTGGAGCGGGACGATGCGCAGTCCGGCGGTGGACACGGTGTTGACGAAGTGTCCGAATCCCTGCTCCCGGAAGAGGGGGAGGGCCGCCGCGATTCCGTACAGGACGCCTTTGAGGTTGACGTCGATCATCTGCTCCCAGTCCTCGACGCGCAGGTCGTCGAGGGGGGAGATCAGGCCGATCCCGGCGTTGCTGACGAGGACGTCGAGCTTGCCGTAGCGCTCGCATGCCAGCTTGACGAGGCCGGGGAGGTCCTCGCGCCGCGTCACGTCCGTGCGGATCCAGGCGGCCTCGCCACCGGCCTGTTCGATGCGGGCGGCCAGGGCCGCGAGACGCTCCGGACGGCGTGCCCCGAGGACGACCTTCGCGCCGCGCTCGGCCAGCAGAAGCGCGGTCGCCTCGCCGATGCCGCTGCTGGCGCCCGTGATCGCCACGACCTTGCCTTCGATTCCCGGCATGCTTGCCCGTCCTTCCAGAGTGCGGAGTGTGGAGTGCGGAGTGCGGAGCAGAGGGGGCGTCCGGGCAGGTCGGACCATGCCCTAGAGTGAAAGTGGAGGCTCCGCCACTTCGCCCAGGCTAAGTGGCGGAGCCTCCACTTAGCAACGGAGAAGGGAACGAGCCGCCGATGACCCGAGAGGCAGGGCGCCCGCTGAGGGCCGACGCGCAGCGGAACCGGGACAAGATCCTGGCCGCCGCGGTGCGCGTGTTCAGCGAGGAGGGGCTCGACGCCCACTTCGAGCGCATCGCCAGGGAAGCGGGCGTGGGAACGGGCACGCTCTACCGCAACTTCCCGACCCGAGAGGCACTGATCGAGGCGGCGTACCGCAACGAAGTGGCCCGGCTGTGCGAGGCCGCCTCCGACCTCCTGGCGACGATGCCGCCCGCCGAGGCCCTGCGGGTGTGGACTCGCCGCTTCATCGACTACGCCACCGCCAAATACGGCATGGCCGACGCCCTGCGAGCCGTCGTCGCCTCGGGCAGCAACCCGTACGCCGACAGCCACGAGATGATTCAGGGCGCCCTCGACTCCCTGATGGAGGCCGGTGCCGCCGCCGGGACGATCCGCTCCGACATCCGTGCGACCGACATGTTCGCCGCCCTCGCCGGAATCGCCCTCACCTCGGCCAAGCCCGAGCAGCGCGAGCAGGCCGAACGCCTCCTCGACCTCACCCTGGACGGGCTGAAATCCGCTCCGCCCCAGCTGCCCGGACACTGACGACAGAACCCGGACGTCACCTCGGCCGGTGCCCGGGTGTGGTGGCGGAACGGGACCGCCCGGTCGCCGGCTCGGGTGAGGCGGCGACCGGGCGGTCGGGGTGTGTCGGGGTGTGTCGGGGTGGGTGGTGGGCCGTGCCTCGGGGTCAGGCAGCGGCCCGTTCGGGCTGCTCCGCCTGGCGGTCGGCGGGCTGTCCGGTGGCGGCGGGGGTGTTCTCCCGGGGGGCGGGGAGTGCGGCCATGATCGCGGCGGAGATCACGATGGTCGCTGCCCAGGCGAGCCCGTACCTGCCGACCGGGGTGTCGGAGAGCGGGCCGGCGAACCAGTCGCACTTGGTGAAGGCGAGCCCCAGCAGCAGGGCGAGCACCCAGGACACCATGGCCTGCCAGCAGAAGCCGCCCGTGTACCAGTAGCGGCTGTTCCTGCTGGTGTCCATGAGCCCGGCGGCGTCGTAGCGCACCGCGCGTGAGCGGCGCCGGAACATGTCCACCGCGTAGACGCCGATCCAGGCCGAGAAGGAGACGGCGAGCAGGATGAGGAAGGTGATGAAGGAGCCCAGGAAGCTCTTGGCGACCAGCATCAGCAGCAGGCCGCCGACCAGTGAGATCACGGCGTTGATGCTGACGGCCGTGGCGCGCGGCAGCTTGACGCCCATGGTCTGTGCGGTGAAGCCGGCCGAGTACATGGAGAGGCTGTTGATCAGCAGCATGCCCACGATCGCGGTCAGCAGGTAGGGCACGGCCAGCCAGGTCGGCAGCAGGTCGCCGAGGAAGGAGACCGGGTCGGCGGCCTGGGCCAGTCCGGGCGAGGCCACCGCCATCACGGCGCCCATGAGCACCATGGGCACCATCACCAGGCCGGCGCCGGAGACCGTCACGCCGACGATCTTCCTGCCGGAGGCGGCGTGCGGGAGGTAGCGGGCGAAGTCCGGGCCGGTGGGGACCCAGCTGATGCCGCCGGCGGCGATGGTCCCGATGCCGGCGATCATCATCGCGGTGGTGCCCGCGGGCTTGGCGAAGACCTCGCTCCAGTGCATGGTGGCGACCAGGTAGCCCAGTACCAGCACGCTGAAGACACCGAAGAGGTACGTCGACCAGGTGTTGCAGACGTTCAGCGCCTTACGTCCCATGCCGGAGACCAGGAAGGTGCAGGCGACGAAGGCGAAGAGCGTGATGACGATCAGCGCGGTGTTGGTCTTGACGCCGAAGAGCAGGTCGAGGACGGTCAGCACGGCGTAGGCGCCGGTGACGGCGTTGATCGTCTCCCAGCCGAACCGGGCGATCCAGAGCACGGCGCCGGGGAAGAGGTTGCCGCGCACCCCGAAGGTGGCCCGCGAGAGGGTCGCGCCCGGCGCCCCGCCCCACTTGCCGGAGACCGACAGCACGCCGACCAGGCCGAACGAGATGAGCGCGGCGCACGCCGCGACGATCAGGACCTGCCAGAAGTTCAACTGGTTGAACACCACCAGGGCGGCGCCCATGGTGAGCAGCAGAACGCTGATGTTCGCGGCGACCCAGGTCGGGAAGAGCTCGCGGACTCTGCCCCCGCGCTCGTGGTCGGGGACGGGTTCGATGCCGCGGGTTTCTATCGCGCCGCCGGTCTCGGCGTTCGACGGGTTGTCCATGAGGGTGGCTCCGTGCGTGTGAAGCGGAGATAAATCGAACAAATGGGGCATTTATGGAACTCTTCGCGCGTAGCGCGGGAGTTGAGCCATCCTACTTTGTCCGCTTCGGTTCCAGGTCGGCCCGGTATCGGAGGGGAGGGCGCCACCCCCGCCCGCGCTCCCTCCGCAAACGCCGCAAACGCCGTGAACGCCGTGACCGCCTTGAACACCGGAAATGCCGCGAACGCCTCTAACGCCGCGAACGGCGGACCCGGCCCACGGCCAGGCCCGCCGCGCTCGCGGCGCCGCCGAGGAGGAGATCACGGCCGGGATGCGCCGCCGGCCCGGGAGCGCGCAGGCCCGACCGGGCGCCGCCTGATCCAGGCGCTCAGCGCGCACCCGGGGGTCTCACCTGGCGAACAGCGAACTGCCGCTGACGACGCGGGTGGTGCCGTCGGCGAGGGAGACGGTGACCGTGTCGGGGACGGCGCGGCGTGACATGGTCCCGGGCCACCAGGCGGTCCAGCGGCCGTCCGCCACGGTGACCTGGAAGGTGCGTCCGGCGACCTTCATGGTGATCGCCTTCACACCGGCCCCCACGGAGCCCTGCGCGTAGTTGAACATGGCGTCCCCGTCACCGTGGGAGCCGCCCGTGTCGTACGTGACCGCATCGGCCGCCACGTTCTTCACCGGGTCGATCGCCTCCCACAGGCCGCTGGTCTCCGAGGCGACGTAGCAGAGCATGGCCTTGCCGCCGCGGTTGACGACCATGGAGGCGACCTTGCCCCGCAGGTCCGCGTTGGTGATCTTGACGGGTGCCCCGGCGCCCGGGCCGCCGGCCATCCGGTCCAGGCACCACTTCTCGGCGGTGGCGCCCGGGCCGGTCGAAGCGGCCAGCGGTGTCGGGACGCCGGTCCAACTGGCCAGTTCCGCAGAGCTCAGCGGCCCGCTGACGCCGCCCCGCGAGGACTGCGTCACGGCCACGGCCACGGCCGTACCCAGGACAAGCGCACCGGCGAGGGTGACGGCCAGCCGCCGCCGAAAGCGCGGCCTGGCGGGGGCCGGGGCCGGGGTGGGGGCCGTGGTGGGGGTGGAGGTGTCGAGGTCGATCTGGCGCATCAGGCGCTCCCGGTGTAGGGCGTGGCGTCCTGCTGGGAGGTCGCGCTCGGCCGGCACGGGCACCTGCCCGAGCAGTTTCGCGCGCTCGACCGGCTCCGGCCGCTGTCCGGCGTTCACTGGTGTACCTCCTTCGGGGACGGGGCCGCGCTCGCGGACCCACCCTGGATCTGGTTCCGGCCACGGCCGGGTTCCACTTTTTTCCGCTGCGCCCGGCGCTGGGCCGTCTCGGCGAGACGGTGCAGCCGGATCCGGGCCCGGGACAGGCGTGAGCGTACGGTGCCCACCGGTACGCCCAGGGCCTCGGCGGCCTCCTGGTAGTCCAGGCCCGCCCACACGCACAGGGCCAGCACCTCACGGTCCGGGCGGCGCAACCGCGCCAGCGACTGCTGCAGGACCGCGATCCGCGCCGCGTCGTCGATCCGCCCGGCCACCTCCTGCGCGAAGTCGGGAACGTCCTCGCGGGCCGGCGGGAGCTGCGCCAGCACCTGCCAGTGCCGCCGGGCGGCCCGGCGCTGGTTGCTGACCAGCTTGGTGGCGATGCCCAGCAGCCAGGGCCGCAGCGACCCGCCCTCCGCCTCGACCCGGTCGTGCCGGCGCCAGGCCTCCAGGAACGTCAACGACATCACGTCCTCCGCCGTCGACCAGTCCCCGGTGAGCCGGAACACGTGGTTGTACACCGCGCGCGCATACGTGTCGAAGAGCCGCCCGAACGCGTCCCGGTCACCGGCCCGCACCCTCGCGCGCACATCTCGATCTGAAGAGTCCACGCCCCCTATCTGGTGCCCCGCCCGCCCGGGTTCCTATGACCTGCGTCACGGCTCTGAGCTCGCACAGCTACGGCGAAGTGACAAGTAGCCCGGAGTGACGATCACAACTCTCTGCAATCGCCTTTCCGGGCCAATGGGGTGACGTAGAGGCGTCATACCGTCGGTAGCGCAACGGCTTCACGTCACGCTGCGAGCCGCGCCCGGTGAGCGGCGCGCAGGCGGTACGCCCGGGTCGGCACCGACCCGAGCAGAACCGCACGTCAATCCGATAGGTCGCCCCGGCGAAGGTGATCACCCCGCGCGCCGGGCGGGTCAGCAGCCGGATCATGCGCCGGTGTCCGCGATGCTCGGCCTCGGCAAGCATCTTCCCGAGCGTCCGGATCCGATCCGCAGCAGTGTGAGCATCGGTTCGAGCGAGGCGGCCTGGTGGAGAAGGGGCCCCGGTGGGAACGGAAAGTCCGGGCTGCTGTCAAGACTCTTGACGCCCGGCGCTGCGGTCCTGGCCAGGGCCTCCGGCTGTGTCTGATCATCGAATGTCGGACGCGGAGAGTAGTTGCATGAGTACGCTTGGCTCATGCTTACCGATCTGATCGAAGACCGCAGTGACGACTCCTACGTCCTCGAAATCCAGGACATCACCCTGACGCCCTCCTCTCCCGAACCGGGGAAGGAACTGCGGTGGGAGATGACCGGCCGCCTCAAGGAGCAGGTCGATCTGACCCAGGTGCAGTGCCAGGTCCAGGTGAAGCTGGGACTCGTGACGCTGCTGCGGAAAACGGCCACGCTGCCCGAGGTGCTGAAGATGCTGGGGGCGGAGTTGGAGGGGGCCACCCGGCCGCCCGCCGGGAAGTGGAAGCAGACCTGGACCTTCACGCTTCCCCGGGAGGTCCCGATGGGGGACGTCCGGATCTACCTCCAGTCGTACACCGGGGGCGGGGAGGAGAAGGACTTCATGGACCTCAACCTGCGCATCGACTTCCGCCGCCGGTAGCCCGTACGCCCGCCGAACCGGTCCCGAACACCGCCCGCCACACGCCCCGTGCGGCGGGCGGCCACGCGCCAAGGTCGCACCGCCGTCAGCACCGCAGCTCGTCTTCGGACCGGTCGGCCGGCCCGTCGTCGTGCTCCTGGTCGCGCTCGTCGGTCCAGGTGCCGAACGGGCCGGGTTCGCCGTGGGCCTCGGCGCCGAGCAGCGGCGCGCCGCCCTTGAGCCGGTGCTCGTCGGTGCTCGCCGGGGATCACCGGGCGCTCGCTTCGAGCTGGGCAGGGATGCCGGTGCGGCTGGCGCGCAGCTCGCGCAGGTCGGGGATGTGGTTGTAGAGGGTGCCGGGGTTGACGCCGAGCATCTTGGCGATCGAGGTGATGGAGTGCTCGGGGTTGGGCAGCAGGTCCCGGGCCACCTTCAGGACCAGGGTGACGGTGTGGGCGGGCAGCGAGACGAGCGTGCTGCTGTAGTACGGGGCGGTGGTGTCGGTGGTGCTCCGTTCGGTCACGGGTGTCCTCCCGGGGGTGGGCGGGTGAGCGCGAGGTCGCCGACCTGCCCGCCCCGCCGTGCCCCCGGGTTACAGGAACCGGAGGTGATCCAGGGCGAGGTAGGCCGCGGCGGTGTCGGTCATCTCGCCCGTGCGGAGCACGCGGGTGCGGAACTCGGCCAAGGCGAGGGTGGCGACGTCGATGAACTCGGTGCGTTCTGGGGTCGGTTCGGCGACCTTGGTGCAGCCGGTGGCGACGGCGATGTCACCGTTCGGCCTTCCCCCCGCTTGTAGCGTCCCGATGGCCAGCACCCTCGAGCTTGAACGCTCCGCTTCACACCCCGCCGTTACCAGCGACGCATGGGAGCGCGGGGGCGGGCCTTGGACACTGGCCCGAAGCTCAGCCGATCGACACCTCCCTCACGTGGCTGGCCTTCGTTACACGGTGCGACCTCGTCTCGCACGCTACAGAGAGCTACTTGTCACTTCGCCGTAGCTGTGCGAGCGCAGGGCCGTCAGGGCGATCGTGGGAGCGAGGCGAGGATGGCGTCGAGGCCGAACTCGAAGACGTCCCGCTGGGTGAAGGTCGGGAAGTCGACGGTGGTGGCGTGCATCGCCGGGTACACCTCGGCCGGGAGGCGGGCCCACTGTTGGCGGACCCGTTCCCAGTGCTGCGGGTCCTCGTCCCAGGCCCGGCGGACGGGGTAGAGCGTGGCGCAGCCGAGGACGAAGCGGATCAGCGTGGCCAGCAGGCCGATCGCCGTCCGGTGGTCGACCCGCAGTCGCTCCAGGCGGGCGTAGATCTGCTCGGACATGCGGGCCTCGATCTCGCCGACTCCGTCGGAGGGGGTGTTGATCTGCAGGAGGACAGGGTGCGTGATGAACAGTTCGAAGTAGGCGTGCATCACCTGCCGGAGCCATTCGACGTCGTCGAGGTCGGGGTCGGGCCACCGGAATCGGCTCAGCAGCTCCGCGGTGACGGCGAGGAGGATCGCGTCCTTGTCGCGGAAGTGCGTGTAGAGCGACATCGGGCGGACGCCGAGTTGGTCGGCGAGCCGACGGATGGTCACCGCGTCCAGTCCGTCGCGGTCGATCAGTTCGATCGCCGCGTGGACGATGGCCTCGGGGCTGAGGGTGCCGCGGGGTGCGCGAGCGGGCGTTGTCTTGCGCCTGGGCGATGGCATCGGGGTTCCTGATTCGTTCGGGACCGCAGTTCCATTACTGTACCGTACGCTGTACTGTTCCCGGATCGAGACTGATTCCAGGAGGTCGGATGTCCACACATGCACTCCCCGCCACTGCCTACGACCGAGCTGAGCGGATGCTGCTGCACAACCGGTCCCGGCTCGCCCTGCGGGCCAAGGCGAAGCCCGTCTGGATCGGCGGCGGCGAGAGGTTCTGGTACCGGGTCGAGACCGAGCGGGGCGGCGAGTTCGTGCTGGTCGACCCCGCCGCCGGGACCCGGGGGCCGGCGTTCGACCCCGAACGGCTCGCCGCCGCGCTGGCGTCCGCCGCCGGCCAGCCGGTCCAGCCGTACGCGCTGCCGTTCCGGGCGGTCGAGTTGGCGGACGGGACGGTCGCGTTCGACGCGTTCGACGCGCGCTGGACCTGCCGGCTGGCCGACTACCGGTGCGCGCGGGACGAGAAGCACGTCAAACCCTCACCGCTGGAAGTCGTCTCGCCGGACAAGAAGTGGGCGGCGTTCCTTCGCGACCACGACCTGTGGGTGCGTTCGGTCGAGACGGGCGAGGAGTTCGCGCTCACCGCCGACGGCACCGCGGATCGCAGCTACGCGGCCCAACCCGACGCGGCGGTCCCCACGCACCTGCTCGGCAAGCTCGGTCTTGCGGACATGCCGCCGGCGCTGCTGTGGTCGCCGGACTCGGCGCGCGTCCTCACCCACCGCACCGACCAGAGCGATGTCGCCCTGATGCACCTGGTCGAAGCCGTCCCGCCGGACGGCGGTCGGCCGCGCCTGCGCAGCTACCACTACCCGGTCCCCGGCGAGCCGATCGCCCGCGGCGAGTGGATCGTCTTCGACATCGCGTCCCGGACCGCGACACCCGCCAGGACCGACCCGTTCCTGCTGCCCTACCTGTCACCTGTCACGCTGAAGAAGGCGTGGTGGGCCAAGGACAGCGCGGCCGTCTACTACCTGGATCAGCCCCGTGACCTCCGGACGCTGCGGCTGCACGCACTCGACCCGGCGACCGGCGAGGTGCGCACCCTGGTCGAGGAGCACGGCGACACGCGGGTGGAGGCCGCGCAGGAGGTCGCCCAGAAGCCGATCGTGCACGTGCTCGCCGGCGGCCGCGAGACGCTGTGGTACTCCCAGCGCGACGGCTGGGGGCACCTGTACCGCTACGAGGACGGGGCGCTGGTCGAACAGCTCACCCGAGGGCCGTTCGCGGTGCAGGAGATCGTGCACGTCGACGAGGCGGAACGGGCCGCGTACGTCGTCGTCTCAGGACTGGTCCAGGCCGACCCGTACCGACGGTCGCTGGTCCGGGTCGGTCTGGACGGCGGCGGGACCGCCAAGCTCACCGACGACGATCTGGACCACGTGATCACCGCGCCGGAACACGGCCGCTGGTTCGTCGACTCCGCGTCGACCGTCGACACCCCACCGAGGATCACCGTGCGTGACCGGGGCGGAGCCGTGCTGGTCGAGCTGGAACAGGCCGACATCACACCGCTGCTGGCCGCCGGCTGGACGCCGCCGGAGCGGGTCAGGACCCTGGCCGCCGACGGCGTCACCGAGATCTACGGCGTCCTCTACAAGCCCCACGACTTCGACGCCGCGCAGCGCTACCCGGTGATCGACCACCCCTACCCGGGCCCGCAGACCCGCCGGGTGGCGGCCTCCTTCGACCCGGGCGCCTACGGTTACGACGCCGAGGCGGTGGCGGCGCTGGGCTTCGCGGTGCTGGCCGTCGACGGCCGCGGAACGCCCGGCCGGGACAAGGCCTTCCACGATCACGCCCACCGCAACATGGGCGGCGCGGGCGCACTCGAAGACCATGTCGCTGCGCTGCGCCAACTCGCGGAAACGCGTCCGTGGCTGGACCTGGACCGGGTCGGTGTCTTCGGCCTCTCCGGCGGGGGGTTCACCACCGCCCGCGCCCTCCTGGCGTTCCCCGACTTCTACAAGGTCGGCGTGGCCGAGGCCGGCAACCACGACAACCGCCACTACCACGCGCTGTGGGCCGAGACCTACGACGGACCGTTCGACCCGGACGCCGGGGCCCGGCTGTCCAACACCGAGCTGGCCGGGAACCTGGTCGGCAAACTACTGCTCGTCCACGGCGACATGGACGACAACGTGACACCGCATCTGACGATGCGGCTGGTCGACGCGCTGATCGACGCGAACAAGGACTTCGACCTGCTGATAGTCCCCGGCGTCGAGCACAGTTTCCTCGGCCGCAACGGCTACGTCGCCCGCCGCCGCTGGGACTACCTGGTGCGCCACCTCATGCACCGCGAGCCGCCGGCCGGCTACCGGCTGGCGGACGTCCCGCTCTCCCTGGAACGGCTCGAAGTCCTCTTCAGCTGACGTGGAAAGCACCTTCCCCATGCCCACCTTGATTTTTTCGGGTCATATGGGAGCCACGGCTCCGGTGTGAACGGGAGCCAGGTGTAGGCGATTCGTGGCGGTGATGTACTCGACCCCGGTGGGTGTTCGTCGGCGAATTCGGGAGCCGTTCCGGCGAGATCGGGAGCCACTGATCGGGTGACCTGTTGGGCCCGGGTGGAGTGTTCATGGGGGTCAGAGTGGTGGCGTCGGTAAGGTGCGACAGGTCGCCTCCCTGACAAGTCGCGGCCGGGGCCTCACCCTGGATATGCGGAAGGGCTGGACCCGTGGGGTCCAGCCCTTCCGGCTGTGGCAGCAAATTGGACAGTGAGATTCGTTCTTCTGGGGTTAGTACTCCAGCCGTAGATCGTGATCACGGATGGGAAGGTCAGGCCCGGGACGTTCCGAGGAATCGCAGCACGGCCAGGACGCGGCGGTGGTCCGCGTCGACCACGGGCAGGTCAAGCTTGGCGAAGATGTTGTTGATGTGCTTCGCCACGGCGCTCTCGCTGACCACCAGCGCCTGCGCGATGCCGGCATTGGAGCGCCCCTCGGCCATCAGGCCGAGCACCTCCCGTTCGCGGGGGGTCAGCCGCGCGAGCGGGTCGCTGTCGCGCCGCAGCAGCAACTGGGCGACGACCTGCGGGTCCAGGGCCGTGCCCCCGTCCGCCACTCGCCGGACCGCCGCCACGAAGTCGGCGACATCGGCAACCCGCTGCTTGAGCAGGTAGCCCACACCGCTGGTGTTCGCAGACAGCAGGTCAGCCGCGTACCGCTCCTCCACGTACTGCGAAAGCAGCACCACCGCCGTCCCCGGCCACCGCCGACGGATCTCCATCGCGGCCCGCACCCCCTCGTCGGTGAAGCCGGGCGGCATCCGGACGTCGACCAGGGCGAGTTCGGGCCGGTGCTCCGCCACCGCCGCCAACAGCCCCTCCGCGTCGCTGGCTTCGGCGGCGACCTGGAACCCGCCCATCTCCAGCACCTTGATCAGCCCGACCCGCAACAACACCGAATCCTCGGCGATCACCGCGCGCACGGCAGCTCCGCGGTGATGGTGGTGGGCCCGCCAGCGGGGCTGCTGACGTGGAAGGCCCCGTCGAGGGAGCCGACCCGCTTGGCCAGCCCGGTCAGCCCCGTGCCGGCGGCGGCGTCGGCACCGCCCAGCCCGTCGTCGGTGACGCGCACTCGCAGCACCTCGCCGACCTGACGGACTATCACCTCCGCATGCATCGCGTTGGCGTGCTTCGTCGCATTGGTCAGCGCCTCAGAGATCACGAAGTACGCGACCGACTCCACGCTGGGCGCCACCCGCTCCTCCAGATTGACCCGCAGCCGCACCGGCAGGGGCGTGCGGGCAGCCAGCCCGGACAACGCCGCGTCCAGACCTCGGTCTTCGAGCACGGCCGGGTGCAGCCCCCGCACCAGATCATTGAGTTCGGCGATCGCCTCCTTCGCCTCCAGGTGCGCTCTCGCGATCACCTCGCGGTCATCACTCGGCAGGTCCGGGCGGGTGGCAAGGGCCAGACCCAGGTTGACCGCGAGAGACACCAACCGCTGCTGGGTGCCGTCGTGCAGGTCGCGCTCGATCCGGCGGCGCTCCGCGTCGACGGCCTCGATCAAGTCGGTCCGGCTCACGGCCAGCTGATCGACCCGCTCCTGGAGCCGCTGAGCCCGGCTGGGCCCGAGCAGGCCCAACGCCAGCCGCGCCTCGGCCCGGGCTACTGCCCGCGCGGTCCAGGGCAGGGCGCACAGGAGGAGGAGTCCAGCCGCTGTGTAGGCCGGCAGCTGGGTCAGGTAGCCGAACCAGTCCTGGCGGATTCCGGTTGGCAGCGCCCATGACCAGGCGTAGGCGATGACGCCCGCCAGGCACGCCGCTGCCACCGCGAGCACCAGCAGCTCCAGCAGCGCGAGCAGCGGGCCCAGCAGGAGGTGGTAGCCGATCTTGTGCCAAGGCCGCGTCGCCGCGAGCCACCGGGTGGTCGAGGCCCACGTCCATTGTTCCGGCGCGGTGGGGGTGAGTCGGGGGACGTCCACACCGATGAGCACCCGGTAGCGAGCCCGCTGAACGGCCGTCAGCACCGGGGTTCCGAGCAGGACCAGGGCGGCCGACATGGAAACCGTAAGGAGCCAGTTCCCCGTCCTGGCGGTAGTCGCCGCCGCCCAGGCCCACACGGGCACCAGCGCCAGGTGCGGCAGCACACCAGCGGCAAGAAAGCAGGTGTCCCGCCGCGCCCGGAGGACCGTGCGTCTCAGTCGAGCTGGAATCGTCATGGCACGACGCTAGGGCACCGCAGGAGGACGGTGCCATGAAACCTGTACCCGATCTCATGGTGAACCTAGTACCAGCTGTAGATCTTGATCTTCACCTGTGGGCGGACAGCATCTCGGGTCGGTAGGTCGGCTTCTGCTGGCCGCCGGCAGGTAGACCGGGCCCGGTGGAACAGGCACTATGCCCCGGTGCGAACGCGCTGGTGATCAGCGCCAGTTCGCCTCCCGCGACGAACTGGCCGAGGCCATCGACACCTTCGTCTTGGCCTACGACGAAGACGACGCCAAGCCCTACCGCCGGACCTACGACGGCAGCCCGCTCAAAGCCGCATGAACCCCCGAAGGATCAACGCGGTGCTGGACTAGGGCTGGAAGGCTACTTCCGGATTGTTCGGCGAGGGGCCGTCCAGCAGCGGACTGTGGATCCCCTTCAGCGTCTGGTCGAAGAACGCCGTCACGTACTCGCGGGTGATCGCCACCCCGCGTTCCGGGGAGAGGGGCCCCGTCGGGAGCCCGGCCTGCTCCTGAAGCACGTCCAGGTCGGAGAAGCTGAAGTGGTCGGCGCCGACGACCGTCAGCCACTTCTTGTAGCCGCCGAGGGCGGCCCAGGCCCGCCCCATGATGCCGTCGCCGCTGCCGGGCGTGTGGCCGTCGCTACCCAGCATGAGGAAGGGCCGGTTGATCTGGCCGGGCGTCGGGACCGGGTGGAAGGTGCCGTCCATGTCCACTCCGGCCCGTACTCGCGGGTCGGCGATCATCGTGGCGGCCGCCGCCGCTCCGCCGAGGGAGTGTCCGGCCATGCCGATCTCGTGCTTGTCGATGAGGTGTGCCAGGCGCCACGCGGTGTTGCCGTGCGTCAACTGGTCGATCACGAAGGACACGTCCCGCCCGCGGCTGACAGCTTCGGCGTCGAAGTCGATCGTTTCCGGGTGATCGCAGATCGCGCACGGCGGCGTCTGGCCGTTCGCCAGCGTCTCGCCGCTGTCCTCGTAGGTGTGGCCGACGAGCGCGACGACGTAGCCGTGACTGGCCAGGTCGGTCGCGAGCGAGGTGAGCATCATGCGCGGGTTCTCGGACGCGGCTGAGAGGACCACCAGCGGATGCTTGCCGCGTTGCGGCCGCGCGCCGTCGAAGGCGTGAGTGGTGACGCTGGAAAGGGTCTGCGGGGTGACGCCGTAGCTCGCCGGTATCTTCCGGCGCTCGGTGATTCCGGCTGCCTCGGCGAGGGTCATGTAAGGGGCCGGAGTCCCGGTCCCGGGGACGGCCGGGTAGACCATCGTGACGGTCAGTTGGCGGGGGCCGGACGACGGCACCCACGGGTCGAGGCGGCTCGTGTCGGTGAGGTGGATGATGTCCTCGCCGGCGGCGTAGGGGCCGGTCGGCGCGGGGAGCGTGCCGTGGAAGGACGGCGTGGACGCGGTGGCCGTGGCCGGTGCGGTGTCGAACGCGTGCGTGGCCACCGGTGTGGCCGACGGTGTGGTCGTGGCGGCGAACCCGGCGCCGGTTCCGGTGATGAGGGCGGTGAGCGTCAGCACCGCGACAGCGCTGATACGGTGATTGCGTTTCATGGGATCGACGCTAGGACACCTCGACGGGGGTCTGCCATGAGCCTGGCACCCGAATCCATGGTGGCACCAGTGCCACCGTTGCTGATTCTGTAGTCGGACAGGAGAGGCGCGTCGACGATGCCGTTTCTCCTGGGCGAAGGCGGCGATGAGGGACTGTCAGGCGATGTTGTCGACCGCTGCCCACCCAGCCCCTGCCCAGCCCTCATGTCCACCCCCGGTGACGCCGACCCCGCCTACGTGCTCACGCAGAGGTTCGTCCAACAGTGCGTCAGTTCGGGTCTGGGAAGAGGGATTCCTGGGTGGCCTGGTAGCGGTAGGACTCGGTGCCGGTCTGGATCAGGGTGCAGCGGAAGGCGATCCGGTCGGCGATGGCCGCGCAGAGGCGGGCGTCGCCGAAGGTCTTGTCCCATTCGGTGAAGGGTGAGTTCGTGGCGACCGCGGTGGCCTTGCGCTCCTCACGCTCGGTGAAGATTTGGAACAGCAGTTTGGCTCCCTTGCGGTCAAGGTTGAAGTAGCCGAACTCGTCCAGGCACAAAAGGTCGATCTTGCTGTAGCGGGCGATGACAGAGGACAGGCGGCGGCTGGCGTCGGCTTCGGCGAGCTCGTTCACCAGTGCGCTGGTGGTGGTGTAGCGCACCGACAGGCCGGTCTCGGCGATGGCGGTGCCGATGCTGATCAGCAGGTGGGACTTGCCGGTGCCGGAGCCGCCGATCAACACCAGAGGCCGGCCTTCGCGGACCCAGGTCGGGGACTTCAGGTCCGCGACGACCTCGGGGGTGATGTTCGGGTTCTTGGAGAAGTCGATCGCGGCTAGACGCTCGTTCAGCTCCGCCTGCGAGTCGACCGCAGGAAGCGGGACCAGGTGTTTGCGGCGGAACCGCCCGCCCTCGTGCTCCACCCCGCCCTTCTCGTGGGCACCGTCCTCGCCGGGCGCACAGTAGAACGCGGAGAACTGGTACCAGGACTTGAACGACGCCCACCGCGCCGACTCCAGCCTGGAGCGGCCGAACAGCACCTGCTTGACCGCCGGCTTCAAGTTGTCGTAGCGGACGTGCACCGACGGCACCCCGCCCAGCACGGTGAACGCCTCGACGTGGCCTTCCAGGAACGCCTCCTGGGACGCTGTCGCGTAGACCCGGTGCACCGCCTTGCCCGAGCAGGAAAGCCGCAGCGTGAACAGCACGCACTTGCGCCGCTGCCCGGCCAGGTCCAGCCAGAAGTCCGTAGTCCCAGACCGTGGTCGAACGGGCCAACTCGAAGTCGTGCTCCGAAGCCAGACGCTCCATGATCCGCGGGATCGTGTGTTTCTGCTTCGCCGGAGCGTCCAGGTCCTCGCGCAGCATCGCGTCGATAGAGCCCTTCACCGGCTCCAGCGCAGCGTGACGGCCAGACGGCGCAAGCCTCCACGATTACTCCGAAAGCGGCATGTTCCGCACCATCACATCGGCTGGCTCCCGATCTCACCGGAGAATCCCTGGCTCCCATTCACCCCGAAGCCGTGGCGCTGTTTCACCCCGGTAAAAACACCCACCTTCTCTGCCCGGGCCCGGCCCTTCTTCTCGAACCGCGGGTAGCCGACGGCCCGGCCGGCACGACGGCCGGCCGGCGAGTCGAAGTTGGTCGGCGAGACGGCGCGTGCGCTGCTGATAGCGCTCGATCAGGCCGGGAAGCTGCTCGCGGAACGTCTGCCGCGGGCAGCCCCGGCCCGGGCGGACCGTGCGCCGGACCCGCACGGCTGCGACGGCCCGCCGCCCGTCCACCGGCACGTCCGCGACCACCCGCCCGTGGAAGGCGTGCACCTGCCCCGTCGGCCGTCCGTCCATCGGGCACGGCACCGGACAATCTCCCGGTACGGACGGCCGACCCCGGGCAGTGGAGGGCGATCCGTGCTCAGGCGGTCGCGTCGAGGGCCGGGGGTTGCCAGTTGTACGTCCGGGCGGAGCGGTTGAGCAGGGTGCGGGCCGGGAGGAGGCCGGCGAGGGTGAGGGCGGCGTCGCGCAGGCGGGTGGCGGCGGGGGTGCGGAGGGCGACGAGGCCGCCGATGCGGCGGGAGCCGGTGACGATGGCGGTGGTGCGCGGGAGGCGTGCGGCGGTGTAGGCGGGGAGGGTGGTGGCCGAGTCCGCGGCGGGGGTCAGGGCGGAGGCGAGGACGACGGCGTCCTCGATGGCCTGGCAGGCGCCCTGACCCTGGAAGGGGCACATGGCGTGGGCGGCGTCGCCGAGGAGGGCGACCCGGCCGTGGTGGTAGGCGGGCAGGGGGTCGGAGAGGTCCCAGACGTCGTGGCGCAGGACGCGCCCGGGTTCCGCGAGCGCGAGGAGTTGGGGCACGGGCGCGCACCAGGTGCCGTACCTGCGCAGGAGTTCGGCCTTCTCGTCGCCGTCGGCGGCGCGGGCGCCGGCCGGGGCGAGGGCGGCGCCGTACACGTAGACCCGGCCGTCGGCGAGCGGGACGACGCCGGCGAGCTGTCCCCGCCCCCAGACCTCGCCCACGGCATCCGGCCGACGGGTGGGGGACACGATGGTGCGCCAGGTGGTGAAGCCGCTGTAGCGGGGGCCGGGGTGCTGCGGGAAGAGCTGCGCGCGGGTGGCGGAGCGGAGGCCGTCTGCGGCGACCACCAGGGCGGCGGGCCGGTCCCCGTCGGGGGTCCGGACGACGGCTGGTTCGGTGGTGCCTCCGGGGGTGACGAGGGCGGCGGGCGAGTTGGTGCGGACGGTGCCGTCCGGAAGGGCGTCGACCAGGGCGGCGATGACGTCGGCGCGGGCGACGGCGGTGATCGTCTCGCCGAAGCGGGCCTCGAAGGTGGCGGTGTCGGTGCGGGCGAGCCAGCGTCCGGAGGGGTGGCGCAGGCCGATGGCGGGATGCGCGGTGGCGAGGGCGCGCAGGCGTTCGCCGACGCCGAGCCGGTCGAGGGCGCGCAGGGCGTTGGGGGCGAGGGCGAGTCCGGCGCCGACGGGTTCGAGCGAGGCGGCGCGCTCGTGGACGGTCACGGGGATGCCCCGGCGGTGGAGGGCGAGCGCGGCGGAGAGTCCGCCGATGCCGCCGCCGATGACGATCGCCTGATACGCGTCCATGAGTGAACCCCTCTCCCGGCACTACGGCTGTAGTGACCGCTTCCAGCACCGTACTACACCTGTAGTTGGGGTGGGCTAGTGTTGACGTGAAAGGGGTTCGGGCCCGCCCCGGGTCGAGACCCCCTGAGGAGAGAGGCCATGATCGGATCCATGACACCGCCGCGCCCGACGCTGATCGCCGACGCCGCCATCGCCCTGATCGCCGAGCGCGGCCTGCGCGGGCTGACCCACCGCGCGGTGGACGAGGAGGCCGGACTGCCCGCCGGCTCGACCTCGAACCTCGCCCGGACCAGGGCCGCCCTGCTCGACCTCGCCCTCACCCGCATCGTCGAACGCGAGGCCGGAGGCCACCCGCTCATGGCCGGCGGGCCCCCGCCGGACGCCTGCCCGCGCAACCTGCTCGCCCAGGGAGTGGCCGAGCTGCTGCACGAGGCGCTCACCACCGGGCGCAGCCTCACGCTGGCCCGCCTCGAACTCGCCCTGGAAGCCACCCGCCGGCCCGAACTGCGCGCCGGCTACGACCGGCTGGGCGCGCGCTTCACCGACACCGCTGCCGCCCTGCTGGCGCGGAGCGGCTCGGCCGAACCTGTGGCCGACGCCCGACGGCTGATCCGCTGGTGCGACGGGCTGCTGTTCAACGGCGCGGCGGGCAGCGGGCACTGGCACGTGCCGACACCGGAGGAACTGCGCGGCGAGGTCGCACGCTACCTCGCCGCCCTGCTCGACCGGCACTGACCGACCGGGACGGGGCGACCGTCGCGGACGCAAACCCTCGGCCGGACCGGAGCGCACACCCGGCACCGGTACGAGGATGAGACGCCGTTACCGGAACCTGACGGTACCGATGGAAGAGCGATACGAGCTCCAGACCAGGACCTGACGTTCTGTTCCTACAGTGCCGGATATCCGTGACGCGAGGGGGCGGACCGCGGCCGCCCCCTCGCGTACGGACCGCACCCGCGTACGGACCGCACCCGACATGAACCGCACCCGACCGAGATGGGCAACGATGTCAGCCACACGCCGAGCACACCCCCGCGGCCTCTCCGCCGCGGGCGCCTTCCTGCTGAGCGCGACCACGGCAGCGACGGTGCTGCTGCCCACCGCGGCCCTCGCCGCGGAACCGGACTCCGTCACCTCGCACGCCGGCGCCACGACCGCGCAGGAGCGCGGCCGGATCGACGCCTACTGGACCGCCGACCGGATGAAGCTGGCGGGCGCCTTGGTCCCCGAGATCACCCCCGTGCCCGAGGACGACACCACGCCCGACGATCCGCGTCCGCTCCCGCCGAACACGCCGGACCCCGGCGCCGTCTGGACCCACGGCGGTGCGGTGGACCGGAGCGTCGGCCGGCTCTTCTTCACCTTCTCCGACGGCTACGACGGCAGTTGCACCGCGACCGTCGTCAACAGCGCGAACCGCAGCACCGTCGTCACCGCGGCGCACTGCCTGCGGGGCGTCGGGGCGCCCGCCGCCGACGACACCTGGCGGCACAACCTCTACTTCGTGCCCGGCTACCGCAACGGGACGAAGCCGCTCGGCGGATTCAGCATCAAGTCCATGGCCACGTCCTCCCGTTGGGACGCTGATCCGGCCGGCACGACCTCGAACGACGTGGCCCTCGCCGGCTACGACAGCGCGGTCCTCGTGGCGAACCCGTCAGCCGAGGGGCGCCGGCTCGCGGACGCCACCGGAAGCCAGCGGATCGCGTTCACCGGGCCCGCGGCGGGCGAGTTCATCCACACCTTCGGCTACCCGAAGGACCGGCTCAACGACCCCAGCGCCAAGTACGCCGGTTCACGCATGATCCACTGCGCCGGAGCGAACCGGCCCGCCCCCAAGGCGCCCCTGCTGTGGGGCGAGTCCTGCGACATGTCCCACGGGGCGAGCGGCGGCCCGCACTTCGCCCGCTTCGACACCCGGACCGGCGCCGGCACCGTCGTCGGCGTCACCACCACCACGGAGGACCTCGCGGGCGGGCAGCCCGGCACGCTGTACGCCACCCGTTTCGGTGACAGTGCCCACCGCCTCTACAACTGGGCCCAGGCGCGCTCGGCCTGACCGGCGCGGAGACCGGCCGGAACCGTCAGGTCCCACCGGGCTCCGACGGGCCCCACCAGGAGACGCCGGTACCGGGGGCGCGAGCCGACCGGCTTCCACACCCCCGGTACCGGCGTCCGAGGCCTCCGCCCGGGGAGGCCGTCCGAAGCCGCTGCGGCGTCCGTCAGGCCGGGACCACCCGGTAACTCCACATCGCCCAGGGCAGGTTGGACTGGGCCAGCGAGCCGGTGGCCCACGGGTACGCACCGGCGCAGTCCGCGCCCGAGTACAGCACCACGGACGCGGAGCCGGAGGCGACCTGGACGGAGCGGGCGGGCGCCGACAGGGTGTGGCAGGTGCCGAAGCCGCCCGGGTCGATCGTGGTCACCGCCCCGCTCCCGCCGGTACCGGTGTACAGGTGGGCGCCCGGCTGCGGCGGCGGCCAGCCGGCGGCGTGCGCCGATCCGGCGCCGAGGCCGATCAGGGCCGTGACCACGGTCGCCGCAGCGGCCGAGCCGCGGAGCATCGCCTTCGAGGTGAACATGCGTGAACCACCTTTCCGTAGGTGTGCTTGTGGTGCCGGCACGGCAGGCGGTGGCGAAGGATCTGTAGGGCTCACCGCCCCTACCGTGCCGGCGGGTTGGGCCACCGGGCCGAACGGCCCGGACCGCAGGGTCCTGCTCAGTAGACGTTGATCTCGTTGGTGCAGTAGGTCCAGTACGGGCGGGGCGGGGCCCAGCCGAGATACTTGGTGCCGCAGATCTTGATGCTCTTGATCTTCACCCAGTACTTCGTCGCGACGTCCTTGCCCTGGTCCACCGCCAGCTCCGTCTTCTCGCTGTTGAAGTCGTCCGTGGCGCGGACGGAGCCCTTGAAGTAGGTGCCGTCACCGACCTTGATCCACACCCAGCCGTCCGAGCAGTTGTCCACCTCGACCTGGACGTTGTCGAATGCCGAGTCGCCGGACGGGGATCATCGTTGGGATCCGCCGTCCGGGGACTGTCTGGATCTGGACTGGGCGCCCTCCATGCTGAAGCGTGCCTGCGAACTGGCGCGGCTCGACGCTGTCCACCGGGAGGCGCTCAGGAGCGCGACCCATGGCGACAGCGGAATCGATCTGGGCTTCCTCAACGCGAACCGGCATGCGATCGCCTTCTTCAGCAACTCCACTCCGACGGCCCTCCACCCAGCCGACGTCGCCCGGGTGTCGACGCTGCTCGGGGAGATCGACATGCAAGCGATCCTCCGTTCGGTCGTGGACAGCGGTGCGGGCTCCACGCTCGGCTACGGGTTCGTCGGCGATCCGACGGAGTACCTGCTGGCCCACTTCGGCGCGCTACGCGGGTTCTACGAGGAAGCGGCTCGGAGGCGCCTCCTTGTCGTGCTGTGGTGGGACTGACTCGGAAGGCTTCTTCGAGTCGACCGACAACAGGGAGCGGTCCGGTCGTCCGACACCGACCACTTGATGGCGCCGGTTCGTCGTCCGACCGGTCAGGGCGCGCCAGACAGGACTTCCACCTCGCCCGTGTCGAGCGAGTAGTAGGCGCCGACCACGGCGAGGGCGCCCTTTCCCACGAGTGGGGCCAGGTCCTGGTTGGAGCGCAGGTCGGCTGCGGTCAGCGTGACCTGGGCGCGGGCCATGGTCTCGACCGGGTCGGCGCCGCCCTCCCGGACCGCTTGTTCGTACGCCGGCTGCAGGGCCTTGACGATCGCTTGCAGGTTGCCGGGCAACGGTTTGTCGTCACGAAGGGACTCGTACGCTGCCTTGACAGCGCCGCAGCGCTGATGCCCGAGGACCACGACGAGGGGGGTGCCACTCGTCATGGGCCCGTACTCGACAGAGCCGGTGACCACCGGGCCGACCGCCTCCCCGCCCGTGCGCATCACGTAAAGGTCGCCCAGACCGGTGTCGAAGAGGAGCTCGGGCGGCACTCGCGAGTCGATGCACGAGAGGATCGCCCCGAAAGGCTCCTGTTCCTGGGCCACGAGCTGACGCCGGTTCGGATCCCGGTCGGGGTGTTGAAGGTTCCCGCTCACCCAGCGCTTGTTGCCTTCCATCAGCCTCGTGAATGCCGCGGCGGGCGTGCTGGGCCGTGCTTGCGGCGAAGCGCTGGTCGTCGGCGAGTCCGCCCTCGTCGATGTGCACCCCGCGAGCGCGACCGTGGCGCCCACGAGCCCGCCGGCAAGGAGCGCTCTACGGCTCGGGTGTCCGGTTCTGTCCATCGGCTGTTCCCCTCGACATCGCTCGGACACGTCCCTGTGTCTCGGCCCGGCCAATTGTTCAGCGTGGCGTGGGTGCCCTGGCGGCAGGCGCAAGCGGGCACGGGCCACATTGCTGCGGATGGCCCAGAACTCGTTCGGGCATCGGGGCACTTGGCTTCGTCGGTGTCCGGGATCACGCCGGTGCCCTCCCCGGTGCCGTCCGAGACCGGGTTGATGGAGCGGGCGGTCAGGTGTAGAGCGCGGCGGCGCGGCGGGTCGCCTCGGTCAGACGGGCGCGGAGTTCGGGCGGGTGGAGGACCTCGGCTTCCGGGCCGAGACGCAGGAGTTCGAAGTAGCCGATGTCCCAGGTCTCGACCGGCAGGGTCACGGTGACCCAGCCGTCGGCGTCCGGGGGGCCCGCGGTGGCGAGGGCGTCGGAGGCGGCGGTCGGTTCCAGCAGGACGGCGAGGTTCTCGACGGCGAGCGGGCTCAGGCGCACCATGGCCCGCTCGCGCAGCATGGCGCGGGCGAACTCCCGCGCCGCCGCGCTCCAGTAGCCGGCGAGGTCGAACTCCGGGTCGCGCTCGAACCGTTCGTCGCCGGCCTCGGCGGTCTCGAAGCGGTCGACGCGGTACGAGCCGACCCGGCCGGACGGGCCACGCGCCGCCAGGTACCACTGCCCGGCCTTCAGGACCAGGCCGTACGGTTCCAGCCGCCGCTCCCGGGTGCCGCCGCGCGCCGCGTAGCGGGCGTGGAGCACGCGGTCCTCCCACACGGCGCGCGACACCTCGGTGAGCAGCGGAGGGGGTTCGGCGTCGCGGAACCAGGCCGGTGCGTCCAGATGGAACCGCCGGGTGGCGGCCGCGGGGGCGTCGCCCAGGGCGGCGGCGACCTTCAGCCGCGCGGCGAGGGCGTGCCCGGCCAGGCCCATGTCGCGCAGCGGGCCCGGTAGCCCGGCCAGGTGCAGGACTTCGGCTTCGGCGCGTTCGAGACCGGTGAGACGGGTGCGGTAGCCGTCGACGAGCCGGTAGCCCCCGCCCCGGCCGCGTTCGGCGTACACCGGTACCCCGGCCTCGACCAGCGCGGTGACGTCCCGCTGCACGGTGCGCTCGGAGACCTCCAGCTCGGCCGCGAGTTCCGCAGCGGTCATCGTCCGCCGGGCCTGGAGGAGCAGCAGCAGCGCAATGGCCCGGCTCGCCCGCACGTCACTGCCCTCCGTCGCCTGTCGTCGTCGCGCGCCCGGACCTCCGGCGTACGGGCGCGGCACCATCCTCGCCGGGCCCGCGCCGCGGACCACGCACGCGGCCCTGCCGTTCGTGCGGGCGCCGCACGCGGGCGCCGTACGTCAGCCCCGTAGGCGGTTGCGCTGGGTGATGTACTGGCGTACGAACGGCGAAAGGCCCTCCAGGTGCCGCAGTCGGGCCTCGCTGTGCAGGGTGTCGACGGCGAGTGAGGTCTTGCCGCTGCCGCTGCTGCTGGCGCCGGTGAAGGCGACGAGCCGGCCTTTGGGGATGCTCGGGGACACCTCGCGCAGGTTGTCGGTGCGGGCGCCCGCGACGTCGATGGTGTCGCGCCTTCGGTCGGCCCCGGCGGCGTGCGGGGCCGGCGTTCGCGGGTCCGGCGTTCGCGGGTCCGGTACGGGCGGGGTCATGCCGCGTCCGCCTTCTCGCCGAGCTTGTCGAGGTCCGGGGCGAACGCGGCCGTCCAGTGCGGGTGCAGCCGGTAGTAGACCACGTCGTTGTCCCAGTCGAAGGCGTCGTCGCCGTAGAAGTCCCGGAAGTACGCGAGCAGGTCCGGCCAGTCCGCGGCCGGCTCGCCGCCGTGGGGGTTGAGGATCTCCACGGTGCCGTGGGTGAACACGCCCAGGTCCTCCCCGCGCAGGTGCGCGGCGCTGACGGCGGGCCGGGCGGCGAGGTGCCGGGCCTTCGCGGAGCCGCGTGCGGTGCCGAAGTGCCACTTCCCGTGAAGGAAGTGCCCGTCCACGCCGCTGATCCGCGGCTCGCCCTTCGCCGTCACGGTGGACAGCGCGAGCGTGCACATGCCGGTGAGCACGCGGGTGAGCTGCTCGGCGGTGAGTGTGCGCTCGTCGCTGATGATCGACCGCAGGTGTGCCGTGGAGCGGGAGAGCGAGGAGTGGAGGAGGGCTTGGAGCCGGTGGAGTTCGTCGGGTGTTTCGCGCATGAGGGTCCTTGTCCGTCCGTCGTCCCGGTCCGCGCCACCACGGCGCCGACCGGTGAACCCACTGTCTGCGCGAAACCCGACATCCTCTGTCGTATTTCCCGCGGTGTCCTCCCTTGTGCGGTGTCCTCTGCACCTCGGCGGTGCCTCACGGTGGCGGGGGTCGGTGGCTTCGCGGTCGTTCCGATGGGCCGCTGACCCCGTGAGCGGCAGCGGTGGTGACGTGCCAGCTGACGGGGAGGGTGAGCGGTGACTTGCTCGGGGATTCGTCGTCCCAGGCGGGTTCCTGTCCTTCGGCGAGGCGCAGTCGCGGGAAGCGGTCGAGCAGGGCTTCCAGTCCCACGGCCATCTGGGCCCGGGCCAGGTGCGCGCCGATGCAGTTGTGTGCACCCCGGCCGAAGGCGAGGTGCGGGTTCTCCGCCCGGCACAGGTCGAGCCGGTCGGCGTCGGTGAACACCCGCTCGTCGCGGTTGGCCGAGGCGAGGACGGGCAGAACGGCGTCGCCCGCGCGGATCCTGCGGCCGTGCAACTCGATGTCCTCGACGGCCTGGAGGACCACGACGCCGTTCATGACCGGTATGTACCGCAGGAGCTCCTCCACCGCGCCGGGCAGGAGGCCGCGGTCGTCGCGGAGCCGGGCGTAGTGGTCGGGCGGGGTCAGCAGGGCCACCACGGAGTCGGCCAGGAACATGGTGCTCGTGCGGTAGCCGGCGACCAGCATCGAGAGCCCGAAGTTCACCACGCTCTCCCCGTCCAGGGTGCCGCGCCCGCACGCGTGGACCAGCTCGGTGAGGACGTCGTCGGCGGGCTCGCGCCGCTTGCGGTCGAGCAGGGACGCGATGTACTCGCGCAGTTCGGAGGTGACCTCGCGGCCCTCGTCCAGGGTGACCATCGCCCCGAGGGCGGCGTCCGCCCTGGGCAGGAAGTACTCGCGGTCCTCGTAGGGGATGCCCACCAGCTCGCACATGGCCAGCAGCGGGAAGGGCTCCAGGAAGCCGCCGACCAGGTCGCCGGACCGCCCGTCGAGCATGAAATCGTCCAGCAGCCCATCGGCCGACCGGCGCAGTCGCGGCAGCCGGCGCCGGACGGAACGGACGCTGAACGGCTCGGCCAGAGCGCGACGCAGGGCCTCGTGGCGGGGGCCGTTCAGTTCCATCATCGTGATCAGGCCCGGCTCGTCGTCGTCGGCGGCCCGGTCAGGTCGGGGCGGCCAGTCGTTGATGGTCGGCCGGATCAGCCGGGGGTCCGCGATCAGGTCCCGGACGTCCTCGTAGCGGGTGGCGTACCAGGCGGTGGCGCCGATCGGCAGCCGGACCTCCGCGAGCGGGCACTCCCGGCGCAGCCACCCGTACTGCGTGGGCGGGCCCATGGTGCCCGGCGGCGGGAGGGGCAGGTCGATGGCAGGCAGGCCGATGGCGGGCGGGTCGGCGGCGGGTTGCGGCGGTGAGCTGCTCACTGGCGGTGCTCCCTGGTCGCGTACGAGGTGTGATCGCGTGCGAGGTGGCCGGTCGGGTCTCACCAGCTGACCGGGAGGGTCAGCGGTGACTTGGTCACGGATTCGTCGTCCCAGGCGGGTTCCTGTCCTTCGGCGAGGCGCAGCCGCGGGAAGCGGTCGAGCAACGCCTCGACTCCCGCGGACAGTTCGGCGCGGGCCAGGTGGGCGCCGAGGCAGTTGTGGGCTCCTCGTCCGAAGGCGAGGTGGCCCCCGCGGCCCGTGGTCGCGCCGGCCCGGTCCAGGTCGAGCCGGTCGGCGTCGGCGAAGACCCGCTCGTCGCGGTTGGCGCAGGCCGGTACGGGGATGACGGCGTCGCCCGCGCGGATCGTCCGCCCGTGCAGTTCGATGTCCTCGGTCGCCAGGAGGATCACGGTGCCGTTCATCACCGGCATGTAGCGCAGGAACTCCTCCACCGCGCCGGGCATCAGCTTCCGGTCGTCGCGCAGGCGGGCCCACAGGTGCGGCCGGTCGAGCAGGGTGTGCACGGTGTCGGCCAGGAAGAAGCTGCTGATGCCGAAGCCGACGGTGAGCATGGACAGCCCGAAGGCCATCACGTCGTCGTGGGTCAGCCCGCCGTCGTCGCACCGGCGGACCAGCCGGGTCAGGACGTCGTCGCCGGGCCGGTCCCGCTTCCGGGCGATCAGTGCGGCGACGTACTCGCGCAGCAGGTCGGTGACCCGGCGCCCCTCCTGCGAGGTCACCATGCCGCCGAGGGCCGCGTCCAGCACCGGGAGGAACCGGTCCCGGTCCTCGAAGGGGATGCCGACCAGGTCGCAGAGCACGAGCAGGGGGAAGGGGTCGGTGAAGCCGGCGACCAGGTCGCCGGGCGGGCCGTCGTCCTCGAACGCCCGCAGCAGTCGCCCGGCCAGCCCGCGGATGCGCGGCAGGTGGTCGCGCACGGCCCGGGAGCTGAACGGCTCGGCCAGCGCCCGGCGCAGGGCCGCGTGCCGGGGGCCGTCGAGCTCGGCGATCGTGACCAGGCGCGGCCCGTCGTCCGCGGGTTGTCCGGGACGCGGCGGCCAGTCGTTGATGGTCGGCCTGATCAGCCGGGGGTCCGCGAAGAGCATCCGGACGTCCTCGTGCCGGGTGGCGTACCAGGCGGTCGCGTCCATCGGCAGCCTGACCCTGGCCAGGGGGCAGTTCTCGCGCAGCCGCGCGGACTCCTCGGGCGGCCCCATGGTGCCCGGCGGCGGGAGCGGGAAGTCCAGGACGTCCGGCTCGGCGCCGGGCCCCCGCGCACCGGGCGGCCGTGCGCTCATGCCCGCGCCCCTTCCGGGTGGCGGGGGCAGGGGCGTTCGATGTAACCGGTGGTGTAGAAGTACTCCAGGTAGCGGTCCAGCAGCTCCGCGTCGACGGGAGGGCAGTGCAGGCCCGAGGTGGCCAGGTCGTGCTCGACGTTGGCCCGCCCGACGGTCGGGAAGGTGCCCTCGAAGTACATCTCCTTGACGGACATGTCGGCCTGCTTGCAGCGGTCCACGCACAGCGAGACGAACGGGGCCGTGGGGCTCGTGGGGTGCTGCGCGACGTGGCGGACGAGCTCGCCCACCCACTCCTCGTAGGGGAGCCGGGAGATCCGGTGGCCGGCCCTGTCCATCCGGTCGAGCATGTCGCACAGGCTCGCGGCGCGGGGGTTGGTCATGTGGTAGGTCCGGCGGGTGGCGCGGTGGGTGGTGGCGATGTGCACCAGGGCGTCGGAGAGGAAGTCCACCGGGACGAAGTCCAGCGGCAGCCGGATGTCGGGGGCGAGCCCGGTCTCGCTGATGGTCTTGAACAGCGAGCAGATCGCGGTGTCGGTGTTGCACGCGCCGGTGTGCCGGTCGCCGGTGATCTCGTACGGACGGTAGACCGCCACCGGCAGGCCCTGGTCCTGGTCCGCGGCGTCGCGCAGCACCTCCTCGGCGACCCACTTGCTCTCGGCGTAGCCCATGGTGAGCCCGTCGGCGTGGTCGAGCGGCAGGTCCTCGTCGACGTGCCGTACGCCGGCGGTTCCGAAGCCGGCGAGCACTGCGATGGTGGAGAGGAAGTGCACCGGCACCCGGCGCCCGGCGGACAGTCGGATGAGCTCCCTGGTGCCTTCCACGTTGGTGCGGCGCAGCGCGTCGTACGGATAGATGAAGTTGACCTGCGCGGCCGAGTGGATCACCAGGTCGACGGTGTCGGCTAGTTCGTCGGCGCGGCCCGGCTCCAGTCCGAGGCCGGGCTCGGCGAGGTCGGCGGGGAGGCACACGATGCGGTCGGCGGCTTCGGGGGTGGCGAGGCCGAAGCGGGCGAGGTTGCGCATCACCTTCTGCAGGGCGTGGGCGGGGGCCCGGCTTCGCACCGGGCAGTACACCCGGGCGTCGGTGCGGCGCAGCAGCGCGTCCAGGAGGAAGGCGCCGACGAAGCCGGAGGCGCCGGTGAGCAGCACCTCCGCGGGGTGGTGCCAGTCCGGCTCCGGCCCGCGCGTCGGCGGGAGGGTGAAGCCCAGCCGTGACTCGGCGCGGAAGTCCACCGGGCCCGCGTCGGCGTTCACCCTGCCGTGCGGGCCCTGGACGGCGGCGACGGCGGCGGTGAAGTCCTCCAGTGTCGGGGAGCGCAGCAGGCTGTGGACGAGGGTGCGGCCGTGCCGGGCGTCGAGGCCGAAGGCGGCCAGCGTACGGGTGACGGCCTCGGCTGCCAGCAGGGAGTCGCCGCCGATGTCGAAGAAGTTGTCGCCCGGCGCCGGGTGCACACCCAGCACCACCTGCCAGATCCGGGCCACCGTGCCCTGCGGGCCGGACGCGGTGCCGTTCACCGTCGCCGGGACGGCGGCCTCCTCGGTCGCCGTCAGCCTGCGCAGCCGGGCGCGGTCGACCTTGCCCCCGGCCGTCACCGGGAACCGCGCGAGTTCCACCAGCCGCGCGGGCACCGCGGCCGCGGGCAGCCAGCTGGCGAGACCGCTGCGGATGCGGTCCAGGGTCAGTGCCTGGCCGGGGCGGGCCGGGGTCACGTACCCGATCAGGGCGTCGCCCTCCCTTTCGACGACGGCCTCGCCCACCGCGTCGTCCGCGCGCAGCCGCGCCTCCACCTCGTCCGGCTCGATGCGGTGCCCGCGCAGTTTGATCTGCCGGTCCACCCGGGCCCGGTACTCCAGTACGCCGTCCGGGCGCCGGACCACGCGGTCACCGGTGCGGTAGAGGCGCGTACCGGGCTCGACGAGGTCGTCGACGAAGCGCTCGGCGGTCAGCCCGGGGTCGCCGAGGTACCCCAGGGCGAGCCCGTCCCCGCCGACGAGGAGCTCGCCTTCCTCACCGGCGTCGGCGAGCGTGCCGTCCGGGCACAGCACGTGGCAGGTGGAGTTCTCCAGGGGGAGGCCGATCGGCACGGCCGTCGCCTCGGGAGGCAGGTCGTGCAGCGCGTGTGCGGTGGACACCACGCTGTTCTCGGTCGGGCCGTAGAAGTTGACCACGGTGGTGTCCGGGCAGGCCGCCAGTATCGCGCGGGCCAGTTCCGCGTCCATCGCCTCGCCTCCGGCCGAGGCGAACCGCAGGGACCGCAGTGCCGAGGGCCTGGTGCGCGCGATGTGGTGGAACACCCCGGTGGTCAGGTAGGCGATGCTGACCCGCTCGGAGAGCAGCAGCGATTCCAGGGCGGTCGGCGACAGCAGTTCCTCCTGGTCGGCGATCACGATGCAGGCGCCGGCGAGCAGCGCGGGCCAGATCTCGATCGTGGAGGCGTCCGAGGAGAGGTCGTAGGCGTGCAGAACCCGCTCACCGGGCCGCGGCCGCTGTCGGACCAGGTCGGAGGCGGCCAGCCGGACGATTCCGCGGTGCGGGATCGCCACGGGTTTGGGGCGGCCGGTCGAGCCGGAGGTGAACATCACGTAGGCGCAGTCCGCGGGGAGCACCCGGGCCTGCGGCACCGCGGCCGGGGCGGTCGGGGTGGTCGGGGCCAGGCCACCCAGGTCGATGCGGGAACGCACGCGCCGGATACGGCGGGAGCTGCCGGGCAGCGTGACGACGGTGTGCACCCCCGCGTCCTCGGCCATCGCCTGCAGACGCGCGGGTGGCGAGGCGTCGTCGAGCGGGACGTAGGCCGCACCGGTCTTGAGGATGCCCAGGAACGCGACCAGCGCCTCCGGAGAGCGGGCCCCGCACACCCCGACCGTGTCGCCGTACCGCACGCCGGAGTCGTGCAGCCGGGCCGCCACCGAGTCGGAGCGGAGCTTGAGTTCGCCGTAGCTGATGCCGCGGCCGTGCTGTACGGAGGCGATGGCCCGCGGGCGGTGCACCGCCCGGGCGTCGAACAGCTCGTGGAGGCAGCGATCGCGTGGATACGGCACCGCCGCGGCGTGCTCGGCCGTCTCCTGGTGCGTCGTTGTTCGGGTGTTCATCGGGACGTCACGCTCTCTGCCGCACACGGACCGCGCGTGGGTGGCTACGGTTCGAACTCCTTGGCGAAGGCGGCGAAGTCGGCGGTCCGCCATCTCTCGGGCCTCATGCGGATGAGGACGTCGTCGGCCAGCTGCCGCCGGTTGGCGTCCAGGTACGCCGCCGCCGTGTCCGCGTCCAGATACCGGCAGGCCAGCTCCTCGCGTGCGGCCGGCGGCAGCGGGTCCTCGACGGCCACCACCGGCCCCTCCACGCTGACGTAGCGGTAGGGCGCCGACTCGACCTGCGCGCAGAGGCTGAACCGGCCCGCGCTGCGGATGAGCCGGGCCTTCAGCGTCGTCCGCCCGGTCTGGATCGTCACCAGCCCGCCGGGCCGGTAGGAGTACCAGAGCGGGACGAGCAGCGGTCCGCCGCCGTCGCGCGCGTCGTCCACCCCCAGGATTCCCACGTGCGGGCTTGCGAGGAACGCCTCCCGGGCTTCGACCGACATCCTGAGATCCACTGGTACCGCCTCGATTCGGCAGGAGCCGCATCCGGTATCGATTCGCGCAAGGGAGCGTGAGCCGGCGGGGCCTCGGGGCGGCCGGCGTGTGACCGCCGCAGGTCCGTGCGGGTCCTCGGTCCTTCTCGTCCGGTGCACACGGCCTTCGGGAACCCGGTGGGGCGGCCAGGGCCGGGCCGGGCTCTCCCTTCCACGTTTCCACCACACCCGGGTGGCTCGCATCCCGGCGGCCGCGCACGCGGTGCCTCCGCTCCCCCGCCGAAGAGCACGACGGGCGCTCCGGGGGGATCCTGCCAGTGCCGGCCGCCAGGTGGTTCCCGGCTGGTTCCAGGAGAAGGAGGGGCACATGAGGGCGGCCATCCGGGCCGAGGGCCTGGTGAAGGACTTCGGCGACGTACGGGCCCTGGACGGGGTCGACCTGGACGTGCCGGAGGGGACGGTGCTGGGCCTGCTCGGCCCCAACGGCGCCGGCAAGAGCACCACGGTACGGGTGCTCACCACCCTGGTGCGGCCCGACGCGGGCAGCGCCCACGTGGCGGGGGTGGACGTGCTCAAGCACCCCGGCCGGGTCCGCAGCCTGCTGGGCCTCTGCGGCCAGTACGCGGCGGTCGACGAGTACCTCACCGGCCGGGAGAACCTCCAGATGGTCGGCGAACTCTACCAGATGCGGAGCAGGGACGCCAAGGCGCGCGCCCGGGAGCTGCTGGAGTGGTTCGACCTCGCCGAGGCGGCCGACCGGCCGGCCAGGACCTACTCCGGTGGCATGCGCCGCCGGCTCGACCTGGCGGCCGCGCTGGTGGTGCGGCCCCCGGTGATGTTCCTCGACGAGCCCACCACCGGTCTGGACCCGCGCAACCGGCTGGCGCTGTGGGAGGTCATCGCGATGCTGGCGGCGGAGGGCACCACCCTGCTGCTCACCACCCAGTACCTGGAGGAGGCCGACCGGCTGGCGCACGACATCGTCGTGGTCGACCACGGCCGGGTGATCGCACGCGGATCCGCCGACGACCTCAAGACCAGGACCGGCGGCGAGCGGGTGGAGGTGGTGGTCCACGACCGCGAGCAGATCGGTGCGGCCGTCGCGGCGCTCACCCCGTACGGTGGGGGCCCGCTCAGCGTGGAGCAGCACACCCGGCGAATCCTCGTGCCGGTGGGCGGGGGCGCCCGGGTGCTCGCCGACGTCATCCGCGAGCTGGACGGGCTGGGCGTCCTCATCGACGACATCGGCCTGCGCAGGCCCACCCTCGACGACGTCTTTCTCTTCCTCACCGGCCACGCGGCCGAGGAGAACGAGCTGGGGAAGCCGCCTCGGACGGCTTCCGGGGCCGGGCGGCGCCGGTGGGCACGGAACGCCCGTGGGAACTCCCGGCGGGGGATTCGGCGCTCCCACCGGAAGTAGTAACTCCGGTGATGGTCGAAGCAGTGATGGTCAAGGGAGTGGAAACCATGGGACAGCTGGATGGGAAGGTCGCCGTGGAAGCCGAGAGACAGGCTGCGGCCGCCGAACTCGCGGACGACTACGAACGTAAAGCCGTGGCCGCAGAGCTGGCGGCGCCGGTCCGCGCCGGTCCGCGCCGGGGGAGCAGGGGGAGGAGGGGGAGGAGGCGAGAGGACCGGGGGAGGAGCCTGTGGTGGTCCCACTTCACCGCCTGGATCCGCGGCCTGCTGGCCGGGAAGCGATCAGCCGGCGCCGACGATCAGCCGCCCGAGGCGCGGCGGAGGCGGATCAACGCCGTCCCGGCCGGTCCGGAGAACGCCGGAAGGCCGGACGGCTCGACGATCGTCGTGTGCCCGCGCAGCGGGCGGAAGCCTGCGGCGCTCAGCACGGCGAGGGTCCGCTGGTATCCCTGGGCGCCGTTCAGGAATTTCGGCGCGGTGGCCACCACGCAGGGCCCGCCGCCGGCGCGTGCCACGAGCTCGCCCAGCAGCAGCACGCCGAGACCGGGATCGTCCCAGCCGTCGTCGAACGTGAACTCGTTGACGATGAGGAGGTTTCCGAGGTCGCCGTACGGCCCTTGTCCGAGCATCTTGCGCAGCACCGTGGTGAACTCGGACCGGTCGTTCTGGTTTGCGAGCGCATCCCGGCGAACCGCGCTGATCACCTCCGACCCGCGCGGGATCGTGTTCTCCAGGTCGGCCAGGAGCGCCGTGCTCACCGACCCGCTGTCCATGGGGATCCGGCAGAGACCCAATAGGGCGACTTGGCGGAGACCGTCGTTCGGGGGACGCCGGATCTCGGCGGTATCCCGTTCCTGCGGGTAGCGGGCGAGCAATCGGTGGGTCTGCGAGCGTTCACCGGCTGCCAGGACCGGGCCGATCTCGCAGGTTATGGTGAGGTGCAGCCGGTCAGGGTCACCAGGAAGCCCGGTGGACAGCGGAACTGTCGAGGTGTCAGTCACGATGCGCCTTTCTGCGGACCCGTACGCGAACCGGGCGATCCGCAGGCTGACAGAGGTGTGCCACGGGTGCCCGACCATTGGCAGTATCAGCCGAAGTCCACGGAATATGCCAGGGTGCCGACGAACGGCTCCCGGCCGCATGGGTCGGCCGACCGGCCGCGTCCGGGGTCTGTCGGTAGCTCAAACCCGGGACGTAGGCCCTCCAGCCCGGGGCGGAGAGACTCCCCGCCCGCCCGTGTGCACGGCTGAACGCCAGCACCGACCTGTGGTGGGCGGCCACCCAGGGCAGCCGCCGGGTGGCCGCCCGCAGCACCGACCCTGCTGCCCGGGCTGCTGCCCGGACTGCTCGTCCTGGCGGCGGCCGAAGGCCTCGCCCGGCTGCGCGAGTCCAGCGGACGGCGCGACGAGCAGCAGGCCCACGCGGCGGCACAGGCACCCGCGTCGCTGGGGCGAGGCGGCGGGGTGAGGCGCTGGGGTGAGGCGCCGGGCGACACGGCGGCGAGGCGGCTACCGCGCCTGCTCCGGCGTCATCGCCCGTCCCCGGCACGTAGCTCGGTGGCGATCTGGCGCCGGCCGGCGACCACCGCCTCCAGCACCACCGCGACGCAGGCCACCAGCGCCAGGCCCACCGTGGGCAGTAGCACCGGCACCACCGTGAGCGACAGGGCGTTGCCGACCTCGGCACCGACCAGCGTGGAGATGTCGAAAGCCGGGCCGAGCAGTCCGACCGCCGCCGCGGCGACCAGACTGCCGCCAACGGCCGCCGCCAGGACCTGTGGCAGTGCCTCGACGACGATCAGCGCCAGCCCCTGCCGGGGCTGCAGACCCATGGTCCGCAACCGGGCGAGCACCGTCGCGCGGTCGGGCGCGGCCTGGAACAGCGTCAGCAGGACGGCGATCAGGGCGAACCCCGCGCCGGCGACCGCCGCGTACCGGAACAGCCGCCCGGCGGCCTGCTGCAACGGGTCCTCGGCGAGCTGCTCGGCGTACTCGCGGCTGCTGCCCACCGTGTACCCGGGAGGCAGCCCGTGGGTGCCCCGGCCCGCGGCCGCGGCGTCCTGCGCGATCAGCTTCGTGATGCCCGTCGGCTGGGTCAGGCCCCGCTCCAGGAGCGTCGCCCTGACCTGGTCGGGGTCGAAGTCGCCGACGCCGAGCCACTTGTTCATCCGGCCGAGTTCGGGCAGGCGCTGCGCGGCGGGACCGGCGGGCACCACGACGAACGGCAGACCCGGGTCCGGCAGGGCCGGGGTGGCGGTGACGATCCCTGCGACGGTGGTGAGCAGCTCGTTCCCGGTGAGCAGGTGCACCTTGGGCGTGCCGGCGGCCAGCCGCCCGGCCAGGTCACGGCTGAACAGTGCGGGCACCGGAGTGTCGGCGCCGCCGGGGGCACCGACGAGCTGCGCCGCGTCGAACTCGCCGGCCCCGATGCTCCGGGCGATCTCCGCGTACGCCCGCGGCTCCGCGACCACCAGGACGGCCTTGGTGTAGTCCTGGTCGGCGCCGATGAACAGGGCCCTGGAGTCGACGCGGACCCCGGTCGAGCTCCGGGCTCCTGGCAGTTCGGCGGCGGTCTTGGTGAACGACTCCGGCAGGGTGGCGTAGTCCGGGACGGCGATGGCGATGTCGCCGCCGGTCGCGGCCCGCGCGGCACGCATCCGGCTGTGCTCCACGGTGTCGAGCACGGTGGCGCCGAAACCGGTCGTGGTGACGGCGATCAGCAGCGCGAGCACCGGCAACGGGGACCGCCGCCGACGACCCGAGCCGTCGCGGGCGGCACGGGCCGGGCCCAGGAACCCGATCAGGCCGCGGCCACGCCTGGTGAGTGCGGCCAGCTGCCCGAGCACCACCGGCACGATCCGGGCCAGCAGCAGTCCGCCGGTCACGGCGAGCAGCAGCGGGGCGGCCGCCAACAGCGGGTCCACGCTGGACCCGGCGTGGCCGACGCCGCGTCGGCGGACCTCGGCCACGGCCACGACGGTGACGGCCGCAACGGTGAGTTCGCCGGTCACCCGGCGCAGGGTGCCGATCGCCCGGCCCCGGCCGCGGGCCGCACGCTGACGCGACCACAGCAGGGCGACACGGGCCGGGAAGGCCAGCAGGGCGAGCAGCGTCGTGGCGAGGGCCGCCAGCAGCGCGTGCCCCCACCGGGGGGTGGGCAGCAGCAGCACGGCGAGCAGCGTCCCGAGCGCGGCGGCGGGCAGGACGGTCACCGCACCCTCGCCGAGCAGACGCAGCACCACCGCGCGGCGTGAACCACCGCGGGCATGCAGCAGCCGGATCTCGGTGGCGCGCCGGTCGGTGCCGAGGACCGCGGCCAGGAGCAGCACCACGGTGGCGACGCCCGCGGCGCCTGCCGGTCCGATCGCGCTCAGCGCCATCGCCGCGTGGTAGCGGGCGGCCGCCCGGGTGAGGACGTCGGGCAGGAAGGAGCTGATGTGCAGGTCCGCGCGCTTGGTCGCGGTGACCAGCGCCGTCGCGTCCCGTCCGGTCAGGAAGGGCCGGACGGCGGCGCGGATCCGGTCGAGCCGGTCGGCGCGCAGGGAGCCGGGGTCGACGGGCAGTCGCCAGAAGTCCTCGACGGTGTGGCCCCAACCGGTCAGCGCGGACAGGCTCGCGCCGTCGACGAAGCCGGTGGTCTGCCAGCGGTTGTCGCCGTTGGTGCCGAGGTTCAGGCAGGCTCGGTCCGGGCAGCCGAGGCCGTCCCAGAACGGGTCGAGCGGATCGTTGACGCGGTAGAAGCCGGTCACCACGGTGGTCCGCCACCCGGTGGGTCCGCCGGTGCCGCTGTCGACGACGTCGCCGAGCTTGACGCCGACGGTATCGGCGGCCGTCCGACTCAGCACGATCGGCAGCGGGCCGGCGGCGGGCGCGTTGCCCGGCCACGTGCCGTCGGTGAGGGTCACGCGGTCGGCAAGGCCGTGCAGGTAGGCCAGGGAGAGTCCCGGGGCGGTCTCCTCGGCGAGCCGCGCGTACCCCGGGTTGTCCATGTCGTTGAACGCGGTGTGGGCGCCGTGGGCCAGGCCCGCTTCGGAGAGCGGGAGCTCCCTGCCGACCCGCGCGACGAGCTCCCGCTGCACGGCGTCGAGGCCGTCGGCGGTGTCGGTCGGTCGGGTTCGGGAGGTGGCGTGCAGGCTGGTCGGATAGATGCCCCGGTGGCTCACGTAGTCCCCGAGCGCCGCGTCCGCGTTCCGGTCCGCGATCCGGGGGAAGGCCGCCGCGAGGAAGACGGTGACGAGCACGAGGGCCGCCGTGAACAGGGCCGCCAGCGGGCTCGCGCGCAGCCTGGCGCGGACCCAGCGCGCGGGGCGGAGGGCGGGCCCCGGGGTGCCGGCTTCGGTGGTCACATCTCCTCCACGTGGTGCGGCCGGGCGACCGCCTTTCTACCTCCTACGGTGGAGTCCGCCGGACGCGTTCATCGATCCGGTCCGTGCGCGGATCAGCCGCGGACGGACGAAGCCGAGGGGCACGTCGGCGTACCGATCACCGCCGACCGATCACCGGATGACCGACGATGCTGTCAGGTTCGACCGGGAGGCGGAAGGGATCTTCGCGAATCAATTCCGGCCCCGCCGGGATCCGTTGGACTTCTCTCCGCTACCTACAGGTCGAGCGGACAGCCCTTGACGCTGACACCAGCCGACACGCCGTCGGACGGCCAGCCACCCGGATCAGGGGAGAAGCGGCCGGACGGCCAGCCATTCCTGAAGCTCGTCGCGACTGCGACCAGGGCGTAGGTGTCCGATGATCAGGTCGAGGTGGCCGGTCAGATTCTTCAGACGGCGTAGCTCACCGATCTGCTCGGCAGGCAGGGCCCGCCACCGGGCACCCAGAGCGCCGGCCTCCGCAGGACTCAGGGAGAGCTCGGCGAGGGTGTCGGCGGCGAGAACGTCAGGGTCCCAGTCGGGGTCCTGGGCGTCGGGACCGAGGCGGTCGATGATCCACGCCCGGAGCATGAAGTCGTTCTGGGCCATGCGTGCCTGTCCCCAGGAGCCGTCGCCGTGCAGGCGCGCGTTGACCCGCAGCGACAGCTTCGCCCATTGCCTGCGCTCCGCCGGTCCGGCACCATCCTCGGAGCGGTACGCGCGCAGGGCGCTGATCTCCCGGACGCCCTCCAGCTCGCCACGATGCCGACCAGGACGCTCGGCGAACGCGGTGAGCTGGTCGAACGTCAACACGCTGAGGTCTTCGGCCGGTTCACTTGTCGAGGCGGTGTCCATGGACACCAGCCTGTACCACTGAACGACTGACCGCTCGGCCGGCCTCCCCGGTCAGCGTCCGACCGGGACGACCGGGACGACCTGCGCGACAGGCCAGCGGGGGCCGCCCGGGCCGCCCTGCCACGCCCACTGTTCCTCGGGGGTGACGGTGATCCCGTAGTCGTACAGGTCCGGCGACCCGAGCGCCTCCCACTGGGACCAGGCGGTCATCACCTGTCACCGGTGTGCAGCCAGCCGCCCCGGAGAACGGCCTCGGTCTCCTCCGGATCGGGCCAGTATCCGGTGAGGAGAAGCGGTGCGCGGGTCAGCATTTCGCCGTCGTCCGCGACTCTCACCTCGAAGCGCGGGTCCGCGAACTTCCTGCCGATCGTCCCCGGGCGGGGGACCGGCTGGTCGAAGTGCGCGATGGGGCACGCTCCGGTCTCGGTGAGACCGTACTTCTCGCGGAGATCGAGCCCCCAGATCTGCCAGATCCCGAGGACGCTCTCGGGCATGGCCGCGGACGCGGTGTAGGCGAGGCGGATGCGGTGCAGGCGAGGCGGATGCGGACGCGATCCCGCGCACGCACATCCACAACGTCGGCCCCACGCCGCCGGGCATCACCCGCCGCCCCGTCCCCCCGATCCAGCCCAACGGCTCCGCCGCGCAGGTCTGGGAGCTGCCGACCGGCCACGACTGCATGATCACCATGCCGAGGGAACTGAGTGAACTGCTCCTCAAGCTCGCCTGAGTAGTACATCGTTGACCTGAGGTGATCTCGGTCTGCGGGTCGGGCATCGGGTCGGCGTGGATCCGGGGGAGATCGGGCAACTCCGTGGTGAGCCGGCCGCGCGGGTGGGGCTTCGTCGCAGGTCGAGCTCGCTGTGGGTCTACTGCCGGTCGTCCTTGAGGGCTTCGGTCATCTGCTCGTCGATGGCCCTGATCTGGTCGCGGTAGGGGTGGAGGGTGGAGGGTGGCTTCGATGCCGCCGCTTGGTGCTGTCGGCAGCGGGGCGGGGCACGGGCTCAAGCTTGGGCCTCGTGGTCGCGATCAGCCGTCGTGGTGGTCCGCCTGCTCCTTCCTGTGGCGTGGGAGTCGGTGGGACTCGACCGGTCGTCCGCCGGCGAGGTGCTCGGTGACGATGCGACCGGCGACGGCCGGGTCGATCTTCCCGTACCAGATGTCGTCCGGCTGCACGCTGGCGACGGGGGCCTGGTTGCAGGGGAACTGGCACCCCGTCTGGGTGACGAGCACGTCGTCGTCGCCGAGGCCGTGCTCGGTCAGTTTCCGTACCAGGGCGCGTAGTCCCTCCTCCGCGCCCTTGGCCGCGCAACGCGGGCCGCGGCACACCAGGACCTGGTGCCGGTGGCCGGGGACTTCCTCCCAGGCCGCGGACGTGAGGCCGGGCTCCTGGCCGGTGATGGCCCTCGTCACCGCGGCCACCGCGGGGACCGCGTCCGGCGAGTCGGCGAGGCGGGTCGCGACGAGGAGTTCGGGACGGTGGCCCGCGCGCTCGCGCCACCAGTACGCCGCGATCCGCCGTAGCCAGGACTGGGCCGGGCCGGACGCCGCGAGGCGGACGCCGATCACGACCACGGTCTCGGCGCCCGCGTCGGCCAGCCTGGTCAGCTCGGCCGACAGGGAAGGGTCTGCCTGCTGCAGGAACGCGATCGAGGCCTGGTGCGACGCCGCTGTCCGGAGGAGTTCGTCACGGCGGACGGCTTCCCCCATCGACATGCCGACCAGGAGCGTGGCACTGCGGCGGGCGAGCGCGCCCGGGACGGGGCGGGTCATGGTGTTGTCCCTTCGGGGAGCAGTCCGTTCCACCGGATGTGCGGTCTGTCGTGCCGGGGGTGTCGTTCCACGGTGACGTCGACGCCGTAGACGTGCGCGATCGTCGGTGAGGTGAGCACGTCGGAGCTGGGCCCGTGGGCGACCAGTCGGCCGTCGAGCAGGACGGCGACCTCGTCGCAGTAGGCGGCGGCGAGTTCGAGGTCGTGCAGCGCGGCTACCGTGGTGATGCCCAGCCCGCGTACGGTGCCGAGGAAGCCGAGTTGGTGGCGTAGGTCGAGGTGGTTGGTGGGCTCGTCGAGCAGGAGCACGCCGGGCTCCTGCACCAGTGCCCGCGCGAGCTGGACCCGCTGCCGCTCGCCACCCGACAGCGTCGGCCAGGACCGGTCGAGCAGGTGGCCGACGTCGGCTGCGGCCACGGCCGCGGCGAACACGGACCGCTCGTGGGCGTCGGTGGCGGAGTTCGCCGGCACGGGCCAGCGGCTGCGGTGCGGCGTGCGGCCGAGATCGATGACCTGACGGACCGGCAGCGACAGCCGGGTGTCCGCCTGCTGCTCCATGAAGGCCACCTGTCGTGCTCGTCGGCGGGCTGTGAGTGCGTGGAGATCCTCTCCGTCCAGGAGGACCCGCCCCTCGCTCGGCCGGGTCAGTCCGGCGACCGCGCGCAGCAAGGTGGTCTTCCCGGCGCCGTTGGGTCCGAGCAGGCCCGTGATCCGGCCGGGGGCGAACGCGAGCGAGACCGCGTCCAGCAGCGTGGCTCCGCCGATGCTCACGCGGAGCTCCTCCGTGCGCAGCTCGGCGGGGGGCGTCACCGTCACTGCCCCCTCCCGTCGGCCCGCCCCTGGCGCCACAGCAGCCAGGCGAAGAAGGGCGCTCCGAGCCCGGCCGTGATGACGCCGACGGGGATCTCCCGGTCGGGGAGGACCGAGCGCGCCACGATGTCGCTGCCCACCAGGAGGGATGCGCCCACCAGTGCCGACACGGGCAGCAGGAGGGCGTGGCGCGGGCCGCAGACGAGACGGACGACATGCGGTACGACCAGGCCGAGGAACCCGATGACGCCGGTGTGGGCGACCAGGCACGCGGTTACCAGCGCGGCGGTGGCGACGAGGACCCAACGGGTGCGCTCGACGTGGACGCCGAGGGAGCGGGCGGCGGTCTCGCCGAACGCGAAGGCGTCCAGGTCGCGGGCCGAGGAGGCCAGGACCGTGACACCGGCCAGCGCGACCGCGGTCAGGAAGACGGCGGTGGGCCACCGCACGCCGGCGACCGAGCCCAGCGTCCACTCCATGACACCGCGCGCCGCGTTGCGGTCCCCGAGGACCAGCACGACGAACGAGGTGTAGGCCCCGCACATCTGTCCCACCGCGATGCCGGCGAGCACGGTCCGGGTGGTCGGTAGCGACCGGGTGCGCGCGCCGGCCAGTGCCAGGACGACGACGGCGGCTAGCAGGGCACCGGCGAAGGCCGCCGTGGACACCGCGCCGGTGCCCACGGCGCCGGACACGCCGACACCGAGGACGATCACGGTGACCGCGCCGGCGGCGGCTCCGTCCGAGATCCCGAGCAGGAAGGGATCGGCCAGGTCGTTCCCGGTCAGCGTCTGCAACACCGCACCGCAGACCGCGAGGCCGGCGCCGGTGGCAGCCGCTCCCAGAACCCGGGGCAGCCGCAACTGCCAGACGATCTGGTCGTCCAGCAGCGTCACGTGCGGGTTGCCCAGCCCGAGACGGCGCACCACGACGTCGATCACCGTCCGGACCGGCTCGTGTTGCGAGCCCACGGCGAGGCCGAGGAGCACGGTGGCCAGGAGCAGGGCCGCACCGATGGCCAGGGCCGCCGTCGCGCGGCCCGGACCAGGGGGCCGCGCGACGGCGGGGTGGGGCGCGGTCATGAACCCGGGTGCAGTCGGTCCAGTCCCGCGGACACCCGGGCGGCACCGTCGGCGAGCAGCACGCCGGGAGTCGACTCCGAGAACGGCACCACCACGAAAGCCTTGCGCTGTACGGCGGTGAGCTTGCTCAGCACCGGGTCGTTCTCCAAGTAGTCGATCTTGGACTGGGCCGTGTCCCAGCCGGCGTCCGCGACCACGATGGCGTCCGGGTCCGCCGCGACGACCTTCTCCCAGCTCACGTTCTGCCAGCCACCGGGCAGGTCCCCGAAGACGTTGCGGGCGCCCACGGCATCGAGAACGAGTTGAGGTCCGCCGTGGCCGGCCCCGACGAACGGCGCCTTGGTGTCCGAGTCGTACCACAGGACCTTCAAGCCCTTGCCCGCGGCCGTCGCCGTGAACTCGGCCAGTTGCTGCTCCTGTTGCTGCTGGATCGCGGCGGCCCGCTCCGTGACACCGAAGACCTTGGCGACGTCGTTCAGTTCGCCCCACACCGCCTGCCAGGTCGTCGGCGGCACCTGGCTCTTGTCCGAGCAGCCGAACGGGGACAGGTACGACGGGATACCCTGGCCGCGCAGTTCCCCCCGGGTGCCCGCGACCTTGTCGGTGAACGCGCTGGAGTAGGAGGCGTACAGGAAGTCGGGACGGGCCGCGAGGAGCTTCTCCTTCGTCGGGTAGTCCTTGGAGAGCACCGGGACGGAGTCGTAGGCCGCCTTCCACTTCTCCGGGATGGAATCGTCGAGGTAGGCGGTACCGGCCATGCGGGACTGCAGGCCGAGGGCCAGGGCCACCTCGGTGGCACCCTCGTTGAGCGTCACCAGCCGGTCGGGCGGCGCGCCGACCGTCACGGTGGTCCCGCAATTGTCGACGCTGACCGGCGCGGCAGTTCCGGCCGTCCCGCCGGACGTGGTGGGCGCGGGGGCGCCCGTGCAAGCTCCGAGCATGCCGATGAACAGGAAGGCCGCGACTGCCCGGCCGACACGTATCGGACCTGTGGGACGTACGGAACATATCGAACGGAACGGATACGGCAGACCGCTGGGCACGTGTTCTCCAAAACCCTCGTGGAACATGTAGCGCCGTGGCCGGTCTCCTGGCTTCCGCATCAACGCGCCGCGGCCGACCTTCCCGGACGGCTCTTCCAACCCGCCCAGTGGCCCTGACCGCTGGAAAAGCCGGTCAGCGAGGGCCGCGGAACTCCGCGGCAACAGTGGCGAGGGCCGCACCGGACTCAGACCGGTTTCCCGTACACCACGGCGATGGCAAGGTATCAGGCGTGGTCAGGTCGGAGCTGGCCAGCCCGTGGGATGATCGTCTGGACCGTTCCCGGGGGCGGGGGAGGGATCGGCCACGGGGCCCGGCCGGGGGTCTCAGGTGCGGGCGGCGGCGACGATCCAGTTCCTGAACTCGACGGCGTAGTGCCGCAGGTGGTGGTCCAGGACCTCGTCCGGGCACGTGACGGGGAAGTAGGGCGCCGCCACTCGGCCACCTCGCGCTTCGCAGCAGTTCCTTCTCGTAGGCACGGCGTTGCTGGCCGGCGGTGCTGGCACACCGGCCCGAGCGCTCCCGCGGTCGCTCGGGGTGCGGGCTGAACCTGCCGACCGGCAGGTAGGGATCAATCATCGTCCGCTGATCGTCCGTGAGTTGCCGACGCGTCACAGCCCACAGTCCTCCCTGTTCCGCCCTCGGAGGAGGGTGCAACCAGAAGGCTGATCACTACCTCACACAGGCCCTCATTCCCGCACGTCGTGGCGGTTGGTGAACCAACGAGGTCCGCCATCCCGTTGAGGCGTGTACCTGACCATCCTCCGATAGAGAGTTGGCTGCCATGACCTCCAAGCGTGTTGTCCAGTCCTCCGTACTGACCGCCGTCCTGGCGCTGAGCGCCGGCTTGGCCCTGGCTCCCGCGGCGCAGGCCGCCGGCCCCTCCGCCGGAACGACGCGGTCGGCCGCCCCAGCGGCGTCCGCCGCCTACGCGGCGCGCAGCACCCAGGTCACCCTGTCGAACCAGACCGGCAGCATGCTCTACCTCGGCTCGGCCACCCTGGCCCACGGGTGCTGGAGCACCGGCAGTCCTCTGCCCCCGAGCTACATCCTGCCGAATGTGGCCCCCAGCTGGAAAACCGAGTCGTGCGGGTTCCTGACGGGCACCGAGGGGCAGATCGGCTTCGGCGTGGACACCTGGAGCGGGTTGATCCATTGGAGCAACCCCTACGCCGGGTCGAACGTCAACGAGTGCACTGTCGGTGCGGGTCTCACCTGCCAGGTGATCGGCGGCGGGGGGAACATCGCGGAGGTCACCTTCGTGGTGCGGCGCGCCTGAGGCCCGACCCCACCCGGTCGCCCGCCACCTGAACCACGAGTGCCTCCGGCAGGGCGGCCGAAATCGTACCGGCGTCCTGACCGGCCGCCCGCTCCCTATCCTCCCGAGCGGGTTGCGGTGCCGGATCGGTCCGGGGAGTGCGGCGCGGCCGCTCTGCGGGCGGCGACCTCGGTCGTCGGCTCCCGGGCGGCGCGCGGCGCGGTCTGGCTGCGCCGAACCGGTCGCGGCGGCTCCGTACGACCTTGTCGCGTCCGCGAGCCGCAGCAGGGCTGCCGGGGCGTCACGTTCCCGGTCGTGGGCGGAATGGGGATCGGCTGCCGTCCCTGGGTCGAGCACCGCCTCAAGGGTGCTAACTTAGGCAAGCCTAACCAAGACGCGCGACCACACAGCCCAGGGGGGCACCATGGCAGACCAACCGACCCGCCGGACACCGCAGGCGCGCGAAGCACAGGTGCTGCGCACCGAGCGGATCACACCGCACATGGTGCGCCTGGTTCTCGGCGGTGCGGGGTTGGAGGACTTCGACGCCACCGAGTTCACCGACCACTACATCAAGGTGCTCTTCACGCCCGAGGGCGTGAGCTACCCGGAGCCCTTCGACATGGCGCGGATCCGCGAGGAGTTCCCGCCCGAGCAGCGGCCGATCACCCGGACGTACACCGTGCGGGCCTGGGACCCGGCCCTGCGCGAGCTGACCATCGACTTCGTGGTGCACGGTGACGAGGGCCTGGCCGGGCCCTGGGCGGCCCGCGCACAGCCCGGCGAGACGGTGCGCTTCCTGGGCCCCGGCGGCGGCTACGCCCCCGACGCGAGCGCCGACTGGCACCTGCTGGTGGGCGACGAGAGCGCGCTGCCCGCGATCGCCGCGGCGCTGGAGCGGATGCCGGCCGATGCCGTGGTGCACGCCTTCGTCGAGGTCGCGGACGCCGCGGAGGAGCAGAAGATCGTCTCGCCCTCCGGGGCCGAGATCAGCTGGCTGCACCGCGGCGCCCGCCCGGTGGGCGAGGCGCTGGTCGAGGCGGTGGGCGCGCTGGAATTCCCCGCCGGCACGGCATCCGCGTTCGTGCACGGTGAGGCGGGCTTCGTGAAGGAACTGCGGCGCCTGCTGCGCGTGGAGCGAGGCATCCCGCGCGAGCGGCTGTCGGTCTCGGGCTACTGGCGGTCCGGTCAGAGTGACGAGGCCTGGCGGGCGGCCAAGCGCGAGTGGAACGCCCAGGTGGAGGCCGAGCAGGAGTCGGCCGGCTGATCTACGCGGCCGGGCAGCCGCCCCTCCCCGGCCTCTGCCCGCCCCCGGCGGCCCCCCGCCGCCCGCCCCCCGCGGCCCCCCGCCGCCCGCACTCCCGCCTCCGTCGACGCTGTACACGGAATCGTTGTCCTCACCGCGCATGCCTCCGGCCCAGTACCGGTTTCATGATCACTGAGGGAGAATTCCAGAAGGCCAATTCGGCGCAGTCGACAGGGGGTTGGGCGATGTCGAGGCTCTTCGGCGGGCGGGGCGGCGGCAGGGGAGACGAGGGAAGCGGGAGTACGCAGGAGCTGGCCAGGTCACTGGCCCGGCAGGGGGCCTGGGGCGGTCTGTGGAAGCTGGTGCTGTCCCTCCCCTTCCCGCAGGCCGCGGCGGCAGCCGCCCACCTGAAGCCATCGCGGTGGCAGCCACAGGGAATGGCGGAGCGCCAGCTGGCCCAGCTGCTGGCCGAGACCGACCGTCGTGAGGTGGTACGGGTCGGCGAGTCGGTCCACGCGTCGGCGTCGCGGGTGCTGCCGTCCGCCCTCAACGCCGCCGGCCCGGTCGGCTTCTGCCATCAGCTGCCGCTGGCCGCGATCAACCTGATCGGCGAGGACCTCCACCGGTGCCGGATCGTGACGGTGGACCGCACCGGCGTCCTGAACGAGTTCTACGAAGGCCCGACGAACCACGTGTCGCTGTGCTGCGTGGACGCGGATACCGTGGTCGCCCTGCGCGACTTCGCCGGCGACGGCCACCTCCGGAACGCGGAACTCGTCGAGTACACACCCGGCGGGGAGACGGTCCTGGCCGGCGGCACGGCGCTGCTCGGAGCACGGGTGGAGGCGACGGCCGACGGTTTCGTGACGGGCCTGAGGCTCGTCAGGGCGGCACTCGGGTTCTTCGGCGGCCAGGAGCTGCGGCTCGACCTGGCGGAGTTCGGTTTCAACCGCGCCGACCTGTTCGCCGTCGATCCCTCCGGCACCCGGATCGCGTTCGCCGACGGGTTCCGGATCCTGATCACCGACAGCAGGCTCGAACCGATGCACGAGTTCGCCGCGGACGACCACCTCGGCCACGGACCGATCAGCGCCATCGCGTTCACCGCCGACTCCCTGGTCACGGCCGGCCTGGACCGGGGCCTGCAGCGGTGGCAGGTGGTCGGCGACCGCCTGCGCCCGCTGCACCCCGCCTCGTTCCCACCATCCAGGGCCCTGCACAGGCTCAGCCCCGTGCCCGCCTGGGACCTCCTGGTCGGGGACGGCGGCAACGAGAACTTCTTCTACGACCAGACGTCCCTGGACAGCCGGACCTCGCCGCCCTTCCTGGGCTCCCTCGACACCGGCATCGGGCACTTCGAGTCAGCACCGTACGGCAGGCTCGCCGTCTACGAGGGCGGCCTGTTCCCGCCGACCCGGGACAGCGCCGACGGCTTCTACTCCACCGTGGTCCTCGACCTCGACCACCCCCTGAACCTGCTGGCCAGACGGCTGTCGTCGCTCTCCCGCGCGGACGCCGACCGATCGCGCGCCACCCGCGCCGACGCCGGCCGCTACCCGCTGTCGGACTCCGCCCGGAACGTCCTCGACCGCATCGAAGCAGCCGCCGAACTGGTACCCGAACTCGCCCGGTGACCCCGCGATCGTCCACGTACTCGCCGTTGATCGCCGGAAGAGTTCTCTCGAACGCCCCCACCAATCTCATCAGGCCGCCTCGGGGCGGTTCGGCGAGGGCCCTTGGGGGTGCGGGAAGCGTAGCCGGCGGTGTCAGCGTCGAGCATGACCATGTCCTGGTCCTCAATGTCCAGGCCTCGGAACCTACCCCGCTGAGCCGTGCAACGATTCCCAGGTGAGAGTCCCTGATGTTCCTTTCCGTGAACGCCTGTTTGTCGAGGCGCTGGCCGTGCTGGCGGCCGATCCCTCGGCTCAGCTGATCTGGGTGGACGAGCAGGGTGTCTCGACGGATGAGGTCGCCCTGGACTTCGACCAGGCCTTCCGCATGGCCGAGGGCCTGGTCGAGGACGGGGATCTCAGCCGCGAGGCGCTACGTGACCTTCGAGCGATCGATGCGATCTTCGCCGGGATGAGCGGCCGGGAGAGCTCGGACCGGTGGAACAGGGAGGCTCTGACGGTCGATCCAGGGTGGATCGAAGCCCGGGAACTGGCCCGCCGGATCCTCATCGGGATGCTGGGCGAGTGGTGCCTGCCGATGCCGGAGATTCTCGTCGTGCGATAGCGGGCCCGGATCCCCCCGCAGTAGGCAGCGAAGTCACCGAAGGGCAATTTCGTAACAGCCTGTCTTTGCGATGAATACTCAGAGTGACTGCTATATGTGGGGACATGACACATGAACAGCACTCAGCCCCTCCCGGACAGCGCCCGCGGCGCGTCCGGACGGCCCGGCTCGCCGCAGGGGCCCTGGCCCTGATCGTGGGCGCCGGAATGCCCCTGTGCCTGGACACCGGCACCCAGGCGCAGCCTCGGGCCGGCGGCTCGCCCCTGGTCAGCGAGACGTTCACCCAGGCCGCCGCCCCGGAGTTCACCGGCGTGGGGTCGGCCTGTCTCACCGGCGCGCCGGCTGCCACCGCGCCCGGTCCCGGGGACCATCCGCTCGGCGGCTGCCCGGGCGGCGTGGGCCCGGTGCCGCCCCCCGACGGCGCGCCGCACGGCTATCTGCGGCTGACGGACGCGTCCAACGACCAGGCCGGCGCGGTCCTCTACAACAACGCGCTGCCCGCCATCCAGGGCCTCGATGTCACCTTCGACCAGTGGCAGTACGGGAGCACGACCCCGGCCAACCCCGCTGACGGCATCTCGTTCTTCCTGGTGAACGGCGACGGCGCGCTGACCCACCCCGGCGCCTTCGGCGGCAGCCTCGGGTACGCGCAGAAGCTTCCCGACGACGACCCCACCGCCACCTTCCTGCCCGGTGTGGACCGCGGCTACCTGGGCGTGGGGCTCGATGTCCTCGGGAACTACTTCGGCGACTGGGAGCACCGCGGCAACGGCTGTCCCACCCGCTCGCCCGCCGGGACGGCGTTCCGCGTCCCAGGCCCCGGGGCCAACATGGTCACGGTGCGCGGCCCGGGCGACGGGATCGAGGGCTACTGCTTCCTGACCGCCACCACCAGCAACTTCAGCACCACCGCACCCTGGCCGTCGACGCTCCCGGGCACCCTGCAAGGGCCGCTCACCGCGCTGCCCCCGGGGGCCACCCCCGCCCAGGCCGAGACCGCGCTCGAACCCTCGCGCCGCCGGGTCCATGTCGAGCTCACCCCGACGCCCGACCCGGTGCTCACCGTGTCGGTCGACTTCAACGACGGCACCGGCTCCCACCAGGTGCTCAGCACACCCGCCCCGCAACCGGCGCCCGCCACCTACAAGTTCGGGTTCGCGGCCTCCACCGGTCTGTTCACCGACGTGCACCTCATCCGCAACGTGGTGGTGAGCAGCAACCAGCCGCTGCCGCAGTTGAACCTCGTCAAGCAGGTCCGGCAGCCGCTGCCCGGTGACCTGGTGGCCGGGACGCGGGTGCCGTACGACTTCGTGGTCACCAACTCCGGTGCCACGGACATCACCGGCCTCGCCGTCAACGACCCGAAGGCCGGCCCGGTCACGTGTCCCACGACGACGCTCGCGAGCGGTCATACGGTCACCTGCACTGCCACCCACACCGTCACCACCGCCGACGTGACCCACGGTTCCATCGACAACACGGCCACCGCGACCGGCACTTCGGGCGGCCGGCCGGTCTCCTCGCCGCCGTCCTCGCAGAGCGTGCCGATCGAACGGCCGCCCGGCCTCGCCATCGAGAAGCAGGTGCAGACGCCCGGCCCCTACACGGTCGGGCAGACGGTCACCTTCCGCTACACCGTCCAGAACACCGGGGGCGCCGAGCTGACCGGCGTCCACGTGACCGACGACCACGTCGCCGACATCACCTGTGCCTCGACCGCGCTCGCCCCGGCGGAGAGCCCGGGCGACCGCACCACCTGCCACGGCACGTACACGATCACCGAGAACGACGCTGCGGCCGGCTCCGTCACCAACACCGCCACCGCCACCGGTACGGCGAACGGCCAGCCGGTCACGTCCCCGCAAACCCAGCTGACGCTGCCGATCGGGGCGCCGCACCTCACCCTGAAGAAGCGGGTGCTCTCGCGCGGCCCCTACGCCGTCGGCGACACGGTGGAGTACTCCTACACGGTCACCAACACCGGCAGCACCGACCTGCACGGCGTGCTGGTCAACGACGACCGCATCGCCGGCGTCAGCTGCGAGGCGACCACGTTGACGCCCGGGGCCAGCACCACCTGCCACGGCACCTACACGATCACCCTGGCCGACATCGAAGCCTGCAAGGCGGCCCACCACCGCGGCGGCGCCGAGAAGGGCTGCGACCTCACCAACGTGGCGTTCGCGGCGGCCACCGACCCGCACGGGAACCCGATCGTCAGCGAACCCGCCAAGGCCACCATCACCGTGGGGGAGGAGAAGGACTCCTACTGCCACAAGCACCCCGGGCACGGCCACTGCCGCAAGGGACTCACCGAGCCCGTGTCCGACGAGGAAAACGACTGACGGCACCTCGCCACCCCCGGCCCTCGCGTCCCCTTCCCGCACGGCGTCTTCCCGCTCGGTGTCTTCCCGCACCGCGTTCACGCAGCGCTTCGTCTGGCGTCCGGGCCGGTCGACGTTCCACCTCTGCGGCGGGGCCTCGGCGCAGAGGACGCAGACGAAGTCCTCCTCGCGCACGATGCTGAGCTGCTGGCAGGACGGGTGGCGGCGGAACACCACCTCGTGCGGGAAGCCGGACGGGCGAACGACCCCGGCCCGCCGCCGGCCTGCCGCCGGCCGTCCCGGCGGTGCCCGCCGCCCTGGGGCGCTGTGTCCCGGGGTGTCGGGTCGGTCGGGTTGACCACCTGTTAGCGTGCGCGAATGGAAGATCTGGGAGCTGTGGTGTGGCCGCCTGAGCCGGTCAGGACCGGGAGGCTCGTGCTCCGTGCGTCCGAGATCCGGGACCGTGCGGCGTTCATCGAGCTGCTCGCCTCGCCGGAGGTGCACGCCTACCTCGGTGGCCCCCGGCCGCGTGACGAGCTTGAGCGCGAGATGCCCGGGGCGCCCGAGCGGTGGCCCGGGAGTTTCGTCGTCGACCTCGACGGGTCGATGATCGGCCAGATCCTGCTCAGGAGGGCGACGGGGCACCGCCGTCCGGCTGCCGCGGGGAAGATCGATCTCGGCTACCTGTTCCTGCCGCGGGCGTGGGGATTCGGGTACGCCGCCGAGGCGTGCGCGGCGGCACTCGGCTGGCTCGCCGGCGCGCTTCCCGGCGAGCCGGTGGTGCTCACCACCCAGAGCGCCAACGCGGGCTCGATGCGCCTGGCGGCGAAGCTGGGGTTCACCGAGGTGGAGCGGTTCGAGGCCTGGGGCGCCGAGCAGTGGCTCGGCATGCGCTCCCCGGCCACGCCGTCCGGTTGAGTCTGCGACGCAACCGCCGGGGAGCACCCGCCCACCTGCGCGCGGGAGGGAACCGCGGGTTCTCGGCCGGACGCCGTCAGGAGTCGGCGCACCTGTCGTTCTCTCGTGGCGGGGAGGGGCGCCTCTCGCGCGTCCAGGCGGGCGTGGGCCCGGCGCGCGCGTGTCGGTAGTGGCCGTCGCGACGGGTGCGCCGTCCGCGAACTGGCGCGGAGCAGCACCGGCCCCCTGTCCCGGCACTCCAGCAGGCTCGGCATCGAGGTCCGGCTGGAGTACCGGGGACAGGGGACCGGTACCGCGCGCGCGATCAGGCGTTCTGCGCCCCGTTGAAGACGTTGTAGGCGTCGTCACGGTAGTAGGCGCTCACCGCCCACCACTTGCCCTGCCAGCTGTTGCCCGTGACGAAGTCGCCGGTCTGAACGGCCGAGCCGTCGTTCTGGTCGTAGTTCACGAAGAACGGCCCGCCGCTGGCACCTCCGCCCAGTCCGATGCAGTTGTCGATCCGCGCGGTGGGAGGCTGCTCGGGGCCGGCCACCGGCTGGCCGCCGCACCAGAGCATGTGCTCCCGCTCGGCGGGGACCACTCCGGGGATGCCGATGATGTGCGCGTAGTTGTTGATGTCCCGGTTGAACCCGATGCCGGTGGCCCCGACGACATCCGCGATGTGTCGGCCGTTCAGCGTGTTCAGCACGAGGAAGGCGATGTCGCCCTGCGGAGCGGGGGCGTCGACCCAGCCGGCCGCCCGCCAGGTCCACCAGCCGTAGGGGGCGTTCCCCGCGTCGTAGCCGGGAGCGAACTTGAAGTCGTGCCCGCCCTCCACGCAGTGCCGGGCGGTGGCGATGACATCGCGGTTGGCGCTGGCGACGACGTTGGCGGTGCACACGCCGTCCCCGGTGAGCAGCCGCCCGGTGGTGCCCCAGACGCTGGCCTTGGCGCCGGCCATCGCGTCGGCGTTGGCCTTGGCGCCTCCGTTCGGGCTGACGGTCGGTTCGGTCGCGTGGATCGTCAGCGGCTGGCCGTCGAGGGAGCTCTCCTTCTCGGGCGCCCAGCTCGTACTGCCGACATTCGCCGGGTTGATCAAGACGTGGCTCTTGCCGCTGACCCGCTCGATCGGCTTGGCGTCCGTGGCCGGTGCGGCGGACGAGGCCGGCACGGCCATGCCGAGGGCCGCCACCGATGCCACGACTGCTGCGAGGAGACCGCGCATGCGCATGGTTGTCCTTCCTTCGCTGTGGGGTGTGCTGTCTGCTGTCCCGTCAGCTTGGAGGCGGCATGTCAACAACGAGTCAACAACGTGTCAATGGCCGGCGCGGCGACCGGCGTCGGCGACCGCGGCCCAACGCGGTGATCACCGTCCTCGGCCCGCCGATGCCGCCCCTGCTGCCGGTGGCCCAGCTCTACGCGCGCGATTCCCTTGCTGCCGTGCCCTGAGGGCGTGGACCTGCTGCAGGTGCTGTGGTGTCCGCTGAACCACGAGCCGTCGTGGTTGCCCGCGGTCAGGGTGGTGTGGGGCTCCTCCGCGCAGGTCGACGCGCTGCTGACCGATCCGTCGCTGCCGGCTGACGTGGAGAATGACGGAGACTACGTGCCCGAGCCGTGCGTGCTGCACCCGGAGGTGGTGACGGCGTACCAGGCGCCGCTGGAGCTGGGGGCCGACCTCGCGGACCGGATCGGGGACTGGTGCGAGCGGGAGTTCACCGGCACCGATCCGAGGTACCGGTACGCCGAGGAGTTCCGGGCCTACTACCAGTACGAGCTGTCGGTCGCCCCTGGGTGGAAGGTCGGCGGGCGGTTCGACCGGTGGGTGAGCAGCAAACGGCGACGCGGGCGAGGACGAGTCCGGTGTTTGTCCGGCGGCGGCGGGCCGGGCGTCGTGCGGAGCGGTCGGGGACCAGGCCTCGCAACTCACCCAACCCGTACGGCCCTTCCACCGCCACGGCCCCACCAGCACCGGGACCGTTCATCCCATGGCCGTCAATCCGCCTCTTGGTCCCAGGGCGGCAGCTTGGTGGTCGCAGGCTGTCCGAGGTGGTCGCGCAGTTCGTGCCTGCCCAGATCCGTGAGGGCGAGGGCACGGGTGGTTCCGATCCGGGTCAGCCACCCGGCGGCCAGGGCGTGCCCGCAGATGGCGGCGCCGACGGCCCCGCCCAGGTGCGGGCGCCGTTCGGTCCAGTCCAGGCAGGCGCGTACCAGCGGTCTGCGGGAGGCGTCGGGCAGTGCGATGCCCAGGTCGTGGAGCCAGGCCGCCCCTTCGGCGGTGAGCGACGGATCGGCTCCCCACGCCAACAGGCCGAGGCCGGCCATCGAGTCGGTGACGGCCAGGCCCAGTTCTCCGGCCAGGTGGTCGTAGCAGAGCCGCGCGCGGGCCAGGGCCCGCTGCCGCCCTGAGCCCGACAGCGAACGCGGCCTGGGGGCGTGGCGCGGCGCGAGTGCGGCGAGGCTCTCGATCAGGGCCATCACGCGCGGATCGGCCATCCGCAGGTAACGGTGGCGTCCGTGGCGTTCCTCGGCGAGGAGTCCGCCACGTACGAGCACGTTCAAGTGCTCGGTCGCGGACGAGGCCGCGACACCGGCATGGCGGGCCAGTTCCGTGGCCGTCCAGGCCCGGCCGTCCAGCAGGGCCAGGCAGAAGTCCGCCCTGGTGCCGTCGGCCAGCAGCCTGGCCACGGCGGCCAGGTCCACGCCGACGTCCCGGCCCTCGCGCTGATGGTCCATGTCCCCGATTGTCGTCGATCTCGCTTCGGGCCCGGCCGAAGCGTCCACGCCCTAACGTCCCGTACCGGCCGAGGCCACCGCGCCCTGCGCCCGCACACCTGCCGCCAACCGACCTGGGAGCCCCATGCCTGCCACCGACAACACGCCATCGAACCCCCGGCCCGGCATCGGCCTCACGGTCACCGACGCCCCGAAGCCCGCCGACGTATCGCTCATCTCCGACGCCCTGGACCGGTTCAACACCGACTCGACATCCGTCGACGACCGCCGCCCACTGGCCGTCCTGGTACGTGACTGCGTGACCTCCCAGGTGATCGGTGGCCTGACCGGTCGCACCTCACTCGGGCTGTTCTTCCTCGACCTGTTCTTCCTGCCGGCCGAGTTGCGCCACGGTGGCCTGGGCAGTGAGATCCTGCGCCGGGCCGAAAGCGAAGCCCGCGCACGCGGCTGCCGCACGGCGGTCCTGTACACGATCAGCTTCCAGGCTCCCGGCTTCTACGCGAAGCACGGCTGGCGACGCCTGGGCGAAGTCCCGTGCGACCCGCCGGGCACCAGCAGGGTCTTCATGACAAAGGACCTCGACCCGCCGTCAGCCGCCTGAATCCGCAGCACCGCGGTGCTGCATGCCATGTTCTGCCCGCTCCTCAAGGACCGCGGTGGCGGGTGAGCATGCGGCCCCTGCCCCGAGCAGCCGACGGGCTGGCCCCCGCGGCCGACAGAGTGGCGGGGGCCAGCCGTCAGGTCGCCTCCGTCCGTCGAGGTACTCGCGCGTCCCTGGCCTGACCTCGTCCATTCCCGCCCCTTCCTTCTCACTCCTGTGGCTCCTGTTGCCCCGGGCGATACGCACCGCCGCAGACAACCCCCGGTGCCGCGGCCCGCCCGGCGCGGCCGGTTCTGACCGAGCCGCAGGGCCGCAGGCGTGCAGGCCGGTTACGGGGAAGCTTCCGAAACGGGAACCGTTTCCAAAAACCCCGCCATCGATCGGTCAAGGTCTGGCGGAACGCGGCCGTAGCGACCGCCCGCTGCGCCAGGGTGGGCGCCATGAGACTCCTGAAACCCCGCCTTGCCCCGCGCGCGGGCCGGACGCCGTTCCGCGCGCTGCCGCTGATCGCGCTGGTCGTGGCCGGCGCGGTGATATCCCTCGGTACGGTCGTCCCGGCCGCGGCCGCGACCTCCCGGGTCGACCTGAACGTCCTCGTCGTCACCGACGGCAACCCGTGGGTCGAGGGCATCCACAAGCAACTGGTCTCCGAGGGCGTGCCGACCACCGTGGTCGACCTCACCAGCAGCAACCGCGCCACCCTCACGGCGTCCTTCCTCGCCGACGCCCTGGCCGACGGCACACCGCACGGCCACTTCGAGGGCGTCGTCCTGCCCAACGACGCGCCGAGCCAGCTCTCCGCCGCCGAACTCTCCGCCCTCACCGGCTACGAGCAGACCTACCACGTCCGACAGGTCGACTCCTACGTGTGGCCGGGCGCCAACACCGGTCTGAGCACGCCCTCGTGGACCGGTTCGCTCGACGCGACCACCGCCACCGCGTCCTCCTCCGCCCGGACCGACGCCTTCCGCTACCTCAACGGCCCGGTGCCGTTCGAGGGCACCGCGGGCGGCAGCGGCTCGTACGGCGCGCTGGCCACGCCGGTGCCCGACAACCCGGCCACCGGCGCGCACTTCGAACCGTTCCTCACCGAGACGGTGCCCGGCACCTCGACGCAGGGCGTGCTCGCGGGCGTCTACACCAGCGGCGGCCGCCAGCAGTTGGTCCTCACCTTCGCGTACAACTACGACCAGCAGCAGTTCCGGCTGCTCGCACACGGAATCGTCGACTGGGTGACGCGGGGCGTCCACCTGGGCTACTGGCGCAACTACTTCTCGGCACACATCGACGACCTGTTCAACGCCAACTCCCGGTGGAGCCAGAGCGGCAAGTGCACCCCGGGCGAAGGCGACTGCGCCGCCGGCGTACCGGACACCACACCCATCCGGATGGCCGCCTCCGACGTCACCGACACGGTGAACTGGCAGCAGCAGAACGGCTACACCCTGGACTTCCTGTTCAACGCCGGACCGGGTGTCGAGTACCAGCAGGAGCAGGGCGGCGACGACCCGCTGAGCGACGCGCTGCTGGCGAACAAGAACAGCTTCCGGTGGGTCAACCACACCTACGACCACCCGTTCCTGGGCTGCGTGCAGGACTTCTCGGTGATCCCCTGGCGGTGCCAGACCGACGCCTCGGGTGCCATCGAATACGTCGACCAGCCCACCATCAGCTCCCAGATCACCCAGAACATCCAGTTCGCCCAGGCCAACGGCCTCCCGTTCCGGCCGAACGAACTGGTCGCGGGCGAGCACTCCGGCACCGTGATGCTGCCGCAGCAGCCCGACGACAACCCGAACTTCCTGGCCGCGCTGAGTGCCGACAACATCCAGTGGCTCGGCGTCGACGCCTCCCGAGAGAGCGGGCAGCGTCAGATCGCCTCCGCGCTCGGCACCCCGCGCCACCCGGTCAACGTGTTCTACAACGTCTCCACCCAGGCCGACGAGGTGAGCGAGTACAACTGGCTCTACACCTCCAAGGCGAACGGCGGCAGCGGCAACTGCGAGGCCAACCCGGCCACCACGACCTGCATCGCACCGCTGGACCCGACCACCGCCTGGTCGAGCTACGTCCTGCCGCTGCAGGTCAGGATCACCCTCGGGTACGTGCTCTCCAACGACCCGCGGCCCTTCTTCATGCACCAGTCCAACCTGACCGACGACAAGCTGGCCCTGCAGACCCTCACCGGCATCCTGTCCACCTACCGCACCTGGTTCACCGCGGACACCCCGGTGGTCAACCAGACCCTCACCGACTCCGGGACGGTCCTCCAGCAGCAGGCCGGCTGGCAGCACGCCCAGAACACCGGCTCGGCCACCGGCTACGTCCAGGGCGGCGTGGTCACCCTCCAAGGGACCTCCGGCACCGCCGTGCCGGTCACCGTGCCCGCCGGCACCACCGTCACCGGCGGCGCCACCTTCGGCGCCGCGTACGGCGGCGAGCAGTCCGCGAACACCACGCTCGGCGCGACGGCGACCGCACTGACGCTGCCCACGAACGTGTTCGGTACGGTGGCCGACTCGACTCCCACCGGCCCGGGCGCGGAGCTCGCCTCCTACGCCAAGGGCTCCCCGCACGACGTGCGCCGCGACGGCGACGCCATCGTCATCACCGACCCGACCGGCACCCACGTCCTGCCCAAGCTCGCCGGCGCGCCGGAGGAACAGCTGCACATCGGCGACCACCACCACAACCCGTACAACGCCGTCCCGAAGGCACCGGCCAAGAAGTAGCCCGCACCCCGTACCGCGCACCCCGTACCGCGGCGGCGGGCCGCACGAGCGCTCCTCGGCCCGTGCGGCCCGCCGCCCGCCGCCGACCCGGCTACGCGGTGCCGACGGTGAGCCGGGTGATGGTCCCGGCCACCTCGGTGTCGGTCGCGTCGAGCAGTGAGGCCCGGACGGCCGCCGTGTCACCCGCGACGTAGCGGTTCTGGTTCAAAGTCGTGACCGGGACGGTCACTTGGACATTCGCGCCCGTGCAGTTCGGGGTGAAACGGGCGTAGCCAAGGGCGCCGGACGTACGGTCCTCGGCGGTCACGGTCGCGGACGCGACGAGACCGCCGGCGTCGCAGGAGTACGCGATGGTGGCGTTCACCGTCGCCGAGGCGCCACCGGAAACGGTCGCGCCGTCGACCCGCACCCCGGTGCCGGCGTGCGCCGGGGCCGCACCGAGCACCGCCCCCGCGAGCAGTGCGGGTACGCCGAGCAGAGTCACGATCCTGCCGTTCATGATGTCCCTTCCAATGCCGATCGCTGCTCCCACACCGTCGACGACGGTACGGACCGGCCGGACGGCGGTCGATCCCGGAGTCTTTCCCCGGGGTGATTCGCCGGGGCCGGCGCCGTCGGCAGTGTCACCGCCGGGACCTGCAAAACTGACCTGACCATACATCATCAATGCTAACTGGCAAGGAAGTTGACTCAGGTCGCGCGCACGCGGCGGCCTGTAGATAGCCCGGCGGCCTCGCAACCCGGCCTGGCTCCCGTCCCACCCCGTCTCGTCGCGCTGCGACAGCCAGGACCGTAGGCCACCGTCGCCCCGATGCGCCTGGCCTGTGTGCAGGTGACGGGGGACTCAGGTGCCGTGGTGGGCGGTGTGTCCGGGCAGGGGGCCGTAGGCGGTGCAGTAGCCGCAGTCGCACGTGGTGAGGGAGTTGGCCTGGCAGTGGGCGGTGGGCCAGGCCCAGGAGGTGCAGGGCCCGGGGTCGACGGGGGTGCCGTCGTCGGGCAGGGTGCGCCGGCACCAGTCACACCGGACGGAGGCAGGTACGCCGGCCCGGCGCAGCTGGCGGGCCGCGGTGGCGGCGATCTCGAACGGAACGTCTTCCCGCACGGTGGCCGGTGCGCTGTCCAGGAGCCGCTTGCTGTGCCACAGACTCAGGCCGGTGACCGCACGTACCGCCTTCAGGGCCGTCGCCCCGCCAGACGAGCCACCGTTCACCACGATCGTGAACTGCGGATCCTCCACGAACCCCCCTTGGTCGGTCAGTGTCGTGTCCGGTGCCAGTCAACCGCCCGGGCCCGAGCCCGGCCACCGGTTTTCCACACCGGGCGCGCCGTCAGACCCCGACACCCGGCCGCACCCCGGTGAGCCGTGCCGTACGCCTTCCCGCCGACTACCGTGACTTCGTCACGTACTACGGCGGCGGCGAGCTGGACGAGCACCTCGGCGTCAGCACGCCGCCGGTGGCCGGCCCCCCCGTACGGCGACCTCGTCGACGGACTGGACTTCGACCCGGCGGAGGGGGCGCCGCCCCTCCCGCGCGGCTGAACGCAAGCGCTCGGAGCTGTAGCGGAGCTCGCGCACCAGGACGGCCCTCCACGGGCTTCCGGGGCGTGAGGCTGCCTGCCCGGAGCGGGCAGCGTTGCGGCGAATGTGGTGGGCGCTTCTGGCCATGCCTCCACTCGTACCGCAGGGCTTCGCCGCGACGCCATCGGTTCTTCCTAGGCTGGCGCGGCAGAGGCCAGCCGGCGAGGGTTCCCCCGGCGTCGCGGGTTCAGAGAACCCGAGTCGCTGATCACCTGGGCCGCGATCACCAGCATGACCAGGCGCACCACCCAGCGGCAGTCCAAACGCTCCGGACAGCCAGCCTCCCGCGAAGCCCAGCGGGACTGATCGTTCTCACGGTTACCACCACCACCCGGGCTCAGCCCCACCCGCAGCGCGCGTCGGACGACCGCTCTCCCATGGCTGACGGGCGAGAAGGTAGCGATTCATCGTCGCCGCGTGACTACGAGAGGAGCCTGGCCTCGACCCACGTCAGCAGGGAAGCAGAGCCAGAAACCTCGCGGCCTTCTCCATCAAGGAAGGCGGCAGATCGGCCAACCCTGAGACGATCACGCCGAGCTTCCGTCCAAGCTCGGGCCACTCGCGCCAGACCGCTGAACTCCTGGTGAGTACGGCGGACAGCAGGTCGCCCTCATACATGTCGCCCTCTGCCATCGGGTTGTCTCGCAGTACCTCCACGGCCATCGGTAGGAGATGAGCAAGGCCCACGTCCTGTCCAATCAGCAGACGCATATCCTCGACGGTCAGCTCGCAGATTGGCCGACGCCGAAGCGCATGCACCGTCGCGACGAGATAGCTCGTGTAAGCCGGCGTGGCGGGCCAACGGTCGCGTTCAAGCTCCTCCAGGGAACGGCCAGGGTCTACGAGTCGAGTCACCGGCCGATCGTCCCACGCCTCACATCCCAAACGCAGTCAGACTGAGGACCCGCTGGGGCCTGACCGTTGCCGCCCGGTAGCGGGAGGCGACGGAGCAGCTGGCCGCCGTCCGCCCCAGCGAGGTGTTGACTGTGACCGTCGCCGCTGACCGGCGTCCTGAGGGGGCTGCCCGCGTCGTCCGCTACCGCCTCGGCGAGTTCGGCGAGTTCGGGCGTGTTCGAGGTCGCGGCCGCAGACCGGTGGCGGATCACTCCCCGGGTTCGACCCACTGCGACCGCCAGGCCGGCGGGTCGAACGGGTCGGCGAAGTACTGCGTCTCCCGCACCACGCGGCCTGCCGAGAACTCCATGATGCTCACGGTCTGCGTGGGCTTGCCGTCATAGGTGAGCACGAATTCGGTCACCCAGAGGTCGCCGGATCCGAGGATCCTGCGCACGGTGAAGGTCCGGACCGCGGGATGCTGGGTGCGCAGTGCCTGGATGTTGCTCCTGCCGCGGATGACCTCGCCGGACTGCGGGTACTCGACGATGACGTCGTCGGCGTAGATGTCGTGTTCCGCGTCCGCGTCGCCGCTGTTCGATGCGGCCCAGTGCCGGTCCAGCAGGCCCCGGGCAACCGTCGCTTCCACCGTCATGGCCCTTTCGCTCGGAACACCACGTGCCCCATGTCCTGCGACGCGGGCGCGTGCCTGGGCCGGATCGCTCCAGGACTGGTCACTTGAGGATCTCCAGCATCCGGTTCCCGAGGACCGCGGCCGAGGCCGGGTTCTGTCCGGTCACCAGGTTGCGGTCCTCGACCATGTAGGGCTCCCAGACCGGACCGCGGCTGAAGTCGACCCCAACCTTCGCCTTCACGTCGGTCTCCAGCAACCACGGCGCCCTGGAGGCCAGTCCGACGCCGTCCTCCTCCTCGTCGGTGAAGCAGGTGATGTGGTAGCCCTTGAACGGCGACTCGCCGTGGATCCTGGTGGCCAGCATCGCGGCGGGACCGTGACAGACGATGAACAGCGGCTTGCCCGAGGCCAGTTGCCGGGTCAGCAGCCGCCCCACGTCGGCGTCCCACGCCAGGTCCGCCATCGGACCGTGACCGCCCGGCAGGTAGACCGCGTCGTAGTCCTCCAGGCGCACGTCCGACAGTTGTAGCGGTCGACGCAGCACCTCGGCGGAACGGATGACGGCCTCCAGCTCCAGGGCGCTCTCGTTTCCGCCGACCATCTCGGGGCGCAGGCTCATCATGTCGACGGTCGGTGTCACACCGTTCGGCGTCGCGACGACGACCTCGTGACCGGCGTCCGTGAGGATCTTGTACGGGTTCGCGAACTCCTCGGCCCAGTAGCCGGTCGCGTGCCGCGTGCCGTCCTTCAACACCCAGTAGGTGGCTCCGCTGACGATGAAAAGCACCTTTGCCATGGCAGAAATCCCCTCTCGGACGCATGCCAGGAGTGGGTTCGGCGGGATGCCCCACGGTGGGATGTCCCACGCAACCGACCCGCCCCGCCGGTCTCCTCCCCTCGCCCCACGCAACCACGCTAGGCAGCTGTGCCGACCGCGCGCAACCCGGTGCTCCGTCGGCGGTAGCGCCCCCGGTCACGGACACCTCCGGTCAAATGTCCAGGACCACGTCGGCCGGGGGCGTCGAGCAGCAGATGAGCGCGCTCCCCGTGGCGGGGGGCTCCAGGGGCTGCGGGGCGTACTCGACGTGGCCGGAGAGGAGCGCGGTCTCGCAGGTGTGGCAGATTCCGGTGCGGCAGGACCAGCGTACGGGCACGTCGCACGCCTCGGCGAGTCCGAGCAGCGTGCCGTAGTCAGGGTGCCAGGGGACGATCAGCCCGGTGCGCGCGAAGGCTACGGACGGTCCCGGGCGGCCGGCGGGAGGAGCGGCCGGCTGGTGCGGCGCCCGGGCGGGTCCGGTCACCACACCGGGGGTGACGGCGGACGTGGCCCCGAAGACCTCGGTGTGGATCCGGGAGGACGGCAGGCCGCAGGCCTGAAGGGCTCCGGTCATGTCCCGCATGAACGGGCTCGGTCCGCAGATGTAGGCGTCGGCGTCCGGAGGCGGCTCCAGGCCGCGGATCCGCTCGGGACTGAACCGCCCGCTGACCGTGTAGTCGACACCCGGGCGGTCTACGCCGGACGGACGGCTGTAGGAGACGAACGACCGGCCTGCGGGCAGCTGGGCGAGCAGTGCGCGCACTTCGTCGGCGAACGGGTGGTTCTCGCCGTCCCGGGCCGCGTGCAGCCACCACACCGCGCGCTGCGAGTGCTCCGCGGCCAGGGCGTGCAGCATGGCCAGGACCGGGGTGGCGCCGACACCGGCGGACAGCAGCAGGACCGGAGTGTCCGCGTCCGTGAGCAGGAACGTGCCGCGCGGGGCGGCGACATCGAGGACGTCACCCACCTTCACGTGCTGGCGCAGGTAGGTGCTGGCGACACCGTTCGGCTCCTGCTTGACACTGATGCGGTACGTTTCGGCGCCCGGTCGGCCGGAGAGCGAGTAGTTGCGGATGACCGGGGAGGTCTGGGGGTCCGGCCGCAGGCGGACCGTGAGGAACTGCCCCGGCAGAGCGGCGGGGAGGGGCTCGCCGTCGACCGCCGCCAGAGTGAGCGAGAAGATGCCCGCGCTCTCCGGCTCGATGCGGGAGACTTCGAGCCGACGGAACCCGGGCCAGGCCGGCGGCGGGCTGCTGGTGGTCAACCCGCGGTTTCCACCCGCGGCGCCGGAGCCGCGGTCCGCGTCGTCGAGCAGGGCTCGCAGCGACGTCTTCCAGCCGGGGCTCAACGCGGTGATGCGCAGGGCCCGTTCGAGCTGTGGCCGGGCGTGGCCGGGCAGGTAGAGCAGCGCGTCGATCTCCGCGACGGTCATCTCCTCGGGGCCCGAGGAGATCTTCACGATCTCGTCCCCGGCCCGCACCCGCCCTTCGGTCAGCACCCGCATGTAGAAGCCCGGGCGACGATGGGACACCAGCAGGGCGGCCATCTGCGGCTCGCCGAGCCGCAACCCCACGCGGTAGCACGTCACGCGGGGTTGGGTGACCTCGAAAACCGCACCGCCGATCCCGTAGCGGTCACCGATGCACACCTCGTCGTCGGAGAGTCCGTCCACGGTGAGGTTCTCGCCGAACTGGCCGTACGTGAAGTCGTCCCGCTTCAGGTGCTCCTGCCAATGGCGGTAGGAGCTCAACTGGTAGACCAGTACGGCACGTTGCTCGCCGCCGTGCCCGGCGAGGTCACCCTGCCCGTCGCCGTCCAGGTTGAGCCGGCGCGCCATCACGGGCCCGGCGACGGGGTGCTTCCAGATGCCGGTGCGGGTGGTCCTGCCCTGCCAGGGGACGTCCTTGGGCATGCCGACGTTCACGGCGATCAGAACGGCCATGACCTGTGCTCCTCCCGTGCTCGACAGGCCGGTTCCTCCAGCGTCGTACGGTCGGCCGCCGGCCGCACCCGAAGAACTCTGCGCGGCGCCGGGGCGCGGCGACGAGTAGAGTGAGAACCGGTGGGCGCCGCCGCCGGACGCGTGCCGCAGGCGCGGGTACGCCGCCGTCGTCGAGGCGATCATGAACCTCGACGATCATGCACCTCGGACAGGCCCCGTTCGTCACCGGCGAGATCCTGCGCGTCGACGGCGGCCAGAGCGCCGGCTTCTGAAAGAACCGGGATCGGGAGCGATCGACCTATGCGCACTCGCAAGCAGCTGACCCCGCTTGGCGCTGTCGGTGCGGGCCTGGCGGCGGGAGTGGTCGGCACCGTCTGCATGGACGCCGCGCGGTTCCTGCGCCAGCGCCGGGCCGGTGGCGAACGCAACGCCCTGCACTGGGAGTTCGCCCCGGTCCGCACCTGGCAGGAGGCGCCGGACCCAGGGCAGGTCGGAAAGCGCCTGGTCGAGGCCTTCACCCGGCGCGAGCTGCCGGACAGCGCGGCGTTCCCCGTCAGCACGTTCATGCACTGGGCTTACGGAGTGGGCAACGCGGCCTTCTACGGCGCCGTCAGCGCCTCGCTGCGCAAGCCCCACGTTCTCTACGGGCTCCCGTACGGTGCGCTCGTGTGGCTCAGCGGATACGTGGTGCTTCCGATCGCGGGACTCTACAAACCCATCTGGACATACGATGCCAAGACGCTGGGTGATGATCTGACCGCCCACCTCGCCTACGGCCTCGGCACCAGCAGCGCGTTCTGGTTGCTGAGCAGGGTTTCCGTGTTCTCGCGACAGCTGTAGTTCGCGATCCGGCTGGTGCTGGTGCTGGTCGGCGAGGTGGTGGCCGGGTCCGGGCATGATGACGGCCATCGCGACCATGGCGAGGCGTGACCCAGGGTCGGAAAGCGGTGGCCCCCGATCGGCGTACGAGGACCAGTGCGCGCCCGTGGAGTGCCGCGTGCTACGGGTGTTCGGCGCCATCTACGTGGCAGGTGTGGTCCAACACGGGCATGTTCCCCGGTGCCACGCAGATCGCGAAGCAATCGCGTGTCGACCCGGTGACGCGCCAATTCACCGGCCGCGTGCTGGCCGCGCCTGTCCGAAAGCCATGCCCCGAGCGGGGACTTCCCTTCCTCGCCGACGATGAGGCTGCCGATGCGGTCGGCGGTTGCGCTGGTGGAGGTGTGGGGCGGGGCCGGGGAAGGATGCCAGGACCAGGAGGTGACCTGCTTGGATGCCGGTTGCTCGTCGGCTCGCGCGGGGTGTTGCGAGACATGGGGTTTCTCATCGTCTCGCTACCTCGAAGCGATTGGGTATGGGCATCTGATTATGGTTTGTCATGATTTTTCATCAGGCGTCCCGTGTCGCTTGTGCCTTGTCGCGCGAGGGTGCGGGGCGCTTTGTTGTGAGGAGAGGTGAACCTGCGGATGAGCGCCCGTACTCGTGGACAGGGCGATCTGCCGTGGTACGGGGTCAGCCGCCAGTGGCCCGTGGCCGTGTTCAACAGGGCCACGGGCGGTGCCGTCGTCACCGGTGACCGGGGCACGTCACCTGCACCCGCAGTGACGCCCTTCCCGCCGGGGTACGACCTGCGCTGCGACCACCGCGAGCACTGGTGGAGCAACCCGGGGTCCGACGGGGCGAAGCACCGGTCACCCGCGCTGGTGGCCGGTGCTTCTTGCCGTCCGGTGAGGGGCCCGAAGGTGTGACCTGGCCTGCTTGCAGTGCTCGCTCCTGGAGGGCCCTGGGCGGGGCCGCCGGCCCGGTGCGGATGCGCGTTGGGCCATTGGTGTGCAGGGTGGATGGGTACGGTCCGGGCTGCCCGGCGGCGGCAGTCCGACCAGCCGTGGATGCGCTCGGTGGGCGGGTGATCGCCCGGCCGCCGGTGAACTTCCCGGGAGCGCCGTCGATGACCGAAGGAGACGCCATGCCCACCTGGAAGGTCCTCCGCCGGGCTCTGGCCCCGACCGCCCTCGCCGCCGTGTTGGCCGCGCCGTTCACGATGCCGTCGCCGGCGCTCGCCACGGGGGCCCTCGCCCCGCAGGTGGTGGCCGCTGTCGCGCCGGCCTCGTTCGTCGGCCTGCCCGACCGGCCGCTGCCGTCCGACCACGCGGCGCACCCGATGACTGTCACCTACCACAACGACTCGTCGGCGGACCGGACCGTCGCCCCGCAGATCCTCGTCGAGTCACCGGACAACGGGCCCTTCCTCGCCCCGACGGACATCAAGCTCGAGGTCCTGACCGGCGGCCACTGGAGGACCGTGCGGCTGGCCAGCCAGACGGGAACGCTGTACACCGACCTCACCCGGGCGAAACTGGTCCTCCACAGCCATCACACCCTCACCCAGCGGTACCGGCTCACCGTCGTCAAGGCCGGCCCGGGCACGGTCCAGCCCAGGATCGCGCTGTACGCCTGAAACCCTCGGGGCTTTCGCCGGCCGCATAGGCCGCATAGGCCGCGTCGAGATGCGAGATGCCCGGCCACGAACGACATGGGCCGCATGGGCCGCGTCGAGATGCGAGATGCCCGGCGACTCGCACCCGGCCACGAACGACGCCGGGGCGTCTTCGGAGCGGGGTATGCCGGCGGGACGGGCGTCTCGGCGGCCGGCCGGGATTCCGTGACGGCTTCGCGCCCTGTGCCCGACCGCCGCCCTGCCGACCAGGGGGCCGACAGCTGTGGCGAGGCCCTGTGGTGCCGTTCCCGCGTCGGCCGGGTGTGGTGGCGGTCTCAATGGCGGCCGATCGGTGGTGACTCGGCGTGGTGGCGGCGGGCCGGTCGGTGATGGCGCCGGGGCTGGGGCCGTGAGTGCGCTCACATGCGAATGCGGCGTACGACGACGGATAGTGGTGTCCGTTTTGCACTATTTTGCAACTATTTAGTGGGTTATTGGGGGGTGTTTGCGCAGGCGAAGCGGGGTCGGCGCGCTCCGGGTGGCCCGCCTCTCGAACCAGTGCCGGTCGCTTCGCTACGACGGCGGATCGTAGCGAAGGGGTCTTGGCGGGCGCCGATCCGGTCTGGCAACTTGGCATTCATCGCCAGCCACACCGGCTCCTGTCCCACCGGTGAACGGCTTACCGCCGAGTCACACCCCGCGACCGTTCGGCCCCTGTCCGGCCACGGTCGAGGCGGGGAGTGACGCCGGCCCAACTGATTGAGGTCTTGCTCTCTATGCCCGCTTTCAAGTTCCGCATGCGTACCACTGCCGTGATTCTTGCCGGTGCCGCCGGTGTGACCGCCCTGGGTGCCGCCGTGGTCCCCGCCGTCGCCTCGGCCGCGGACGCCTCCCCGCAGGCCATCGCCGCGCAGATCGTGCCGGCGGACCAGCTGGCCTCGTTCAGCCAGATCATCTCCCACGAGTCGGGCTGGAACGTCACGGCGACCAACCCGAGCTCGGGCTCGTACGGTCTGGGCCAGGCGCTGCCGGCCTCCAAGATGGCCTCGGCCGGCGCGGACTGGAAGACCAACCCGTCCACCCAGATCAAGTGGTCGCTGGACTACATGAACACCCGCTACGGCAGCCCGAACGCGGCCTGGAACTTCTGGCAGGCCAACCACTGGTACTAAGCCGACCACTCGGCTTCCCCTCACCCCGGGGGCCGGACAGGGGCAACCGGAGTGACCCACGAAGGGCCTGTTCCCGCGCAGATGTGCGGGCACAGGCCCTCGTGCCGTCTCCGGGCCGTTCGAAACACCACGATCGGCAGCACCGCACCTGTGCCGGCGCCTGCCGTGGCGGCACGGCGACGTACCACTTCCGTGACGGCTGCCGGGAGGTGTTCGTCATCGGCACCGGCCACGCCGTGTGGACGCGTTGGACCCGCCCCTCGGGGACGTCGGTTACGGGATGCTCATGAGGCCGTCGAACCGCGGTGACACAACGGTCAAACGGCGCGAAAAGAGGTCTCCTAGCTTCTTCCGCATGACCTACGAACACCGAACGTCCCATGACCACGACACCCACGCCGTTGGCCGCGGCCTGCGCCGGGGTGGCGTCCTCTGCGCGGCCGTCCTCGCCGCCGCCCTCGCCCTGACCTCCTGCGGAAGCTCCCCGGCCGAGGACGGGGGTGGCCCGGGGCCGGCGAAGGCCGGGGCCGGCGCGGAGCGGCCGTCGTCGGTGCCCGGCGCCGGAGGGTTGAAGAAGCCCTCAAGGATCCTGTGGATGGGGGACTCCATCGCCGTCGGGGAGGCCCTGCCGCTGGCCGCCGCGCTCAAGTCCACCGGCATCGAGCTCACCTCCGTCGCCGCCGACGGCGGCGGCGCAGCGGTCGGACCGGTGGCGATGTCCAGCGGCGACGTCGCCTCCCGGCTCGCGTCGGTCCGCCCCGAGCTGGTGGCCTACCAGATCACCACCTACGACTGGGGCGGCCCGCAGGCGCAGCAGCAGGCGTACGAGCAGCTGATCGACACGGTCAAGGCCGCGGGTGCCCGTCTGGTGATCGTCACCACTCCGCCGTTCGACACGGGCGACGACTTCTACGCCCCGCACAGGGCCGACATCGAGTCCGCTCCGGGGGCGGCGAAGGCGGCCGTCGCCGTGCACCCCGGCGATGCCTTCTTCCTCGACGCCTCCGCCTTGTGGGGCACCGACTTCAAGGCCCCGCAGGCGCAGCGTTCGAACGACGGGACGCACTCCTGCCAGCAGGGCACGGCGAAGTTCGCGCAGTGGTTCACCACCGAGGTGGGCAAGCTGGCCGGGTTCTCGCCCGCCGATCCCAAGAGCTGGGCCAACGGCGACTGGACCAAGTCGGACGTGTTCGCCCAGCTGAACTGCGCCTGAGCCGGTGTCCGAGATGAAGACCGCCTCGCCGGCGGCCCGGCGGTGGAACGCGCGCGTGTCCCGCCGCCGGCCGGGCCCGGGGACCGCCGCGCGCTCCGGCTCCCGCCGCTCCCATGTCCCGGCCCTGGACGGCCTGCGCGGGCTGGCCGTCCTCGGGGTCCTCCTGTTCCACCTCGGGGACTTCCCCGGCGGGTTCCTGGGGGTCGACCTGTTCTTCGTGCTCTCCGGTTTCCTCATCACGGGGCTGTTGCTGCGGGAGGCCGGGGAGAACGGCGGCCGGATCGACCTGGCGGCCTTCTGGGGCCGCCGGGCCAGGCGGCTGATGCCCGCCCTGGCCCTGGCCCTGGGCTCGGCGCTGGTGCTGGCCTCCGTGCTGGGCACGGCGGCCATGGCCCGCTTCGCGCACCAGGACGCCCCCTGGGTGGTGGCCAACCTCGCGAACTGGCATTTCGTCGACGCGCAGGTCGGTTACTTCCAGGCGAACCCGACCCGGGTGTTCACCCACCTGTGGAGCATCGCGGTGGAGGAGCAGTTCTACCTGCTGTGGCCACCGCTGGTGCTGCTTCTGCTGCGGCCGCGCCGGACCGCGGGTGCCGGCGCGGTGGCCGGCGTGGCGCTGGTCGGTGCGCTGGTGTCCGCGGCGCTGATGGCGCTGCTCGTCGACCCGATGGACACCACCCGGGTCTACGAGGGCACCGACACCCGGGTGTTCGCCCTGCTGCTCGGCGCGCTCGCGGCCACTCCGGCGGTGCGGCTGCGGGTGGCGCGGTTGCCGGGGCCCGCCGCGGGCCGGCTGGCGCTGATCCCGGCGGGCCTGCTGGCCGCCGGGTGGGCGCTGGCCTCGGGGACGGGGCAGCTCGTCCTGTTCCGCGGCGGGTTGCTGCTGCACTCGGCGGCGGCGGCCGCGCTGATCGCCCTGCTCGCGCACGTCCCGGCGTCCCCGCTGGGCAGGGTGCTGAGCTGGCGCCCGCTGACGGTACTGGGCGGGCTCTCGTACGGCCTGTACCTGTGGCACTGGCCGCTGATCCTGCTCCTGGACCACGCTGGTCCCCGCCTGGAGGGCTGGGCCCGGATGTTGTGGCTGGGTGGGCTGGCGGTGGCGGTCGCGGCCGGGTCGAAGGCATTGCTGGAGGACCCCGTCCGCTACCGGGTCCGCTGGGCCCGCGGCCGCCCCGGGGTCCTGGCGGCCGTGAGCACCGTGGGCGCGCTCGCCGCGCTGTGGCTGGTGCTGCCGCTGATCGCGCCGACGGCGCCGGGTGCCGTCGTGGACGTCACCCAACTGTCCCTTCCCTGAGGCGCGGTGGCCGGATCCGCGCTGTGCCTGCGTGCGTTCGGGCCGGGCTTCGGGACCTGTCGCAGACCGTCGCGGGCGGGCGGGCGGGCAGGCAGGCAGGCAGGCAGCCGGTGCCGGTGATCCGGCTCCGCTGGGCCCGGGCGGGCGGGCGTCCTCACCGAGGCGCGTGGCGAGGCCTCGTGCCACCTTCCGGGTCGGGTTCCGTCGGACTCAGCCGGTGTGGTGGAGGTCGCACTGCGCGAAGACCGGTCCGGGGGCGTCGCTGCTGACCACGGCGATCCGGGGGGCGGTCGCGGTGGTCGCGGGGGCGTCCTCGGCGGTGCAGACCAGCTGCTGGATGGCGTAGGGGCTCAGCGCGGAGGTCGGCCAGGACAGGCGCAGGGTGACGGTGCCGTCCTCGCCGGCGGCGGTGACCTTGCCGGAGGCGGGCAGGGCGGTGCCGAGACCGGTGTGCTGCTCCGTCCGGGTGGGGCCTGCCATGAGGGTGTCCAGGGTCTGCTGGAGGCCTTCGCGTTCGGTGCCCGGCCTGATCGTCAGGCGGATTCCCTGGGGGCTGAGGAAGTACAGCCGGGTGCCGGACTCGATCCCGGTGGCGGCCTTGCCCGACTTCACCGCGCCCGCCGTGTCGGGGATCGCGCAGCCGCAGGCCGTGAGGAGCAGCGCCGCTGCGGCGGTCGAGCGGAGGCGGATGGTCATGGGGCGTCCTTCGTCAGGGGTCCGCGGGGCAGGACGAGGGTGAACACCGCGCCGCTGCCCGGCGCGTTGGCGGCCTCGATGAAGCCGCCGTGCAGGCGGGCGTTCTCCTGGGCGATGGCCAGGCCGAGCCCGCTGCCCTCGGATCGGGTGCGGGCCCTGTCGGCCTTGTAGAAGCGGTCGAACAGGTGCGGGAGTTCGGCGGGCGGGATGCCCGGGCCCTGGTCGGTCACGGTCAGCACCAGGTCGGATCCCGGCCGCGGGTCACGGGTGGTGAGGGTGAGGCGTACGGGCGGGCGGCCGTGGCGCAGGGCGTTGCCGGCCAGATTGGCGACGATGACGTCGAAGCGGCGCGCGTCGAGGCGGACGGGCAGGGCGGCGGGCAGGTCCAGCTCGATCCGGTCGCTCCAGCCGCGCAGGTCGAGGGTGGCGCGTACGGCTTCCGCGGCGTCCACGTCCTCGGTGCGCAGCGGGGCGGCGCCGGCGTCCATGCGGGAGATCTCGATGAGGTCGTTGACCAGGCGGGTGAGGCGGCCGGTCTCGTTGCTGATCATGCGCAGGGCGGTCGCGGTGTCGGCGGGCAGGTGTTCGGCGTCCTCGTCGAGGATGTCGGTGACGGCGGCCATGGCGGCCAGCGGGGTGCGCAGTTCGTGGGAGACGTCGGCGGCGAACCGGCGGCCCTGGCTCTCGACCGCCCGAAGCTCCTCGATGGTGCCCTGGAGGGTGCGGGCGGTGTGGTTGAACGTCTTGGACAGCTGGGCGAGTTCGTCGTGACCGGAGACGGCGAGGCGGGTGTCGAGCCGTCCCTGGGCGAGGGCCTGGGCGGCGTCGCCCAGGGCGCGGACGGGGCGCAGGACCTGGCGGGTGGCGAGCAGGGCGAGGCCGGCGGCCAGTACGGCGGCGAACACGCCGGCGCCGGTGGCGGCGGCCAGCAGGGTGCTGGTGGCCTCCTGTTCGCGGTCCAGGGGCAGGAGGGCGTAGACGGTCAGCCCGGACAGGTCGCCGGCTCTTGCGGCGGGGCCGGCGGGGCCGGCGGTGGTGCGGGTGGTGTGGGTGACGGGGATGCCGACCGCGAGCCAGGAGTGCCCGTCGGCGGTGAATCGCTGGAAGGCGCCGTGGCCCGAGCCGACGGTGTCCTGGAGGGCGGCCGGGATGGTGACGGCGGCGGTCCACTCGGAGTGGGCGGCGCCGTAGCGGGCCAGGACGTGCCAGTCGCGGAAGCCGCCGGTGCCCGAGAGCCGGAGGGACAGGCGGTCGAGTTCGGCCTGGGTCGGGGGGAAGGGCAGGGCGGGGGCCAGGACGTCGACGCGGCGGCGCAGCTCGTCCAGGGCGGTGTCCTGGGTCAGGTCGAGGGTGGAGCCGGTGGCGGCCTGGTAGATGAGTGCGGAGGTGGCCAGGGCGCTGACGGCGGCGGTGGCGACGAACGCGGCGAGCATCCGCGGACGCAGCCCCAGGACGGCCCGGCGCCACCGGAGGAAGCGGGAGGCGTCGGCGCGGTCCGGCCGGCCGTCGGCACGGGCGGTGCCGTTCGCGGCACCGCGCGTCCGGGTTTCGGCCGAGGGGTGCTCCGGTGTGTGCGGCGGGGCGGTCACAGGGGTCCGAATCGGTAGCCGAAACCGCGCACGGTCTGGAGGTAGCGGGGCGCGGACGGGTCGTCCTCCAGCTTCGCGCGCAGCCGGTTCACCCCGGCGTCGACCAGGCGGATGTCCTCCTGGCGGCCCAGGCCCCAGACGGAGTCCAGCAGCTGCTCCCGGCTGAAGACCCGGCCCGGCGCGGCGGACAGCTCCAGCAGCAGGCGCAGCTCGCCGGGTGCCAGGGGCAGCGGGGTGCCGCGTTTGGCGACGGTCAGCGCGGCCCGGTCCAGCACCAGGTCGCCGTGCACCTCCCGCACCGGCTCGGCGACCCCGGGCGCGGGGGACACGTTGGTGGTGCGGCGCAGGACGGCCTTGATCCGGGCGTCGAGGACCCTGGACTGCGCGGGCTTGACCACGTAGTCGTCGGCCCCGTACTCCAGGCCGAGGACGGTGTCGATGTCGTCCCCTCGCGCGGTCAGCATGATCACCGGGACACTCCCGTGCGCGCGCAGCCGCCGGCACACCTCGAAGCCGTCGATCCCGGGCAGCATCAGATCCAGCACCACGATCTCCGGAGGCTCCCGGAACACCTGCTCCAGGCCGTCCTCGCCGGTGGCGGCCATCCGCACCTCGTGGCCCTGGCGGCGCAGGCCCAGGGCCAGTGCCTCGCGCACCGACGCGTCGTCCTCGATCAGCAGTACCCGTGACATATCCACCAGTATCCGGCCCTCCGACCTGCGCAGGGGGCCGTGGAGCAGGGATCGGCGAGGTTGTTGCGAAACGCTCATACACAGCTCACAGGCCCGGAAACCGCGCGACGGACGGTGGTTCCGTCGCCGTCGCCGTGGCCGACTCCGCCGAACAGTCGCCACCCCCGCCAACGCGTGAGGAACCCCACGTCCAACGGCTACACCTTCAGCTTCCCCGAGCAGTGCCCCCGCCCTGCGGATCTGCTGCTCCGCGCCCGGCCCCCCGGGCCGCCGGATCAGGCCGTGGGGAACTCGACCCGGACCCGCAGTCCGCCCGTGCTGGCGGGGACGGCGGTGACGACGGCGTGATGGGCGCGCGCGATGGAGGCGACGATGGACAGGCCCAGGCCCGCGCCCTCACCCGGGCTGTGCCGACGCTCCCGGAGGCGGCGAAAGGGCTCGAAGAGATAGGGGACGGTCTCCGGCGGCACCTGGGGGCCGGTGTTGGCGACCTCCAGGACACCGTCGTGCACGCCGACCTCGACCCGGCCGCCGTCGTGGTTGTAGCGCAGGGCGTTGCCGACCAGGTTGCGCACCAGGTGTGCCAGCAGCACCGGATCACCCTCGACGGACACGGGGGCGGTGTCGGTCCGGACGGTGACGCGGTTCTCCCGGGCTTCCTGCGAGGCGTCGCACTCGGCGGCCACCGCCCGGGCCAGCTCGTCCAGTGCGACCGGTTCGCGCCGGTCCAGCCTCTGGTCGGAGACGGACAGCAACAGCAGGCCCTCGATGAGCCGTTCGCTGCTCTCGGAGACCTCGATCAGTTTGCGGCGGACCCGGGCGACGGCGGCCGGGTCCTCGGTGGCCAGCCCGATTTCGGCCGCGGCCCGCTGCACCGCGAGCGGAGTCCGCAGTTCGTGGGCGGCGTTGGCCGCGAACCGCTGCTGCGCACCCACCAGTTGTTCCATGCGGTCGAGCATGGCGTCGAAGGTGTCGGCGAGCTGTTTGAGCTCGCCCGGGGGTGCGTCGAGGGCGATCCGCTCGTGCAGGTTCTCACCCGAGAGCCGCCGCGCCGTGTTGGTGATCACCGCCACCGGGCGCAGCACCCGCCCCGACATCCACCAGGCGAGCGCCACCGAGATGACGGCGAAGGCGGCCAGAGCGACCAGGGAGACGGTCAGCAGCTGGTTCTGGGCTGCCTGCTCGGCGGCCTGGGTGACGACCTTGACGGCCTGGAAGTGGGACTGTCCGCTGTCGGCGGGGGCGGTTCCGGGTGGAGCGTTCGCGGGTGAAGCGGTTCCCATCGTGAGGGATTTCGCCGCGGCGGGGTCCGGGGTCGCCAGTGTGGCCAGTCGCGGTTCGACGGCGACGGCCGTGCTGATCGAGGTGTACAGGCCCTCCCGGACCAGGAAGTTGACCAGGAAGATGAGCATGGCCCCGGCGAGGACGAGCAGCCCGCCGTAGAGCATGGTCAGCCGGCCCCGTTCCCCGCCCGGCAGCCGCGGGCGAGGTCGGCCGGGCAGCGGAGGCCGGTTCAGGCCGACCGCGGCGAAGCGCCTCATGCCGGGACGCCGATGCGGTAGCCGTGGCCGGGCACGGTGTCGATGACCGAGGGCTCGCCGAGCTTGGCGCGGAGTTTGCTGAGGACGACCCGGACCGCGTTGGTGCGGTATCCCATGTTCCGTTCCCACACCTGCTCGATCAGGTCCTCGCCGCAGACCACGGCGCCCTCGGCCTGCATCAGCACCTCCAGGACGCCGAACTCCTTGCGGGACAGGGCGAGGTAGCGGCCCTCCCGGAAGGCCTGGCGGCGAGCGGTGTCGAGGGTGATGCCCGCACGTTCGATGACCGGCGGAAGGGCGGGGTGGGTGCGGCGGCCGAGCGCCAGGACCCGGGCCAGCAGTTCCTCGTAGGCGAACGGCTTGGTGAGGTAGTCGTCCGCGCCCAGGTCCAGGCCGTCGACGCGGTCGCGGACGGTACCGGAGGCGGTGAGCATCAGCACCCGGGTCAGCAGCCGCTGCTCGACGACGCTCTGGCACACCTCGTCGCCGTGCGCCCCGGGCAGGTCGCGGTCGAGCACGAGCACGGCGTAGTCGGTGAGCCTCAGCCGCTCCAGCGCGTCGGCGCCGTTGTACACGACGTCGACGGCCAGGGCGTCGCGCCGCAATCCCTCGGCGATCATGTCCGCCAGGAATTCCTCGTCCTCCACGATCAGTACACGCATGACACCAGGTGTACCTGAGACCCACCTTTCGTCGCCGTAAAGGTCTCGGCTGACAGCGGCGAAATGCGGGTGCGTGCCAGCCTCTGCGTGGCCGGAGTGGTCGGCCACTGGTCATCGGCCACTCGTCATCGGCCACTGGTCATCGGACACGGAGGAATTCCATGCGGAACCACATGCGGAACCACAGGTACGGCGCGGCGGCCGCGCTGGTGGCGGGGATCGCGCTGTTCGCCACGGCCTGCGGCGGAGGCGCCACGGGCTCCGGCGGGGGCGGCGGCTCGGACTCGTCGGGCAAGGGCGCGGCGGCGGACCAGGCCTACGAGCACCGTAAGTGTCTGCGCGAACACGGCGCCCAGGTGAAGGAGCCCGAGCCGGGCCAGGACCCGCGGGCCATGGTCCTGGAGGGCGGCCAGGACAAGATGGCGGAAGCCCTCAAGGCCTGCGGGGGAGTCGGTGGCGCGGGTGGCGCGAAGATGTCCCAGGCCGACAAGGACAAGGCCCTCGAATTCGCCCGGTGCATGCGCGGTAACGGTGTGGACATGCCGGACCCGAAGTTCGACGGCGACTCGGCGATGTCGGGATCGGCGATGAAGATCCCGGAGGGCGCCGAGAAGGACAGGTTCGACCAGGCGAACAAGGCGTGCAGTGGTCAGAATGCGCAGTGAGCGCGGGCGCAGCCGCCGGACGTACCTGATCGCCGTGTTGGCCACCTCGGTCACGCTGGCGGGCGGGGTCACGGCCCTCTCGCAGACCGGAGGCGGCGGCAACGCCGGCGTGGACCGCACGGACGGGCTGCCGCCGAGCACGGGCTCGGTGGAGCGGCAGGACCTGAGCAGTCGGACCAGGGTGGACGGGGTCCTCGGTTACGCCGAGGAGCGCCGGATCAACGCCGGTGTGCCGGGCACCCTCACCTGGCTCCCGGAGGCCGGCGCGGTGGTGAAACGCGACGGGGTTCTCTACGAGGTCGACGGCCGGAAGGTCCGGCTCATGGTCGGCGAGCGCCCGATGTACCGGACGCTGAAGGCCGGCGACGAGGGGCCGGACGTCAGACAGCTGAAGGAGAACCTCCGCGACCTGGGCTACGGCAAGGGGCTGGCCGCGGACGAGAAGTTCACCGCCGGTACGGCGGAAGCGGTCAAGCGCTGGCAGAAGGCCCACGGCCTGGCCCAGACCGGCGAGATCGGCCCCGAGCAGATCGTCTTCTCGCCCGCTCCGGTGCGGATCAAGAAGAACGACGCGGCCGTCGGCGACCAGGCAGCTCCCGGCAAGCCGGTCCTCACCGCCACCGGTTCCGAACGGCAGGTGCAGATCAAGATCGAGGTCTCCCGGGCCGACCTCGCCAAGCCCGGCACCCGGGTCGAGGTCGACCTGCCCGGCGGCGGCAGGGCCAAGGGCAAGGTCGCCTCCGTGGACCGCACCATCGGCGAGGACGGCAAGGAGCAGGGCTCCCCGGACAAGCCCGCCAAGATCACCGCCCGGGTGGTCTTCGACGACCCGGGGCAGGCGGAGGGCTTCGACCAGGCGCCCGTCACCGTCGAGCTCGAAGGCGAGGTCCACAAGGACGTGCTGACCGTACCGGTCAACGCACTGCTCGCGCTGTCCGGCGGGGGCTTCGGCGTCCAGGTCGTGGAGAACGGGAAGGTGCGCGAAGTCCCGGTCCAGCTCGGCATGTTCGGACAGGGCCGGGTCGAGGTCGGCGGGACCGAGCTGACCGAGGGGATGAAGGTCGGGGTGCCCAAGTCATGAGCGCGGTGGTCGAGTTGAACCAGGTCACCAAGGAGTATCCGGGCGGGGTCACGGCGCTGCACGGAGTGGACCTGCGCATCGGACGCGGCGAACTGCTCGCCATCGTCGGCCCTTCGGGGTCGGGCAAGTCCACCCTGCTGCACATCGTCGGCACCCTGGACCGGCCCAGCGCCGGATCCGTCACCCTGGCGGGCCACGACGTCGCCGCCCTCTCCGACCGCAGGCTGTCCGCCCTGCGCGCCCGGCACATCGGCTTCGTCTTCCAGTCCTTCCACCTGGTGGCCGGGGTCAGCGCCCGGGACAACGTCGCCGAGGGCCTGCTCTACTCGGGCCTGCCGCGCGCCCAGCGCCGCAGGCGCGCGGCCCTGGCCCTGGAGCGGGTCGGGCTCGCGGACCGGATGCACCACCGTCCGCACGAGCTGTCGGGCGGCCAGCGGCAGCGGGTGGCCATCGCCCGGGCGGTGGTCGGCGAACCGGACCTGCTGCTGGCCGACGAGCCGACCGGCGCGCTGGACTCCGCCTCTAGCGAAGCGGTGATGGAGCTGCTGTACGACCTCAACGCCGAGGGTGCCACCATCGCGGTGATCACCCATGACGGCGAGATCGCCGAGCGCCTGCCACGCCGGGTCCGCATCCGCGACGGCCGCGTCGTGGCGGATCTGCGCACGGGCGCCGCAGACCCGGCCGATCGGGGTGGGGAGCGATGAGTCGCACACGGCTCTCCCCGGCCCGGCTCGGCCCCCGCGACGTCCTCCACGTCGGCTCGGCCGGCCTGCGCACCCGGCCGCTGCGGGTGGTGCTGTCCGCGCTGGGCATCGCCATCGGCATCGCCACCATGATCGCGGTGGTCGGCATCTCCTCCTCCAGTAAGGCCCAACTCCTCAGGCAGCTCGACCAGTTGGGCACCAACCTGCTGGTGGCATCCCCTGGGCAGGGGCTGTTCGGCGAGAAGGTGAAGCTGCCCGAGGAGTCGATCGGCATGCTGAGCCGCGTCCCCGGGGTCGAGCAGGTCGGCGCGACCGGGGACCTGGCGCAGTCCGTCAGACGCAGTGAGAAGATCCCCAACGACGAAACCGGCGGCATCACCGTGAAGGCCGCCACCGAAGGACTGCTGGACGTCGTGCGCGGCGCGGTCGGCTCGGGCACCTGGCTCAACGAGGCCAACGGGCGCTACCCGTCGACGGTTCTCGGACACGTCGCGGCCCGGCGCCTGGGCATCGCCGCCCCCGGCCAGCAGGTCCACATCGGCGGCCAGTACTTCACCGTCATCGGCATCCTCGACCCGCTGCCGCTGGCTCCCGAGATCGAACGGGCCGCCCTGGTCGGCTGGGACGGCGCCGGCGCGCTGCTGGGCTTCGACGGCCACCCGACCCAGATCTACGAACGGTCGACGGACCAGACGGTCGGCGCCGTCCGCGCGCTGATCCCACGCACCGTCGACCCGCAGAACCCGCACAACGTGCAGGTCACCGACCCCTCCGCGGCACTCCAGGCCAAGGCCGCCACCGAGGGGGCGTTCACCGACCTCCTGCTCGGACTGGGCGGGGTGGCACTCCTGGTCGGCGGCGTCGGGGTCGCCAACACGATGATCATCTCAGTGCTGGAGAGGCGCCACGAGATCGGACTGCGCCGCTCCCTGGGCGCCACCAGGGGCCAGATCCGTCTCCAGTTCGTGACGGAGTCCCTCCTGCTCTCCGGACTGGGCGGGCTGGCCGGCGTGGCCCTGGGCGCGGCCGCCACCTACGCCTTCGCCGCCTCGGGCGGCCTGCCCTGGGTGATCCCCTTGTGGGCCGTCACCGGGGGCTTCGCCGCCACCTTGCTCATCGGTACGGTCGCAGGCCTCTACCCGGCCGTCCGGGCCTCCCGACTCTCCCCGACCCTCGCCCTCCACGCCGGCTAGTCCTGGCCGGTCGATCTCGGCGGATCAGCCTGCGGCGCCCCGGCCGAAGGCTGGGGGCGCCCCGGGCCCGGCAAGATCGACCGGACCTGGCCGGCCGGCGGATCAGGAGCCCGGGCAGAACTCCGCCTTCAGCTCGTCGGTGAACAGGTCGATCGGCCCGCTGCCGCCGTTCAGCCAGTCCCCGTTGACGTTGGTGGAGATCAGGTGGCGGCCGTCCCGGCTGCCGTAGGTGTAGGTCCACGAGCCGTTGATGGCACCGCCCATGCCCCAGACGGTGGTGCAGGGCAGGTTGACGGAGCTGACGCCCAGGCCGTAGGCGGCGTCCTTGATCCACTTGTCCGCCGGCGTCGGGACCATCGTGAACATCTCCTGCTGCTGGGCCGGCGGCAGCAGTCGTCCGCCCAGCAGGGCGGCGAAGAAGGTGTTGAGGTCGCGGGTGGTGGAGATCATGTCGCCGGACGCCCAGCCCCAGGACGGGCTCAGCTCGGTCACGTCGTGGTCCGGAGTGTTCGGGTCGGTGTACCCGAGGTGGGAGTACGCCCGCCCGTGCGGTCCGTGGATGGTGACGTCGTCGGAGGCGGGCTCGTAGGTGCTGGTGAGGTCGAGCGGGGCGGTGATGCGCTGCCGGATCTGCTGGGCCAGGGTGCTGCCGGAGGCCCGTTCGACGATCATCCCGGCGAGGACGTAGTTGGTGTCGGAGTACGTCCAGCCGGTGCCGGGGGCGAAGTCGGGTCGGTGGGCGCGGGCGATGCCGACGAGCCGCTCGGGGGTGAAGTCGTCGAAGCGGTGCTGCAGGAAGGGCTCGTGCCAGAACTCCTTCCCGATCTCGTCGTCCATGGCGAAGTTGGGGACCCCGCTGGTGTGGTTGAGCAGCTGCCGGACGGTGATCCGGTCGGGCTGGTAGCCGGGGGCGTCGAGGACGCCGGGCAGCCAGTGCTCCACGCTGTCGTCCAGGCTCAGCCGGCCCTCGGCGGCGAGCTGGAGCACGACGGTGGAGACGAAGGTCTTGGTGGTGCTGCCGATCCGGAACCGGTCCTGCTCCTGGCGGGGCCGCCCGGTGGTGATGTCGGCGACGCCCGCGTCGCCGAACCAGCGGTGGCGCCCGTCCCGCACCTCGGCGACCGCGCCGGGGAGCCCACCGGTCGTCACGCCCTGCTCGAGCACGGCCTGCACGCCCTGGTGGCGGTCCCGCTGCCCGGCCTGCCCGGCGGCCTGGTCGGCGAACACCGGTGCGGCGGTGGTGGTGGCGGCGGCGAGCACGGCCCCGGTGAGCAGGGCGGTGACGGCGGCGCGGGCGGTGGTCCTCATGTCGTGTTCCCCTTCGGCGGTGTTTCCCGTTGACGGAGAGAACGCTCCCTCGAATTCACGACACCGTCAACATCAACCCCATGGCCAGTTGTGCATCACAGCAGGTCAGTTGACAGATTTCCTTGCAATGTGACTGCTTGTGAATGCAACACCTCGGCACTTCCATTGCAAAGATCGGCCCGCCGCCGGAGCGGCCGCGGTTGACCTCCCGCCCACCGACGTGGAAGTCGAGCCCGTGCGCGCCGCAGCGGTCACCGACCCGGCGGTCGCGGCAGCCCTCGCTGCCACGCGCGGGCCGTCCTCGGTCGCCGCGAATCCGAGGGCCAGCTCGCCTCAATTCAGTAGCTAAAACTACGTAGTTCATACTTGACAGTCCAGGCTACTGACTTTAGCGTGGACGGCATGGAACAGAACGCCGCGAGCGCCACCGATTCGGCAGTCCGGGCGGCCCGCGACCTGCGGGTCCTCCTCAACCGTCTGCGCCGACGCCTCAAGGAGAGCGAGGATTCGCACGGGCTCACCCCGTCGCAGACCTCGGTCTTCAGCCGGCTCGCGGACGGACCGACGACGGTCGGTGATCTGGCCGCCGCCGAGCGGGTCCGTTCACAGTCGATGACCAACACGATCGCCGCGCTCGCCGAACGCGGCCTGATCGAGCGCCGGCCGGATCCTTCGGACGGACGCCGCCAGGTCATCTCGCTGAGCCCGCAAGGGCTGGAGCAGCTGAAGGGCAGCCGGCACACCCGGGAGGAGTGGCTGGCCGGCGCGCTCCAGGAGCGCTACACCGCCGCCGAGCGCCGGTCCATCATCGAGGCGCTCACCCTGCTGGAGCGACTGGTCGAGTGACACCTCGCCCCCTGACGTCCGTTCAGCGCGTCCCGGAGCGAACCGATTCCGGCCGGCGGCCCGGCCCCGGGCCCGGCTGCGGCCGACGAGAACGAATCAAGGAGGACGAACGACCATGAGCCGTGCCGCGAAACTCAAGGAACTCATCCTGTCCCGCGAACTGCTGGTGATGCCAGGAGCCTTCGACCCGGTCAGCGCCAAACTCGCCGAGCAGGCCGGCTTCACCGCCCTCCAGTGCACGGGCGCGGGCATCTGCGGAGTCCACCTCGGGCGCCCGGACTACTCCATGGTCTCCATGGACGACATGGCCGCCTGCACCGCACGCATCGTGGACGCCGTCTCCGTCCCGGTCATGGGCGACGGTGACACCGGCTTCGGCAACGCGGTCAACACCCACTACACGGTCCGGGCGTTCGAGCGCGCCGGTGCCGCGGGCGTCAACCTGGAGGACCAGGTGGTGCCCAAGCGGTGCGGGCACCTGGACGGCAAACGGCTCGTCGATCTCGACGAGGCCACCGCCAAGATCCGGGCAGCCGCCGACGCCCGCCACGACCCCGACTTCGTCGTCAACGCCCGCACCGACGCACTGGCCCTGGAGGGCATGGCGGGAGTGATCCGGCGCGGCAACGCCTACCTGGCGGCCGGCGCCACCATGGTCTTCGTCGAGGGCGTCACCAGCCGCGAGGAGATCCGCGCGGCGGTCCGCGGCATCCGCGGGCCCGTGGCCGTCAACGTGATCGAGGGCGGCAAGTCCCCACAGCGCCTCACCTTCACCGAACTGCAGGAGCTGGGCGTCGCCCGGGTCAGCCTGCCCGCCGTGCTCCTGCTGGCCGCCATGGGTGGCATGCGCACCGCGCTGCGGCGGATCCGCGAGGACGACGGCACCGCCGACCTCGGCGACCTGCTCGTCCCCTTCCGCGAGGCCCACGACCTGATGGGCATGCGCGAGGTGGAGGAACTGGAGGAGCGCTACCTGCGCCCCCTGACCGGCACGGCGCCCACCACCGCCCGACGATGACCCCTGCCTCGCCCACCCGCACCTCCCGCCACCGAAGGAGGACCGCACCATGACCACCGAAACCCACAACCACACCGCCACCGCCTCCGACACCGACCGTCGCCGGTCCGTCATCGCCAAGATCTGGGACCAGCACGTCGTCGCCGAACTCGACGACGACACCTGCCTGCTGCACATCGACCGGATCCTCCTGCACGACCGCAGCGGCGGGCTCGCCCTGCGCGCCGTACGCGACGAGGGGCGGCAACTGTTCGACCGCTCCCTGGTCTTCGGCACCATGGACCACGTCGTCGACACCCGCCCCGGCCGCACCGACGCCACACCCGTGCCCGGCGGCGCGATGTACATCGACGCCTTCCGCGCGGAAGCCCGCCACCAGGGGGTGACCCTGTTCGACATCGGCGACCCGCGCCAAGGCATCTCCCACGTCGTCTTCCCCGAACAGGGCATCGCCCTACCCGGCACCACCATGATCTGTGCCGACAGCCACACCCCCACCCTCGGCGGTATCGGCGCCCTCGCCTGGGGCGTAGGCGTCACCGAGTGCGAACACGCCCTGGCCACCCAGACCCTCGCGGTGCGCCGCCCCGCGGCAATGCTCGCCCGATTCGAGGGGACACCGGGCGAACACGTCACCGCCAAGGACCTCGTCCTGGCCCTGATCGCGAACATCGGCGCGGGCGGCGCGGCGGGCCACGCCGTCGAGTTCGCCGGCCCCGCGATCAGCGCCCTCTCCGTCGAGGCTCGCATGACGCTGTGCAACATGGCCGTGGAGGCCGGCGCCCGCACCGGCATCGTCGCACCCGACGACAAGCTCCTCGCCTACCTCAGGGGCCGCCCCCACGCACCCGCCGGACCGGCCTGGGACCAGGCCGCCCGCGCCTGGCTCGACCTGCGCAGCGACCCCGCGGCCCGCTACGACCGGACCACCACCCTCCAGGTCGACGGCCTCGGCCCCCAGGTCACCTGGGGTACCAGCCCGCAGCACGCCACCGGAATCGACGGGACCGTCCCCCACCCCGACGAACTGGTCGACCCCCAGGCCGCCCGCCGCGCCCTGGACTACATGGACCTGCGACCCGGCACCGCGCTCACCTCCGTCGCCATCGACGCGGCCTACCTCGGCTCGTGCACCAACGCGCGGCTCGACGACCTGCGCGCCGCCGCCGCCGTCCTGCGCGGCCACCGGGTCGCCGAAGGGGTCACCGCCATCTGCGTGCCCGGCTCCACCGCGGTGCGCCGCGCCGCCGAGGCCGAAGGGCTGGACCGGGTGTTCACCGACGCGGGCTTCCAGTGGCGCGAATCCGGCTGCGGCCTGTGCTTCCACGCCGGCGGCGACCGCTTCCCGGACGGCGCCCGCGTCATCAGCTCCACCAACCGCAACTTCGAGAACCGCCAGGGCCCCGGCGTGCGCACCCACCTCGCCAGCCCCGCGACCGTCGCCGCCTCCGCGCTCGCCGGCCGCCTCACCGACCCCCGGGAGCGGTGACCACCGTGCAGCCCTTCCACACGCTGACCGGCATCGCGGCACCCCTGCTGCACGCCGACATCGACACCGACGCCATCGCACCCTCCCGGTTCCGCCCCGCGACGCTGTCCAAGTACGGCTACGAGGCGGCCCTGTTCGCCGGCCTGCGCTTTGACGAGGACGGCGCACAGCGCCCCGGCTTCGTCCTCGACCAGACCCCCTACCGCGACGCCGTCATCCTGGTCACCGGCCCGAACTTCGGCTGCGGCAGCTCGCGCGAGACCGCGGTCTGGGCCCTGCGGGACTTCGGCATCCGCGCCGTCATAGCCCCCTCCTTCGGCTCGATCTTCGAGACCAACTGCCTGCGCAACGGCCTGCTGCCACTGTCCCTGCCGCCCGCCGAACACCGGCAACTCGTCGAGGCGGCCTTCGCCCCCGCGGCGAGCGCGCGCCTGCGCATCGACCTGGACACCTGCCGACTCACCACCGCAACCGGCCCCCAGCCCACCTTCACCACCGGTTTCACCATCGACGAACGCTCCCGCCAACAGCTCCTCAACGGCCTGGACCCCATCGGCGAGACCCTCCTCCTGCGCGAGACGATCACCCGCTTCCGCACCCGGGACCGCCGCCACCGCCCCTGGAACTACCCGGCCCCTCCGCCCCGCCCGCAGGCGGGCCGGTGCCCAGCTGACTGATCCCAAGGGCCCGGCAGCGGCGGGGGAGTACGGCGGCCGGTCGTGACGCCTGCGGGCGGGTTCGCCGAGGCGGCCGCCGGGCGCCGGGCGGCTCGGCGTCCGTGCGCCGGTGCGCGGCAGCCGCGCACCGAAACGCCTCAAGCGCAGCATGTTCGGCCGAGCGAAGCCACCCCTGCTCCGCAAGCGACTTCTCCTGATCGCCGCCGGCCGACGCCCCCACACGGCGGCGATCCCCTGACCGACTACCCTTTGCCGACCCGGGCCTGACGGTCCAGGAACTCGATCAGTCGCGTTTCCGAACGAAGAAGCCGTTCCCGTTGCTCCTGGGGAAGAGAAGCGAGTGCGTCGGCCAGCACTTGCTTCCGTGGAACGTGCACCACGTTGCCGGAGTAGACCCTGCAGCCGGAACACCAAGCGAATCCGATGCAGCGCTCGAACATGGAGGACTCGGGCGGATGGAAGCGGTACTGGTACGCGCGGACCGGCGCTCCGCAGGCTGCGCAGATCCGGCGTTCGTCGTCGAAAGCGGCCCACCCGGTGATGACCTTGCGCCAGTGCTGCCGCCCGGCGGGTGTTCTTCAAGTCGTCATGCCGAGCATGATCTCGCCGTGAGCCGCCCGCCACAGGTCTCAGTCAAGCTCGGACCGGCGACGGACCGTAACGGCCTCACGAGCCACTTCGCGAAATCCGCGCCTGAACCCCTGATCTGACCCCACTTTTCCGAGGTGAGGTCCAGACCCCGTCGCAACGCAAGACCCCAAAGGTGTTGCAACGACCGCTGGAACCCAAGACCCGTCGGCGCGGCGGACGCTCTCGTGCGCGCCCCGTGGGTGCTCCTGCACGCCGTCTACCGCGTGGCGCGGAGGTGCGCGAGGATGGGCGGCCGACCGTGTCCGGCACATGACCGAAGGGGAAGTGACGATGGGTGAGCACGAGAAGCCGCCACCGGATCCTCAGAAGGGCACGCCGCCTCCCAACAACGCCGACGGCGAGGTCCCTCCGGCTCCGCCGTCCGACGGCAAGCACCGTAAGTAAGAACCGTGGCTGACGAGGACTTGGCCGGGCGCCGGGCGCGCCTGGACGCGGAGATGGAGCGGTGCGGGGCGTGGCCGGCCGCTTCGCCGTGGCTGCGTGGCGCCTTCACCGCGCTGCCGCGCGACGCGTTCGCGCCGGACCGGCTGTGGCGGTGGGACAACCGGGCCTACGTGCCGCTCGACCGCTCGGCGGATCCGGACGGCTGGGCGGCCGAGCTGTACTCCGGCGTCTACTCCGCGGCCGTCACCCAGCTCGACGGCGGCCGGCCGTCCTCGTCGCTGTCCGCGCCCTCGGTGGTGGCGGACATGCTGGACAGCCTCAGGGTGGAACCGGGGCACCGGGTGTGGGACGTCGGCACCGGCCAGGGCTGGACGGCGGCGCTGGCCGCCTGGCGGGCCGGGCCCGGCCTGGTCGTGACCACCGAGGTGGACGGGCACCTGGCCGAATCCGCGCGCGCCCGCCTCGCGGCCGCCGGACTCGACGCCGAGGTCACCCTGGGCAACGGCACCCGCAGCGGCCCGCCCGGCGGCGTCCCGGTCGACCGGCTCCACGCCACCTACGCCGTGGAGACCGTCCCCTGGTCCTGGGTGGCGGCGGTACGGCCGGGCGGACGGATCGTCTATCCCTGGGGGCGGCTGGGCCACGTCGCCCTGACCGTGGCCGACGACGGACGGTCCGCCACAGGATGGGTCCAGGGCCTGGCCCAGTTCATGGGCGACCGGCACGGCCCGGCACAGCCGAGCACCGGCAGCGCCGCCTTCGCGCAGGTGCGCGGCGGTACCGAGCCCGAGACCCGCCAGGCGCTGGACCGTGACTCGCAACTGCTGGACGACTGGGACCTGCGGTTCGCCCTGCGGGTGGCCGTGCCGGACGCTGTGGTGCTCACCGCCCGGGACGACGACGGCCTCAACGCCTGGATCCACGACGGCACCCGGTCGTGGGCGACGGTGACCGCGCGCGGCGACGGCGAGGCGCCGCTGCTTCTTCAGGGCGGACCGCGCCGCCTCGGGGACGAGGTGGTCGCCGCCTGGACCCGGTGGGAGGAACTCGGCCGGCCGGACCGCTACGACTACGGGATCACCGTCACCCCTGAGGAGCAGTGGGCATGGCAGGGCGGCCCGGGCGGCCCCCGTTGGCCCATCGTGCAGGCAGCCCCGGCCGGACGCTGACCGGGGCGGCGCGGCGGGGACACCGTCGCAGCGCTCCGAGCGCCTGCTCGGCGACGGCGCGTCCGGCGTCCCCCGGGCGACGGCCTCCGTTCCCCGTGGACAGCCCAAAGAAATCCACGAGATCTCAACTCCTGCAAGCCGAAGGTGACTTGCGGAAGATGGTCGTGTCCATCCCGCTGACCGACGACGAGCAGGCAGCCGTCGAGGACGGCCAGTCAGCCATGCACCGGTTACTCGACCGCCTCGCCGACACACCCACTCGGGCCGGACCGGCACCACGCGATCTGGACGTGGCGGTGTCGGCCCGCCTCCTGAGGGTGGGGTGTCCGGAGGCCGGCGTGCCCAGGAGCGGCCCGAACCACCGCCCTGAGCGGCGGCCACGCACATTCACATGACAGCCGCGGCCGGCTCCGCGATCCTTTGCCGATGGCCATAGAACCGGACCTTCTCAGCCTGAGCATCGTCTGCCCGCCGCCCGGCGAGGGAGGCGTGGAGGTCCGCCCGTTCGTCAGCGGCCGGGATCTCCTGGCCGCCCTGTCCCTCCGTAACAGGGAATCAAGCGGCCCCCCGTTCGTGGGATCAGGCCCCCGGTATCTCCTGGGCCGGGGCGGGCCGTTGCATGCCACTGGAACGCCCCATGAGGTTCGGCTCGCTCGATCCGGATGCGGCTTCGAGCGGTGCTGCAGTGCTCTGTACGTCACGGTCACGCGCGACGAGGAGCATGTCGTCTGGGCGGGCTGGCGCGACCCGGCCGAGCGGGGCTTCGACCTGCCGGAGTTTCGGTTCGCCGCGGATCAGTACGAGGCCGAGGTCCTGCGAGCCGAAGGGGACCGCAGCTGGGAGTGGCCGGCAGCAGTGGTCGCGACGCTGCTGGAGGCGGGGCTGAGGGGACGCGAGGACTGGCTCGCCAGGTGGGAGTGCGAGTTGGAGGCCGTCTGGGCCTTCCGAGGGGAACCCGGTCGGATCGACGTCGTCCTGAGGCATCCCCCTGGCCGGGACGATACGGATCTGCCTTGGGCCCAGTTCCTGATGACCCTCCCGATCTCCGCGGACGACCCGTCGGACCAGGCCGAGCACCTTGAAGCGCAGTTGACCGCAGGCGATCCCCGTGCCACCGCCGAGCTCTGCGGCGGCTACCAGCCGGAGCAGGTCGGCTACCCGTGGCCGTAGCCGGCCGACCCGCTGTAGCGGGTGCGGCCCTGCGTGTCGATCCACATGCCGAGGTCGATGCCGGCCCGGCGGCTCGGGCCGACAACGAGGCCGCGGGGTGCAGGGGGTCGCGGGGACGGGCTTCGCCGGGGTGACGGCCACGACCTGCTCTATCGTTCCCGTACGGATCGGGTGGGACAGGTAGGACGGGCGGGCGGCCGTGGGCCGGGGGAGGGGCGTGCGGTGTCGGGGCGTTCGGGCCGGACGGTCACGGTGTTGGGCGGTGGGGTGGCCGGGCTGACGGCGGCCATGGAGCTGGCGGAGCGCGGCTTCGAGGTGACCGTGGTGGAGCCCTCGGGGTGGGGAGGGAAGGCCCGTAGTGCCTCGGTTCCGGGGACGGGTACCGGCGGGCGGCTCGACCTGCCCAGCGAGCACGGGTTCCGGTTCTTCCCCGGCTTCTACCGGAGCCTGCCGGACACGATGCGGCGGATCCCCCTCCCGGGATCGCCCTCGGGCGTGGAAGGCAACCTGCGGGAGGCACCGCAGATGCTGTCCGCCCGGTCGGGGAGGATCGGGGAGACGGTCTCCGACGTGTCCCTGGCCGCCGGTCCGAGGACGCCCCTGCAGATCCTGCGGGCCCGGGGCATGAAGCTGGGCGCCGGGGGAGAGCTGAACGAGGAACTGCTGTACTTCGCCAACCGGCTGCTCGTCTACATGACCAGCAGCGCGCAGCGGCGGCTGGGGCAGTGGGAGCAGATGTCGTGGTGGGACTTCACCGCCGCCGACGGAGCCTCCGAGGAGTACCGGAAGGTGTGCGTCGTCGGGGCGACCCGTACGGTCGTGGCGGCCAGGGCGGAGGTGTGCAGCGCGCACACCGTCGGGGGGTTCCTGGAGGCCTTCGGCTACGGCTTCCTCGGCCGGGGCGAGGCCCAGGCAGCCGACCGGGTCCTGAACGCCCCGACCAGCACCGCCTGGATCGACCCCTGGGTGCGGCACCTGGAGCGGCTGGGGGTGCGGCTCGAACTCGGTTGGCAGGTGGAGCGCCTGACGGTGCGGGGCCGCGTTGTCGTCGGCGCCGTCCTGCGCGGCCCGGGCGGCCGCCGGCGGGAAGCGGTCGCCGACTGGTACGTGTGCGCGCTCCCGGTCGACCGGATCGGGACGCTGCTGGAGCGCGGCCTGGCCGAGGCGGACCCGGAGCTGAAGAAGACGGCGGACCTGCGCACCGACTGGATGGTCGGCCTGCAGTTCTACCTCACCGAGCCCACCCCGATCACCCGCGGCCACGTCATCTACCAGGACTCCCCGTGGGCCCTGACCTCCATCAGCCAGGCGCAGTTCTGGGACACCGACTTCCGCGCCACCTACGGCGACGGGACGGTGGCCGACTGCCTGTCGGTCGACATCTCCTCCTGGGACACCCCCGGAATCCTCTACGGCAAGCCGGCCCGCGACTGCACCCGGGCCGAGGTCGTCGCCGAGGTCTGGGCCCAGCTCGCCGACGCCCTCAACGACGGCCGCCGCCGGACCCTCCACGACGGCCTGCTCCACTCCTGGCACCTGGACCCGGCCGTCAAGAACCTCGACGGCCCCGGTCCCGCCACCAACGACGAGGCCCTGCTGATCAACACCACCGGCTCCTGGACGCTGCGCCCGCGGGCGCGAACGGCCGCGGTGAACCTGTTCATGGCCGGGGACTTCGTCCGCTGCCCGGTGAACCTGGCCACCATGGAGGGCGCGAACCAGAGCGGCCGGGCGGCGGCGAACGCGCTGCTGGAGGCCGCCGGGCACGGCGCCGAGCCGGCCGTGGTCCATGCCCTGTACGAGCCGCAGGAACTGCGCCGCCTGAAGGAGGTGGACGCCGCGCTCTACCGGCAGGGTCGTGCGCACATCCTCGACACCCCGGCGCCCTGGTCCTCCCGCGCAGGGGGCGACCGGTTCAGTGCGACCGGTTGACGATCAGTTCGCAGAGCGCGTCGAGGTCGGCGACGGCACCGGCCACCGCGCCGGGGCCGTCGGCGAGGCTCCGCAGACGGCGTCGGGCCCCGTCCGCGTGCTCGGCGGCGCGCTCCGCCGTCCAGCGCCGGCCGCCGGCCTCCTCCACCAGCCGGGCCAGCTCCGCCTCCCCGGCCCGGCCAGGGCCGGCCGACAGCGCGTAGCGGCGGGCCAGTTCGTCGCCCGCCACGGTGTTCGAGGCCATCGCGGCCACCACCGGCACCGAGAGCTTGCGGGCCCGCAGGTCCGCGAAGACCGGTTTGCCCGTGACCGCTTCGTCGCCCCAGATCCCCAGCAGGTCGTCCACCAGCTGGAACGCCATGCCCAGGTCGTGTCCGAACGCGGCCAGGGTCTCGACCTGCGCCGGCCCGCCGCCGCCGTAGAGGGCGCCCAGCCGACAGGCGCAGGAGATCAGCGACGCCGTCTTGCCCGACACCATCTCCAGGCACTCGGACAGCTCGACGCGGGGCGCGGCCTCGAACAGCACGTCCAGGCTCTCACCGACCGCGAGCTGGATGAGCGTGTCCAGCAGGGCCGTCGACGCTTCACCGGCGACGGCTTCACCGGCGCATGCTTCGCCGTCGGGGCCTGCGAGCACCTCGAACGCCAGCATCAGCAGTGCGTCGGCCGACCGGGTCGCCGCGCCCGGCCCGAACACCTCCCAGGCGGAGGCCCGGTGGCGACGGAGCGCGTCGCCGTCCAGGACGTCGTCGTACAGCAGCGACAGGTTGTGCACCATCTCCACCACCACGGCGGCGGGCACCGCCCGCTGCGGGTCCCCTCCCACCGCCCGGGCGCAGCCCAGTGCCAGGGCCGCTCGAACGTTCTTGCCGCCGTGCCGCGGGTGAGGGGATCCGTCGCGGGTCCATCCGAACTGGTAGGCCGCCACCTGGCCGACCGCGCCCTCCAACTGTCCGACCCAGCGCCGCAGGTGCGCCTCACAGGTGGCAGCCGCGTCCTTGAGGACCGATTCGGCCCGCGCGCGATCCGACAACACCCGCCACCCCCTGCCTCCCGACCCGGCCGCCGCCCCACACCTTCGCGGCACCCGGGCGAGCGTACGCGACCGCGTGGCCCGGCGGTCCTGCGATCGGCCGAGGACCGGCAGATGCGGACGGCGTGCGGGCGCGGCTGATGCCCCGAGGGGGCCGTGCCGCAGGTGTTCTTCACCGAGCCGGGGCCCCGCCCGGTCACCGGACGGGCCGATTTCGCCGGGTGGCTGACTGTGCGTGCCGACGGTGTTACGCTCCCGAGAGAAGAGAGAGCTGACTCTCACTTGTTGGGCCGGGACGCCGCTCATCCGCCCTGGTCCGGACGTGCAGGAGAGGGCGGTTCTGCCAAGCGTTCGCTGCTCTTGTGGCCTTTGGCCGGTGAGGAGACCACCATGACCGCCCCCGCACCGCAGTTACCCTTCGAGCGCCCCGACGCCCTGGACCTGGCGCCGCTGTTCGCGCGTCTGCGCGAGGAAGGTCCGATCACGAGGGTGACGACACCCGCTGGCGACCCGGCCTGGCTGGTGACCCGGTACGAGGAGGCCCGGGAGGTTCTGAGCGACGCCCGGTTCTCCCGGCTGCGCCCCGATTCCGAGGGCGCGCCGAGGATCTCGGAGTCGGCGCTGCACACGCGCCCCGCCCCCACGCCCGAGGAGGAGGACCGCGAGCACACGCGGATGCGGCGGATGCTGGCGCCCGCGTTCAGCGCGCCGCGGATGCGCCGGCTGGGCGAGCGGATCGGGGAGCTCGCCGCATCCTGCCTGGACGCGATGGAGGAGGAGCGCTCACGGGAGCCGGAACGCGCCGTCAACCTGCACGACCACCTGTCGTTCCCGTTGCCGGTGATGGTGATCTGCGAGCTGCTGGGTGTGCCGGTCGCGGACCGGGGCCTGCTGCGCGGCTGGTCGGAGCGGATCGCCGCGCTGTACGGCGGGGCCGACGGCGCCGCGGCCATGGCCGAGTTCGAGGCGTACGTGGCCGGCATCGCCGAGGAGAAGCGGAAGAAGCCGGGGCAGGACGTGATCAGCGACATCCTGGCCGTGCAGGCGGAGGACCCCTCGTTCACCGAGGGGGAGATGACCCGGCTGGCGGTGGGGCTGCTGTTCGCCGGCCACGAGACGACGTCGGCCCGGATCGACCTGGGCGTCCTGTTCCTGCTGAGCGACACCGGCCGGCGGGACCGCTTCGCCGCCGAGCCCGAGACGCTGGCCCGCGCCACCGTGGAGGAGGTCCTGCGGATGGCCTCGCCCGGTGGCCTGGGCCTGACCCGCTACGCCCGCGAGGACGTCACCGTCGCGGGGGCCGCGATCGCGCGGGGCGAGGCGGTGCTGGTGGCGATCAACGCCGCGAACCGGGACGGGAGGGTGTTCGAGGAGCCGGACACCTTCGACCCGTCGCGTTCCCCCAACGCGCACCTGGCCTTCGGGCACGGCGGTCACTACTGCATCGGCAACGTGCTGGCACGCACCGAGATGCAGGTCGCGCTGACCGCGCTGTTCCGGCGCTTCCCCGGCCTGCGGCTGGCGGTGGACGCGCGGAGCCTGCGCGACCACGCCGAACGGCTGGCGGGCGGCCTCAGCGAGGTCCCGGTCCTGTGGTGAACGGGGAGCAGCCGCGCGAGCGGCCGGTCGCGCGGGTGGAGGCGGACACCTCGCGGTGCGTGTCGTCGGGGCAGTGCGCGGTGACCGCGCCGCTGGTGTTCGACCAGGACGAGGCCGGTCAGGTCGTCGTGCTCGCCGTCGAGCCCGGCGCACGGGCGGCGGAACTGGCCCGCCAGGCGGCCGCCATGTGCCCGGCCTCGGCGATCAAGGTGCACCCGGCGCGCTAGCGGTCAGTGGTGTCGGCCGCCCCCACCGCGCGAGGGCGGCCGGCACCCGCCTCGGTGTCAGGGTGTGCGGGTGTGCAGTGCGGGGGCGGGGCAGGGCAGCGGGCGGGCCCCGGTGGGGGTGAGGCTGTCGAGGGTGAGGGCCAGGTAGCGGCGCCAGCCGTTCTCGTGGGGTTCCATCGTCCACAGTACGGAGACCAGCATGACGACGATGCGGTGCAGGTCGTCGGGTACGAGGTCGGCGCGGATCACACCTGCGTGCTGACCGCGCGCCAGGAGGGCGTCGAGGGCGGCGAAGAACTCCTGCCCGGTCGCCGGGGTCAGGACGCCGGCGGAGCGGGCGGCGGCCAGCACGTTGTAGTCGCCGGCCACTGATTCCAGTGCCGCTTCCAGCACGCGGGCCAGTCCGGAGGCGGGGTCGGGGTCGTGGGCGGCAGCCTGGATGACGGGGCGGACGTTCTCGGCGAAGCGCTCGTTGAGTACGGCCCGCAGCAGCGCGGCCTTGTCGGGGAAACGGCGGAAGAGCGTGGCGGCTGCGACGCCGGCCCGGCGGGCCACGTCGTCGAGGAGGGCGTCGGGGCCTTGTTCGGTGAAGACCTCCCGGGCAGCCCGGATGATCTTTTCCGCGTTGCGGGCGGCGTCGGCGCGCAGCAGCCGGGGGGAGTCGAGGGCCATTGCGGCAGCCTATCCAAGGGGCGGCGAAACGGTGCCGGACGGTCCGGGTACGTGGTGGTGTGCGATCAGGTCGACGGGGGGAGCACGCCGGGCGCGGGCAAGGCCGGGCCGTCGCGCTCCCCCCGTGGTTCAGGCGTCCAGGTGGGTGGGCGCGAACATCCGCAGCAGGGCGGGCAGGACCAGCACGTTGGGGCCCGGGGCGGCGAGTGCGGCGGCCAGATCCCGTGCGAGGTCGTCGGGCGTGGTGAAGGCGGCCGGGACGCCGAAGGACTCGGCCAGGCGGACGAAGTCCGGGCGGGCCAGTTCGGTGGCGGTGGCCTCGCCGAAGGCGCCCGTCATGTACTCGCGCAGGATGCCGTAGCCGCCGTCGTCGATGATCAGCCAGGTGACGTTGAGGCCGAGTTGGCGGGCGGTGGCGAGTTCGGCGAGCGAGTACATCGCGCCGCCGTCGCCGGAGACGGCGAGGACCGGGCGGCCGCCCGTGGCCACGGCGGCGCCCAGTGCGGCGGGGTAGCCGTAGCCGAGGCCGCCGGCGCCCTGGGCGGAGTGCATCGCTCCGGGGCGGCGGGCGTCGAAGGCGGACCAGGCCCAGTAGCCGAGGATCGTCATGTCGAAGAAGACCGGGGAGTCGTCCGGTAGCGCGTGGCGAACGGATGCCAGCAAGTCCTGTTCGAGTTCCAGCCCCTGGCCGTCGATCCGCTCCTGGACGCGCTTGAGCAGTTCGGCGGTCACCGCCTCGGCCCGTCCGTCCGCTGTGGCGGCCGGTACCGAGTCGGAGAGGGCGGCCAGGGCGAGGCGGGCGTCGGCGTGGATGCCGAAGGCCGGGTGGTTGGCCTCCAGCTTGCCCGCGTCGGCCTCGATCTGGATGATCCGGCCGCGCGGCGCCAGGGTGTGGTAGTTGCTGGACAGTTCGCCCAGGCCGGAGCCGACGACGAGCAGGACGTCGGCGTCCTCCAGCAGGTCGGTGGTGTGGCGGTCCTCCAGCCAGGACCGCAGCGACAGCGGGTGCTCCCAGGGGAAGGCCCCCTTGGCGCCGAAGGTGCAGGCCACCGGGGCCCGCAACAGCTCGGCCAGCCGCAGCAGTTCGTCACTGGCTCCGGCCCGGACCACGCCGCCTCCGGCCAGGATCACCGGGCGTTCGGCCTCGGCCAGCAGCACCGCGGCCTCGGCGACCAGCTCCGGGCGGGGGACCGGCGGCCGGGGTTCGGCGCGCAGCCCGGTGACCGGGGGTACGGTCACCGGCGCGAGCAGGACGTCCTGCGGGATCTCCACCCACACCGGCCCGTACGGCGCGCTCAGCGCCGACTCCCAGGCGGCGGCCAGCGCGGAGGGGATCTGTGCGGGGGTGCGGGCGGTGTGCACGGACTTCACCACGTCGCGGAAGCTGGCCTGCTGGTCGACGAGTTCGTGCAGGTAGCCGCGCCGCCGTCCACCCAGTCCGGCCGAGGGGATCTGGCTGGAGACGGCGAGCACCGGCACCGAGGCGGCGGCGGCCTCCTGGAGCGCGGCCAGCGAGGTGAGCGCGCCGGGCCCGGTGGACAGGAACAGCGGGGCCACCGTCCCGGCGGTGCGGGCGTAGCCGTCGGCGGCGAAGCCGGCGTTGTTCTCCACCCGCAGTCCCACGTAACGCAGGTCGGAGCGGCGCAGCGCGTCGAACAGGCCGAGGGCGTGCTGGCCGGGCAGGCCGAAGACGCAGCGGGCGCCGAGCGTGGCGAGTGACTCGACCACCAGGTCGCCGCCGTTGCGGAGGTGCGTCATGCGCGCACCTCGCCGGTGGCGTCGTGGGACTCCGTACGGGCGTCCGTACGGGCGTCGGTACGGGCGCCGGCGCGGCCGTCCGGGCGGCCGCCCGCACCGGCTCGCGGACCCTGCTCCGTCCGTTCGCCCGCGATCTGGCGGGCCATCAACGTCGTCAGCTCGTAGGCGGTGTGCGAGGCGGCCACGGCGGTGATCTCGGCGTGGTCGTAGGCGGGTGCGACCTCGACCACGTCGGCGGAGACCAGGTGGCAGCCGCTCAGGCCGCGCAGGATCTCCAGCAGCTCGCGCGAGGTGAGTCCGCCGGCCTCGGGGGTGCCGGTGCCGGGGGCGTGCGCCGGGTCGAGCACGTCGATGTCGATGGAGATGTACAGGGGGCGGTCGCCGACCCGCTCGCGCAGCTGTTGGGCGACCTCGTCCACGCCGCGCCGCAGGACGTCGGCGGAGGTGACGATGCCGAAGCCGAGCTTCTCGTCGTCGGTGAGGTCCTGCTTGCCGTAGAGCGGCCCGCGGGTGCCGACGTGGGAGAGGGCGGAGGTGTCCAGGATTCCCTCCTCGACGGCCCGGCGGAACGGTGTGCCGTGGGTGTACTCGGCGCCGAAGTAGGTGTCCCAGGTGTCCAGGTGGGCGTCGAAGTGCAGCAGCGCGACCGGCCCGTGTCGACGGGCCACGGCGCGCAGCAGCGGGAGCGCGATGGTGTGGTCGCCGCCGAGGGTCATCAGCCGGGCGCCGGTGTCCAGCAGTTCGCCGGCGGCTGCCTCGACGGTGTCGACCGCCTCGTGGATGTCGAACGGATTGGCGGCGATGTCCCCGGCGTCGGCGACCTGGGCGAGTGCGAACGGCGAGGCGCCCTGGGCCGGGTTGTAGGGGCGCAGCAGCCGGCTGGCCTCGCGGATCGCGTTGCCGCCGAAGCGGGCGCCGGGCCGGTAGGAGACGCCGGTGTCGAAGGGCACGCCGACGACCGCGACGTCCGCGCGCGGGACCTGGTCGATCCGGGGCAGGCGGGCGAAGGTGGCGGGCCCGGCGTAGCGCGGTACGCGGGAGGAGTCGGTGGGGCCGAGGGGGCTGTGGGGGGCGTGGGGGTCGGGGGCGGTGCTCATGGCAGCTCCTGGAGTCGGTCGGGCGGGGCGCTGTCGGGGCGTTGTCGGGGAGTCGGCGTCGGGGAGCCGCGGTCGGGGCGTCGGCGTCGGGGCGTCGGCGGGCGGGGGTCGCGCCGGGTCGACGGGGTCAGTTCGCGTGGTCGGGGGCGATCCGGTCGGCGAGGCGCAGGAGGGCGGCCCAGGCCAGTTCGGCGGCCCGGTCGTCCTGGAGGTCGGATCCGTGCTCCTGGCCGGTCAGCTGGCGGGCGGTGAGCTCGGCGGTCTCGCGGGACGGCAGGACGAGCGGGCCGCCGCCGGCCTGGGCGGCGATCTGGATCTCGCAGGCCTTGTCCAGGTAGTACATCCGCAGGAAGGCCTCGCCCGGGGTGCGGCCGACGGTCAGCAGGCCGTGGTTGCGCAGGATCAGCGCCGGGTGCCCGCCGAGGTCGGCGACCAGTCGCTCCTGCTCGGCCAGGTTGAGCGCGACGCCCTCGTAGTCGTGGTAGCCGACCCGGTCGTGGAACTCCATCGAGATCTGGTTGAGGGGTAGCAGCCCGTCCCGCTGGGCGGCGACCGCGCAGCCCGCCCGGGTGTGCGTGTGCAGCACGCAGTGGGCGTCCTGGCGGGCCGCGTGGACGGCGCTGTGGATCACGAAGCCGGCCGGGTTGACCGGATGGGGGGTCGGCTCCACCGGGTTCCCGGCCAGGTCGATCTTGACCAGGTCGGAGGCGGTGATCTCCTCGAACAGCAGGCCGTACGGGTTGATCAGGAAGTGCTGCTCGGGGCCGGGGACGCGGACCGAGATGTGGGTGAAGATCAGGTCGGTCATCCGGAGGTGGGCGACCAGCCGGTACACGGCGGCGAGTTCGCGGCGCAACCGGGCCTCGGTCGGTGCGGGCGGCGCCGTCGGTCCGGACGGTCCGAGCGGGGCGGGTGGCCCGGACGTGACGGTCGGTGCGGTCGGTGCGGACGTGACGGTCGGTGCGGTGGGCAGGCCCATGAGGCTTCCTCTCAGAGCGCGGCGGCCGGGGCGGTGGCGGCGGGAGCGGCCGGGGTCGCGGCCTGCCCGGCGAGCCGGCCGCGCCAGTGCTCCAGCACGGTGGCATCGGTCGGGCGGGTGGCCAGGCTGACGGCCAGGTAGGCGACCAGGCTCACGGCGAGGCCGAAGTAGATCGGCTCGTTGGCGAGGACACCCTTGGCGGCCATCAACGCGATCACGGTGCCGCCGCCCGCGATCATCGCGGCGAGCGCGCCCGGCAGGTTGCCGCGCCGCCAGACCAGCCCGCCCAGGATCGGCACCAGCAGACCGCCGACCAACAGGTTGTACGCGACGGTGAGCGCCGAGATCACGTCGTCCAGTACGCAGGCGACGCCGATCGACAGCACTCCGAGAGCCACGATCGCCAGCCGGTTGGACCGCACCTCGTCATGGTCCGTGGCCGCGGCGCCTGGCCCTCCCCGGCCGACGAGCGTGCGTACCCGGGCCCAGATGTCGTTGTTGGCCACGGTGGCGGAGGCGATCAGCGCGCCGCTCGCGGTCGACATCATCGCCGACAGCGCCGCCGCCAGGACCAGGCCGCGCACCCCGGCCGGCAGCGTGCTCTTCACGATGGTCGCGAACGCACTGTCAGGGCTGGCCAGTTGGGGGTAGAGCGCCTTGGTGGCCATCCCGATCACCGCGCCGGCGACGGCGTACGCCAGGCAGTAGGCGCCGGCCACCGTGCCGCCGTACGTGGCCACCCGGTCGGTGCGGGCGGTGAACACCCGCTGCCAGATGTCCTGGCCGATCAGCATGCCGAAGGTGTAGATCAGCACGTAGGTGAAGATGGTGTCGCCACCGATCGAGCCGAACGAGAAGTAGCCGGAGGGCAGTTCGGCCTTCAGCCGGGCGAGGCCGCCGGCCTTCACGACGGCGACCGGCAGCAGCAGGAACAGGACCCCGATGCTCTTCACCACGAACTGCACCATGTCGGTGAGGGTGATCGACCACATGCCTCCGAGCGCCGAGTAGCCGACCACGATGGTGCCGCCGATCACCACGGCCGCCCAGCGGGGCACGTCGAACAGCACGTCGAAGACGCTGGCGTAGGCGATCGTCGAGGTCACCGCCAGCATCAGGGTGTAGACCCACATGACCACGCCGGAGATCACGCTCGCCGCCCCGCCGTAGCGCAGCGACAGCATCTCGGCCACGGTGTACACCCGCAGCCGGGCGATCCGGGCGGAGAAGAGGATGCTCAGCGCCAGCAGGCCGAGCCCGATCGCGAACACCATCCAGGCGCCCGACAGGCCGTAGGAGTAGCCGAGCCGCACGCCGCCGATGGTGGACGCGCCGCCGAGGACGACGGCGGCCATCGTCCCCGTGTACAGCACCGGGCCCAGACGGCGGCCCGCGACGAGGAAGTCCGCCTTCGAGGAGGCGCGCCGCTTGCCCCACCAGCCGACGCCGACGATGCCCAACAGATAGCCGATCATCACGACGTAGTCGAGGGTCATGGGGTGGTCCTCCGATCCGGCCGGACGCGCTGGGGGGAGCGGGCCGGGCCAGGGCTGTGGGTGGGGGAACAGGCAGGCGACGGGCGGGACTGGCAGGGCTCACAGGAAGGGCGGGGAGCGGGGGGACGAGCCGGGGGCGCCCGAAGGAAAACGCCGTGCGCTGAACCTAAACCGCCCCACCTGGCCTGCAGAAGTATCGGTTTCATCCAATATCGTGGGATCAGATGTGCAAAACCTCCGACGAAAGGCCGCCGGCGTGCCCAACCCAGCCCCCGCTCCCGCCTCCGGCAGCCCCGCCGTCCCGTTGACCGTCCTGCTCGCCGACCCCGCGCTCGGACTGCGCCAGATCGCCGGACCGCTCGACGACCGGCTGATCGGCACCGTCGGCACCACCGAGGTCGAGAACCCCGGCCCCTACCTGCTCGGCGGCGAACTGCTGCTCACCGCCGGAGTCCGCCTCCCGAAGGACGCCGAGGGCATCGACGCCTACGTACGCTGCGTCGTCGAAGCGGGCGCCGCCGCACTCGGCTTCGGCGTCGCACCGGTCTACGACGAGGTGCCGGCCGACCTGGTCGCCGCCTGCGACCGGCACGGCCTGCCCCTGCTACGGGTGCCCGACGGCACCCCGTTCGTCGCCGTCGGCCGGGCCGCCTACTCGGCGATGGCCGAAGCCGCCCACCGCGGCCTGCGGCAGATCTCCGAAGCCCAGTCCGCACTCGCCTCCGCGGCCGCCCGCCCCGACGCGCTGCGCGCGGTCGTCCAGCAACTCGCCGTGCACCTGGGCGGTTGGACGGCGCTGCTGGACGGACGCGGCGTCGAACTGTTCAGCGCCGGAGCGCGCCCGCCCGTACCGGTCCCGGCCGAACTGCGCGCCCTCGCGGAACGGACCACCGCGCGCGCAGCGGGCCGCGCCCAGCCGCCGACCGCCGCCGCCCAGCACTACGCCGGGCGGCACCTGACCGTGCGGACCCTGCCCGGCTCGGACGGTTCCGGCGGCCCGCTCACGCTCGTCACCGCCGCCGAGGAGCCGCCGACCGCCGTCCACCGGTCCGTGGCCGGGGTGGCCGTGGTACTGCTCTCGCTGCTCACCAGCCCGCGGCACGCGCTCGGCACGGACGCCCGCAGCGCCGGAGCCCTGGTGCGGCTGCTGCTCGGCGCCGCACCGGAGGAGGCGGCGGCCGCCCTGCTGCCGCCCGACGGGGCCTGGGTGGTCGTGCACGGCCGGCTGACCGGCCGGGCGGGCGGCGGCGGGGAGGCCGTCCAACTCGCCGCCCTCGGCACCGCCCTCGGCACACCGCACCTGAACCTGGACGGGACCCGGCTGCGGGCGCTGCTGCCCGGCTCGGCGGCTCCGGACCGGGTCGTGGACACCGACTCCGCCGCCCGGCTCGGCTGGACGCTCGGCGTCAGCGCGCCCGCCCCCACGGCGGAACTGAGGACCGCCGACGCCCAGGCCGACCGGGCCCTGCGTCACGCGCTGGCCACCGGTGCCGCCGCCGTCCACCACCGCGAGGCCGTCGGGCCGAGCGTCCACACCCTGGTCGCCCCCGAGGACGCCGCCGCCCACGCCCGCAGCACCTTCGCCCCGCTGGCCGCCGCGGGCACCCCCGGGCCGGCCGTGCTCCGGGAGACCCTGCGCACCTGGCTCGCCCTGCACGGCAGCTGGGACCGCACCGCGGCGGCGCTCCAGCTCCACCGCAACACCGTGCGCCAACGCATCGCCCGGGTCGGCGAGTTGCTCGCCGTCGACCTCGGCGACGCGGAGGTCCGGATGGAGCTCTGGTTCGCCCTGCACTGGCTCCCGCCCGGCGCGGACTGACCGCGGGCCGCCACCGCCGTCCGGCGGCGAGACGTTCGTGCGGGGCCCGGTCAACGGCGGGACAACACCGCGACCTCCCAGCCGAAGCCCACCACCAACCGGCCATCCGGCACCACGGCCACCGCGCAGACCGGCAGCGGGAACACCAGCTCCGGCCCGACCTGGTCGCCGGTGGTCAGGTCCCAGGTCCGCACCGTGCCGTCGTCGCCGCCGGTGACCGCCAGTGGGCGGCCGTCGACCACCGCCGTCGCCACCGTGTTCACGTCGCCGGTGTGGCCGGTCAGGGGCTCGCCGACCTGGTCGCCGGTGGTCAGGTCCCAGGTCCGCACCGTGCCGTCGTCGCCGCCGGTGACCGCCAGTGGGCGGCCGTCGACCACCGCCGTCGCC